>DATFAY010000363.1:0-14087 GCA_035254085.1 Piscinibacter sp.
CCGGCGCCGCGCTGGGTGCCGTCGCGCACGTCGCGGCGCGCACTGACGCGGTAGCTCCAGTGCTCGGGGCCGAGGACCGATGCGCCCAGGTCCAGCCGGGTGCGCTTGAAGCCGATGTCCACCGGCTGCAGCGTTCCGGCCAGCGGCATCGACGCGGTGTCGGCGGCGGGGAAGCCCGCCGGCAGCGTGAGCACCGGGCCGCCGCTGCCGATGAAAGGCGTCATGGCGCTGTCGCTGAGCCGGTGCGGCAGCTCGGCGTAGCCCAGGCGAAGCGTGTAGCGCCCCTCGCTGCCGAGCTCGGCGCGCAGCGAGCGGGTGTCCAGGCCGAGGTCGGAAGCCCACAGGCTGCCGAAGAGCCCGTCCTTGCCGCGGTAGCGTGCCTCGCCGCCCGCGACCGCGAAGGCGCCGCGGCGATCGAGGCCGGTGAAGTCGCCCTGCTTGGCGGAGTTGTCGGAGACCGCGCCGACGCCTGCGTCGACCGAGCCGTGCGTGCCGGCCTCCTCGAAGGGGCAGGTCTCGCATTTCCACTGCGAGGGGTCGGCGGCCAGGGCCGGCAGGCCGATGCTCAAGGACAGTGCGCCCAGGGCGCCGAGCAGCCACGAGGGAGTGGATGTTTTCATGGTCGTGTCCGTTCTTCCGAGGTCCTCAGCGCAAGAGCTTTGCGCCGGCCGGGTGGTTGGAGCCGTGCACCTGCGTGTGGCAGTTGGTGCAGCTGCCCGCGACGACGAACACCGAGCCGCCGCCGATGCCGCCGGGCAGCGCCGCGCCCGTGCGCGCGACCGACGGGTGGCCGGCTGCCGAGTGGCACTGCTGGCACAGCAGCGGCGGGCTCTTGGTGAGCAGGGCCGGGCGCGACGAGCCGTGCACCGAGTGGCACAGCGTGCAGTCCTCGGCCACCGGCGCGTGCTCCCACAGCAGCGGGCCGCGCTTCTCGGCGTGGCAGCTGTAGCAGGTCTGGTTGACCGTCGGCTTGTTGAGCATGGCCTGCGTGGTCGAGCCGTGCGCGTTGTGGCAGTCGCTGCAGGCCATGAGCCCGAAGCGCACCGGGTGCGCCGAGGCCTTCTGGAAGTCCGCGCGCTCCTGCTTGTGGCACTTCAGGCAGACCTCGGGCTGCGTGCTCTTGGCGCGAACCGGGTCGTTGCCCGTGTGCAGCTTGTGGCAGTCGGCGCAGGCGATCTGGTTGCTGTCGTGCGCGCCGACGTGCCAGGCGCCGCGGATCGCGTCCTGGTGGCAGGCGAGGCACGGCTCGTTGCGCTCGCGCGGGCTGAGGAAGGAGTTGGCCTTGAAGTTGTTGATGGTGAGCTTCTTCTTGCTGCCGTTGGCCGAGTGCCGCGCGCCCGGGCCATGGCAGGCCTCGCACTGCAGCCCGCCGCGGCCGAAGGGCGCGCGCGCGTCGCCGCGCCGTCCGTGCGCGCTCTTGAAGATGTCGGCCGCGGTGAAGGTCGGCGTGTCGCTGTCCGGGTCGTGGCACTCGAGGCAGGTGTCGGCGCCCTTGGCGCTGTACTCGGTGCCCATGCCCGGCGGCGGCACGACCTTGGCCGGCGCCGCCGAGGCGGGTGCCGCCGGCGCGGACGCTGCCGCTGCCGCGGGGGCCGATGCGGCTGCGGCCGCGGGCTGCTGGGCAGCGGCCGGGCCGTGCCATGTCCAGGCCGCCACCATCAGCAGCGCTGCAAGCATCGATTGGTGATTCTTCATCGCAGTCCCTACTTGACGCCGTGGACGGTCTTGACGTCGAACGCACGTCCGTCGCCGTGGCAGAAGGTGCAGTTCTCGACCACCGTCGTCTTCAGCGTGGCCTGGGTGGCAGAGAAGCTGCCGCCGGTGCTCGCGTCCTGCATGTGAGCCTTGGCGACGTCGCCGTCGTGGCACGAGGAGCACACCGCCGCGGTCGGCGAGATGCGCAGGTTGTCGCTGCTGTCGGTGGCCGAGGCGCCGGAGTCGACGGTCGACCCGAGGACGCCGTTGATCGCCGGCGTGAGCCACAGGCTCGTCAGCTTGTACGAGTCGCTCGTGTGGCAGGTGGTGCAGTCCTTCAGCTGGCCGGGGAAGACGATGTCGCTGAAGTCGTTCACGCTGCCGCCGAAGCCGTAGACCACCAGGCCCTTGTTGCGGAAGCCTCCCTTGCTCGCCTGGCCCGCGTGGATGCCGTGGATCATGCGCTTGAAGTCGATCGACTCTTCCTTCTTGCCGTCGACGCCGCCGGTGAGCACGCCCGCGGTCGCGGGGCGGCGCCCCGCGTCGGTCGCGTTGCCGTTGTGGCAGACCACGCAGGCGCCGATCTCGTTGGTGCGGTTGTTGCCGTGCAGGCTGAGCACGTCGTGGCACACGTTGCACTTGGCCACGTCGACCACCGTGCGCCGCGCGACCACGCTGCCCGTGACCGCCACGTCCTTGAACACGGTCTTGGCCGCCAGCCGGTCGGTGAAGCTGCCGGCGGTGGTCACGTCGCCGGCCGGGTGGCCTTCCATGGTGACGCGCAAGCTGCCGGTGAGCCCGGCGGGCACGGCCACCGGCGAGGTCGCCGTGAAGGTGCCGGCCGTCGCGCCCGGCACCGCCGCGGCGGACAGGGCATTGATGGTGACCGGCTGGCCGTATTTCTGCGCGCTGCCGTCGTTGCCGAACTCGGCCGTGGTCCAGGCGATCTTCAGACTGAGCGAGCTCGTGCCGCCCGATGCGGTGAAAGCCGGGTCGGTCTTGATGTCGTAGGTCGCGCCGTTGGTCGGGTCGGTCACCGAGAAGGTGATGACCGGGCTGCTGCCCGGGGTGACGGGCGTCACGCTCAGGATGTTGTACTGGAAGCGCGCCGCGGCCGCCTTCAGGCGCGAGGGGAAGTCGTGCGCGATGGCGATGTCCTTGCTGTCGGCGAACCTGCCGCTCGCGTGGCAGCTCGCGCACAGGCTGTTGTCGGCCACCACGCCGCCCGAGTGCGCCTTGGTCTGGTAGGGGCGGGTCGGGTCGGGGGCGCTGCCGAAGTACACGTCGTCATGGCAGGAGGCGCAGGCTTCCTTGCTGGGCTGCGACTTCCAGTGATCGCCTTGCGGCGTGGCGATCGGCGAACTGAGCGATCCGTCGTGGCAGCGGGTGCAGTTGCGCACGTCCTGCGGGAAGGTGACCGCCGAGAAGTCCTGGTTGCCGATCATGTAGGGCACGCCGGCCTGCACGCTGGGCAGGGCCGCGCCCGACTTGTTGTAGTGGATGCGGTGGACCATCACCTTGAAGTCCACCGTCGTGTTGGGCGTGCCCGCGACCGATGAGCCGGGGTTGTGGCAGGTGACGCACAGTTTGGTGTCCACCCGCGTGCCGTGCGCGGTGAGCTGCGCGTGGCAGCTGTTGCAGGTGCTGGTGGCGACGATGTCGCGCTTGACCATGAGGGCGCCGCCCGAGGGCACGAAATCGTAGACGCCGGTCGCCTCCGGATAGGTGCGGTTGGCTTGCTGGATGGTCACGCGGTGCGTCAGGGCCGGCGCGTAGGCGATGTCCAGGGGGTTGCCGGCGGCGTCGGTGCACGAGGCCGGGCAGGGGTTGGCCGCCGGGTCGGTGATGTCGGTGGCGAAGGTGTACTGGTAGTGGCCGCTGCCCAGGCCGGTCAGCGTGCCGTAGGCATAGCCGGTGGCCACGCGCTCCTGCGAGCCCTGGACCACGCCGCCGTTGGCGCGGTTGATGTAGTTCTGCCAGTTGGCCGGGCCGCCGTCGGCGCCGGGCTGCAGCTTGGCGATGTTGAATCGCAGGTCGGCCGCGGTGAGGCCGGTCATGCCGGCGCCCGCCTGGTTGGTGACGATGAAGTCCACCACCGGCCGGTGATCGATGGTGACGCTGTTGACGTGGATGTCCAGCGAGGTCGAGGCAGCCAGCGCTGCGGCCCCGGGGTCGATGGTCGAGGGCAGGCTGGGCGTGCTCGGCGCGGCCGTGCCGTCCGAGCCGCCGCCGCAGGCCGCGAGTGCGCAGGCCAGCAGCGTCGAGGCCGCGAGCCCGAGCCAGGGAGTCGACGATCGCGTTGTCTTCATGAGGTCACCTTGGTTCACCACAAACGTCAGCCGGATTTCGCCGGCAGTTCAGGTTGCCCGTTCGGCTTGAGTTTTGGCTTGGCAATAATCAAACGCTTGATCGAAAGGTAGGGGCCGGTCGGCAGCACTTTTCTGCTGACCAGCTCCGCCTTGGTGAGGTAGGGGCGGCCGGCGATGATCTTGTCGGCTTCGGCGTCGCCCACCCCGGGCAGCGTCTTGAGCTGCTCGCGGCTGGCGCTGTTGATGTCGATCTGCTTGACCCGCGCGGGCTTGGCCGTCGCGGCCTTCTTGTGCCCGTGCGCCTTCGCGGGCGCCGAGGCGGCCGATGCCGCGCTCGCCGCGGCGGCCTGCGCCGGCCCGGCCAGTGCGAATGCCGCCACGGCGGCCAGTGCCGCCAGCAGCGGGACCGCGGTGCGGCCTTGCCGCCATGGGTGGATGGTTCGGTTCATCGATTCATGTCCTTTCAGATAAAGAACAACCCGGGAGCGTCGCCGCGGCCGGGTTGCGAGGGGCGGGCAGCCCTCGGGCCGCCCGCCGGTTCCCCAATCAGATCACTTCGCGTGCATCACCTTGATGTCGGCCACCTTGCCGGTGGCGTGGCACAGCGTGCACTGCTCGGTCGTCGCCAGCGCGGTCGCCCGCGGAGCGTAGACCGAACCGCCGTTGCTCTTCATGTGCGACACCGCCAGGTCGTTGTCGTGGCACGACACGCAGGCTGCGGCGATCGGCGAGTTCACCAGCGTCGTGTCCGCGGCCGCCGTGGTGGCCCCGGTGACGGCGTTGAAGGCGAACACCCCACCGTAGTTGGTGTCGAGCGCGACGTACGGCGAGAAGGCGAACAGGCTCACCGGCGAGGCCGTGGAGCTGAACGTACCCGACGCCACGTAGCGATACAGCCGGTTCGGCAGGGCGCTGGCCGAGGCGGTCGCGCTGAAGTCGTAGCTTCCCGGCACGTGGCAGGTCTCGCAGTTCTTCAGCACACCCGGGTAGCCCACGTCCGCGAACGACTCGGTCGTGCTGGCCGCGTGCCATGTGAACGCCTTGGTGCGCTTCTTGGCCCCGTGGATCGCGTGGATGAAGCTGGTCGAGTCGGCCGCCCATCCGCTGCTGGTCCTGTTCGGGTTGTGACACCACGAGCAAGTCGTGCCGTCGTTGCGCTGGCCGGCGTGGAAGGCTTCTTCCGTGAACGGGCCCAGTTCCTGGTGGCAGCTGTTGCAGCGTGCATCCTCGACGATCGCGCGGCGGCCGGTGTAGCCGTCGGCCACCTTCTGCACGTTCGGCGCGATCACGATCAGGCCACCGGTCTTGTTGGCAAGACCCGCGGTCGAGGCCGCCGTCGGATAGTCGGGCAGGTTGGTCTGGGTCAGCGGCAGCGTGCTGGTCACGTTGTAGCTGTAGCCCAGGCCGCCCGTCACCATCTTGGCGCCTGCAGGGATCGTCACGGCCGTCAGCGTGGCGGTGTAGTAGCCGTCCGCATCCGGGCCCGTGAGCGTGCCGGCACCGCTTCCGCTGGCCGATCCGTTCCACAGGCTCCTCAGGTAGCTGCTCGCGCTGGCATTGAAGTCCGCCGGGGCGGCGACGCCGTCCTGCGGCACCGAGAACACGAAGTACACGCTCGGCGCGCCCATGAAGTTGTCCCAGATCTCCGTGACCGTCGCGGACGGGACGTTGAAGTCCTTGCGCGCGCCGTTCTGGAGGATGCGGAACACCATCGTCGGCTTGCCGCTCACCACCGAGACGCTCTTCAGGTCGTAGGTCACCTTGATCGCGCCTTCCGGCAGGCGGCTGGCGTTCGAGGCGATCCACGCGGCGTTGGTGTTGGCGTTCGTGCCGCCCAGCAGCAGCGAGTTCGCCGGGTTCGGCGGCGTCACTGGCAGGTGGTACGTCTCGATGTTGGCCGCCTTGTGGCACACGGCGCACAGCGAGTCGTCGGGCTGGGAGCCGCCGACGTGGCCGTAGGTGCTGGTCGTCAGGCCCTTGGCCGCGTCCGCCATCGTCACGCCCTTGCCGGTCGCGAAGTTGATGCCGTCGTGGCAGGCGCCGCATGCTTCGCGGCTCGGGGCGTTCTTCCAGTTGTCGCCTTGCGCGGTCTTGGCCGTGGACGTGTCGGAGCCGTCGTGGCAGGACGTGCAATTGCGCAGGTCTTGCGGATACGTCGTCTCGTTGTAGAGCACGTTCGCGTAGTTGTAGTTCTTCTTGGCCAGGAGGTTGCCCGCGTGGATCTTGTGGATGTGGTTGGGCAGGTTGCCCACAGCACGCCCGTCGACCACGTAGGTGTTCGTGCTCGTGAAGGCCAGCGTGGTCGCGTCCAGCGTCGCCTCGGTGCGGCCGTACTTGCGCTGCTCGGTGTGGCAGGCGGCGCAGTAGCGCACGTCGTTGCGGCTGCTTCCGTGGAACGCCGCGCCCGAACTGGACGTGGTGTCACCGGGGATGCCGCCGAGCGAGCCGTGGCAGGCGTTGCACTTGTCGGTGGAAGCGATCTCGCGGCTCGGATCGGCCGCCGTGACGACCTTGCCGGTGGCCGGCACGAAGTCGTAGATCACGTTGAGCGGCTTGACCAACGGCACGCCGGGCGTGACCTGCACGCCGTCGGGCGTGTTCGTGCCCGTGCCGGGGGCGTTGCCCGAGACCTGGATGGTCAGGCGGTGCACCAGGCTCGGGTCGTAGGTGAGGTCACCGAGGTCATCCTTGTTGTTGGGCGCGGACACCGTCATCGCCGCCACGTCGTCCTTGATCTTGGTGACGTCGCGGTAGAAGGTGTACGTGTACGTGCCGTTGCCGTGGTCGACCAGCGTGCCGGTGTTGTCCGTGCTCGGACGCGTCGGCGCGGCGGCGGCCGTCGTGGTCGGCACCGTGGTCACGATGTAGTTGACCCACTTGCTCGGGCTTCCGTTGGTGCCGGGCACCAGCTTGGCGAGCGAGAAGCTGAGGTTGGGATAGCTGGCCACCGTGGCGGTCGAGCTCTTGCTCTTGCTGCCGAAGCCGATGATGGCGTTGCCGTCCGTGTCGGTGATGGAGAAGTCCACCACCGGCGGGCTGTGGATGGTCACCGTGCCGACGTTCACCTTCAGGCCCAGCGACGCGAACGTGGTCGGCGGGGTGGTGGCCGACAGCGTGATCGGCGAGGTGCCCGTGGGCACCGGCACCGGCGGAACGCTGGTGGGCGTGTCGGGCGGTGGTGTGACGGGAGCAGGCGTGCTGTCGCCGCCTCCTCCGCATCCTGAAATCGTCAGGGCTGCAGCGGCCACCATGACCGCCAGACCTGACCGGATCAACCTCATCTTCATAAAACCTCCGTCACCGTGAAAAAGGTGCGGAACGGGAACGCTCAGGTCGAGGCGGCAGCCAGGGCCGCCGGCGCGGAATCGTTCGGGTTCCTATGTCTTCATTGCGCAAGGATCCAATCGACCAAGTTCTTGATCTGGGCCGCGTCCTTGGTCTTGACGGCGCCGTGCTCCTCCTCGGTCCCGTCCTCGAACTTCACCTTGGGCGACTTGGTGACCATGTCGGTCAGCTTCGCCTCGGCGTCGGCCTTGCCCTTGAACTTGGCCGCCGTCTTCTGGAACGACGGGCCTTTCTTGCTCTTGTCGACGGCATGGCACTTCGTGCAGCCGCTCTCCTTCGCCAACTTCATCGCGGCGTCGGCGTCGGGTGCTGCCTGCGCAGCGGTCGACAGCGCGAACGCTGCGGTTGCGATGGCCAACAGATGCAGTGATTTCATTGAGTGCTCTCCTAGCAAGCGGGGCCGCGCGCTGCGGTCTCCCTGTGGTGAAACGGTTGGGATGTACGCCATTCGATCTGCTGCCAGTGTGTTCCGCTGCCGGCGGGGAGCGTTGACGAATATCAGCGGGACGACGTGCGGCGCTTGGACCTTGGCCCGAGCGCAACGGAAACGCATCGCGGACTCCGCCAGGGCCTGTTCACGCTGAATGCGTGCCCACGCCGGCACCTGGCAGGCCGCAGGGCTAGGCGCGGGCGAGGCCGTGTGCCTTCGGCACACAATGAGTCCGCAACGACGCCCTGCGGCCTGCCAGGTGCCGGCCCTTCGGGTGATCTCAGGAAAGGCCCGCCCGCCGCGTTGCAAATGCTCGCCGTGGGCACGGCCACGCCTGCGCTTTGCGCCTTGCCGGCGGGCCTTTCCTGAGTCACGTGGGCACGCATTTAGGGTGAACAGGCCCTAGCAACACCGTGGAGCGCGCATGGACCTGCCCGATCGAGCGCAATGGCAACGGCTGAGCCCGCTGCTCGACGACTTGCTCGAGCTGGATGAGCCGGCGCGCGCCGCTCGGCTCGCGCGACTGCGCAGCGATGACGCCGCGCTCGCCGATCAACTGCGCGCGATGCTGGACGACGCGAGGGCGGCGCAGCAGGCGCAGTTCCTCAGCGGGCAGGCCGTGCCGCCGCCGACGCTCGCCGGCGCGAACGAGCCGACGCTGGCCGGCCAGCGCATCGGGGCGTACCAGCTCGAGGCGCCGCTGGGCCACGGCGGCACCGGCAGCGTCTGGCGTGCCCGCCGCGCGGACGGCCGCTTCGAAGGCGAAGTCGCGGTGAAGCTGCTGCATGCCTCGCTCGTCGGGCGCATCGGCGCGCGACGCTTCGAGCGCGAAGGCGAGATCCTGGCGCGGCTCACCCACCCGCACATTGCCAGGCTGCTCGATGCCGGCGTCACCGCCGGCGGCCAGCCCTACCTGGTGATCGACCTGGTCCAAGGCGAGCGCATCGACCGCTACTGCGACGAGCATCACCTGAACGTCGAGCAGCGGCTGGCGCTGTTCGCCGACGTGCTGGCCGCGGTGGCGCACGCGCACAGCCGCGGCGCGATCCACCGCGACATCAAGCCGAGCAACATCATGGTGAGCAGCGAAGGCAGCGTGAAGCTGCTGGACTTCGGCATCGCCAAGCTGCTCGACACCCCGCCCGACGGCGACATCACCGGCGCCGGCGCGCGTGCGCTGACACCGGAGTACGCGGCCCCCGAGCAGGTGCGCGGCGGCGACGTGAGCACCGCCACCGACGTGTATGCGCTGGGCGTGCTCCTGTACCAGTTGCTCGCCGGCCGCCACCCGACCGCGCCCGAGCGCGGCGACTACGCGCAGGTGTTGCGCGCGACGCTCGACACCGACCCGCTGCGGCTGCCGCTGGCGCTCACCTCGCCGGGCCCCGACCCGGGCGTGCCGCAGCGCATCGCGTCGCAGCGCGACACGCCGCTGCCGCGGCTGCGCCGCCAGCTCGAGGGCGACCTGGAGAACATCGTCGCCCGCGCGCTGCGCAAGGAGCCGTCGCAGCGCTACCCGACCGTGGACGCGTTCGCCGACGACCTGCGGCGCTACCTGGCCCACGAGCCGGTGAGCGCCCGCGCCGACTCGGTGGGCTATCGCGCCAGCAAGTTCGTCGCGCGCCACCGAGGCCTGGTGGCGGGCGGCGCCCTGGTCGCGCTGGCCATCGTCGCCGGCCTGGCGGGGACCATCAGCCAGGCGCGACGTGCCCAGGCGCAAAGCCGCCTGGCCGCCAAGGAAGCGGAGTCGGCGCGCCGCGAGCGTGACGAAGCGCTGTCGCAGCAGCGGCTGCTGCGCGGCACCAACGAGTTCCTGACGCTCCTGATGCGCGACGCGGCGCACGGCGACCCGGGCGCCATCCGGCGCCAGCTCGACCGGGCGAGCGAGCTGCTGGAGCACACGCGCTTCGAGCATCCGATCGTCAAGGTCGCGCTGCTGCGCCAGACGGCCGGCCGCTACGACGAGCTGGGCGATCTGCCGGCCGCGATGGCGCGCCTGCGCGAGGCGATCGCGGCGGTCGAGGGCACCGAGCTCGCGCTGCCGTCGAGCGCGGTGCCGGTCAACCTGGCGTGTTCGCTCGCACGCTACCTGGACGACGCGGGCCGCCCGCGCGAGGCCCGCGCGGAACTCGACCGCGCCGACGCGCTGATGGCGGGCGGCGCGGCGCTGTCGGTGCCCAGCCGGGTCGAGTGCCGCATGAACCGCAGCTTCGTCGAATCGGACCTGGGGCATGTCGACGCGGCCGTGGCGATGGTGCAGGATGCGCTCGCCACCCTCGAACGCAGCGGCGTCACGCAGGGCGAGCAGCATCGCGTGCTGCGCAGCGCGGTGTCGCGGGCGCTCATGCTGGCGGGGCGCCATGCGCAAGCGCTCGCGATCGCCGCGCCGCTGCTCGCAGAAAGCGTGGCCGGGCAGGGCCGCGAGTCGATGGCGGTGGTGCGGCGCTCGAGCATGGTCACCGCGCTCACGCGGCTGGGCGGCCGGCCGCTCGCGGCCTTGCCGCTGTCGCAGGCCGACGAGGCATCCGCCGCGGCGCTGCTCGGTCCCGATCGGCACGACGCCGGCATCGACATGGAGCATGGCCTGGTGCTGCTGGCGCTCGCGCAGCCGGCGCAGGCGAGCGAGCTGCTGCTGCGCAGCGCCGCGCAAGCGGAGGCCGCCGGCGCCGCCGGCGAGGCCCTGCAGGCACGGCTGGCGGCCACGGAGGCGCTGCTGCAGGCGGGTCGCACGCAACAGGCGCTGCAGACCTGGCAGCTCGTGGAGCGCGAGCGGCTGGCCGCTGCCGAACCGGGCGGGCTGCTCGGCGTGGAGCGCTTGCGCATGGCCGCGCTGGTGGCACGCGCGCGCGGCGACGCGACGACTGCACGGCAGGCGCTGGCCCAGGCGCGTGCGGCGGTCGATGCTGGCGGCGGCGAGGCGCATCCCGGCGCGTTCGCGCTCGCGTTGGCGCAAGCCGATCTCGCGTTGGCCGAGGGCGACGCCGCCACTGCTGCGGCCGACGCCGAGCGCGCGCTGGGCGCGGCGCGACGCTTGTCGCTCGACCCGCACCAGTCGAGCCTGGTCGGGCGCGCCCTGCTGGCGCGCGCACGCGCCCACGCTGCCGCCCATGATCCGCAGTCCGCCCGCGGCGACGCCGCCGAGGCCGCGACGCAACTGGCCGCCACGCTGGGGCCAGGGCACCCGCTCGCTCGGCAGGCGGCGGCGCTGCTGCGCTGAACTGTCGCCTCCCTCGCGCGACTTCGCCTCGCGCGCGTCGATGCAAGCGCGTGTAACGGCGCGTCTGCTTTGCCGCCTCTATTCCGCTCTTCCTCTTGCCACGCCGCGATGTTGCGGCGGCAGTCTTGCGAAAGGAATGGCCATGTCGACGATCTTCCCCTTGCCCGTCCATGCACGCACTGTCGGGCGGGGCACGGCCTCGCGGCGCCTGGCCGGCGCGGTCGGCGTTGCGGTCCTGGCGGCGGCGCTGCTGTCGGTGCTCTACCTCACCGGCGCCCAGGGCTCCGCGTCGTCGCTCGATCGGCTGCCGCCTCCGGGCGCGACCGCGCGTGTGCCCGACGCACCGCCGCCGTCGACCCCCGCCGTGACCGACGATGGCCCGACCGCCGCGCTGAGCCCGGGCCTCGACTTCGACGCCATGGAGACCGAGCCCGATCCGTCGCCGCGCGCGATCGCCAACTACGACCATTGAGCATCGCGCGGTGCCGCCGCATCGCGGCGGCGCCGGCGTGGCTACAAGGCGTTGAGGAAAGCCACCAGGTCCTCCTTGTCCTGCTCGCTCAGGCCGATGCGGAAGCGCTGGTCGTAGAAGTCGACCACCTCGCGCAAGCTCGCGGCCGAGCCATTGTGGAAGTAGGGCGGCCGCGCCGCGAGGCCACGCAGGGTCGGACCCTTGAAACGTCCGATGTCCGCCCAGCGGCCGGTGATCAGGGCCCGGCCGGGGTCGGTGGTCTGCGTCAATTCGCCGCTCGCCTTGCGTCGCAAGGTGTACAGCGGCAGGTCGGGCGTGCGACGCGAGGCGTCCGCGATTCCGATGTCCAGCGGCAGCGGGATCGAGTGGTTGCCGGCCTGCGGCGAGTTGTGGCAGGTGGTGCAGGTGCCAGGCAGGGCGGCGACGCCCAGGGCGTCGTTCAACCCCTTGACGCCGGTGATCGTGAAGCCGCGGCCGTTGAACAAGGCCTGGCCGCGTGCGATGGCGCGCCGCGCCTGCACGCTGCCGTGCTCGTCGTCCTCGTGCCGGCCCGGCGGCGCCCAGGCGCGGTCCCAGGCGCAGTAGAGCGTCATCGCTTCCGGGTTGAAGCCCGCGTGCGTCCGGTAGTCGCCGATCAGCGTGTCGTTGATGCCGAAGTAGGGCGCGAGCGTCGCCAGGTAAGCCGGCCCGCCGCGCGCGCCTTCGCGGTCCAGCCAGCCGGCCCGGCGGTCGAACACCTGCGCGGTGCAAAGGCTCTGCTCGACGTCCGCGATCCGCACCTGCTGCAGCTCGCTCAGCGGCATCGAGGCCTGCGCGTGGCCGAGCGTGGCGTCATTGCTCTGGTGCATGAGGTCGGTGTGCACGGGCGCGAAGCAGGTCGTGGTGCCGAACAGGCAGTCGCCGGACGACGGATCGGGCAGCGTCTCGCGGCCGTCCCACATCACGGTGCTGAGAAAGCGCACGTTCGTGCTCGGCAGCGGCCGGCGAAACAGCGACAACTCGGTGGCGCTCGCATACCCGTAGGGGTCGTCGACCGCGGCGAGCTCGAATTCCGCGTCGGGCGGGATACCGATGCCCACGCGGATCAGTCCCTTGTCGAGCAGCACGCGGTACGCCTCGCGGCGCGCGGCCGAGGTGGAGACGTCCGCGCGCGGCGAGACGGCGCCGTCCACCAGCCGGAACACGGGGTCGAAGCCGTTCGATTCGCGAAAGCGCCGCCGCAGGCCGGACGGCGTGACGGTCCAGCCTTCCGACTGCACATGGCAGCTCGCGCAACTGCGTCCGTTGCTGCCCAGGCTCTGGAAGAAGGGGTTGCTGCGATCGATGGGGCCGCCCGTGCTGAGGGTGGCGGCGAGGCCTTGCGCGTTCGGCGACAGCGCGATGCGCGACTCGTGTCGCGGCGCGCGACCGTCGTCGGCGAAGGTCGGGCTGGCGGCCGGCGCCAGCGCGAGCAAGGCGCCGAGCGCGAGCGCGGCAGGGGAATTCAATGGGGATGCCATGGTGGTCTCCGATGAAGTGGGGCCCGGGAACTCGCGGCCGGTGTTCGAAGCGACTGCGCATCGGGGAGATCGGCAACGCGGCGCGCCGGCCGCCATGCCCGGCCCGCAACCCCCTAGCTTCGAGGGGCCGCCGCGCGGCGGCTTTCCGTATGGCCTTGCATCGGCCTCACGCAACGCCCACAGTTCGACCATGTCGACTCCGCATCACTTCTCGTCGCAGCCGGCGACGGGGGCACCGTGCGACGCGCCGGTCGCGAGCGACGAGCTCTTCGCCGAGCTCTACGACGAGTTGCGGCGCCTGGCGCGGCGCGAGGTGCGGCGCTGCGGCGCGCAGTCGGTCATGAGCACGCGCACGCTGGTGCACGAGGCGTGGCTGGACATCAGCCAGCGGCATGGGCTGGCCTTCGGCGAGCGCGGCCGCTTCCTGGCCTATGCGGCACGCGCGATGCGCGGCCTGGTGATCGACGGCCTGCGTGCGCAGCAGGCGCAAAAGCGCGGCGGCGGGCTGGAGATCACCGGGCTCGACACCCTGCAGGCGCAGGAGCTCGCGCAGCCGATGCTGCCCGAGCATGTCGCCGAGGCGCTCGATGCCATGGCCGCGATCGAGCCCGAGCTCGTGACGCTCGTCGAGCTCAAGTTCTTCGCGGGGCTCTCGATGGCCGAGATCGCCGAGCTGCAGGGCGTGTCCGAGCGCACCGCGCAGCGCCAGTGGGAGAAGGCGCGCATGCTGCTGTACCGCGCGCTGAAGGACGGCTGAGGCATCGGCCGGCAAGGCCTTGCGGCCCCCTCTATCATCGCGGCCGTCGTGCCGTTCGAGCGTGGAGTGCCATGAGTCTGCCCTTGCCTGCATCCGCCCCGGCCGCGCTGTCACCGCAGCGCCGCGCCCTCGTCGTCGTGCTGGTGTGCGCCGCCCTGGCGTGGGCGCTGCCGGTGCAGGCGCGAACGCCGGCGCCGCCGCGGTCGGCCGCGGTGCGCGGGCCGCTGTCGGGCGAGGAGCTCAACAACATCGCGGTGTTCAAGTCGGCCTCACCGTCGGTGGTCAACATCACCGCGCTCGGCCTGGAGCGCGAGCTCTTCTCGATGAACGTGCAGCAGGTGCCGCGCGGCACCGGCACCGGCT
>DATFAY010000364.1:0-5493 GCA_035254085.1 Piscinibacter sp.
GCCTTGGTGATGAAGAAGAAGCCCACCAGCGAGATCACGCCGGCCACGATGAGGCCGCGGTACAGCGCCGGCATCACGTTCTTCATGCCGGGCGAGGCCTTGACGGCGCTGCAGCCGATGATCGAGGCGATGATCGAGAAGCCGCCCAGCGCGAGCGGATAGACCACCGCGTTCATCGGCGCCATCGCGACCATCAGCGCGCCCAGCGCCATGGTGGCGATCAGCGTGACCGCATAGGTCTCGAACAGGTCGGCCGCCATGCCGGCGCAGTCGCCGACGTTGTCGCCCACGTTGTCGGCGATCACCGCGGGATTGCGCGGATCGTCCTCGGGGATGCCGGCCTCGACCTTGCCCACCAGGTCGGCGCCGACGTCGGCGCCCTTGGTGAAGATGCCGCCGCCCAGTCGCGCGAAGATCGAGATCAGCGACGCGCCGAAGGCCAGGCCCAGCAGCGGCTTGAGCACCAGCGACAGGCTCTTGTCCGGCGTGACGTTGCCGTTGCCGGTGATGAACAGGAAGAAGACCGTCACGCCCAGCAGGCCCAGGCCCACCACCAGCATGCCGGTGATCGCCCCGCCCTTGAACGCGACGGCCAGCGCCGGCGCGATGCCCTGCGTGGCGGCCTGGGCAGTGCGCACGTTGGCGCGCACCGAGATGTTCATGCCGATGAAGCCGCAGGCGCCCGACAGCAGCGCCCCGAGCACGAAGCCCACTGCCGTGGTGCCGTCAAGGAACACGCCGATCAGGATGGCGAGCACCACGCCTGCGATGGCGATGGTGCGGTACTGTCGTGCGAGGTAGGCGGCCGCGCCTTGCTGGATCGCGCTGGCGATCTCCTGCATGCGCGCGTTGCCCGCGCTCTGGCGCAGGATCCAGCTTCGCTGCCAGAAGCCGTAGATGACGGCGGCGAGGCCGCAGGCCAGCGCAAAGTACAGCCAGGGCTGCACGGCGGAAGTTGAGGTCAACGGGATCTCCTTCTTCTGTCCGGGAATGGATTGGAGGAATGTGCGCCCATGCAAGAGCGAGGCCTGAGCGCGGCTCGGATCAGCGTCGGGCATGCTACGGGAAGCCCCATGACATGGCAACGACGCTGGCATGGTGTTTTCCATCGTAATGAGTCGCCCTCACGACACTCTGCGCGAAGTCAGGGCTTTGCAAGACGCACCGGTAAAATTCGGGTTTTCCCGAAAACCACGAGCATTCCCACAACACCATGAGCCTGCACAACGTCACTCCCGGCGCCAGCGCCCCCGACCAGTTCAACGTGATCATCGAGATCCCGATGAATGCCGACCCGATCAAGTACGAGGTCGACAAGGAAACGGGCGCGATGTTCGTCGACAGGTTCATGACGACGGCCATGCACTACCCGTGCAACTACGGCTACGTGCCGATGACGCTGGCCGACGACGGCGACCCGGTCGACGTGCTCGTCATCACGCCGTATCCCTTGACGCCGGGGGTGGTCATCACCTGCCGTCCGATCGGGGTGCTCAAGATGGACGACGAGGCCGGCGGCGACGCCAAGCTGCTGGCCGTGCCGATCGAGAAGATCCTGCCCATGTACACCCACTGGCACAAGCCCGAGGACGTGAACCCGATGCGCCTGAACGCCATCACGCACTTCTTCGAGCACTACAAGGACCTGGAAAAGGGCAAGTGGGTGAAGGTGCAGGGCTGGGAAGGCCCCGACGCCGCGCGGGCCGAGATCGTGGCCGGCATCGCCGCGTACGCGAAGTCGAAGCTGAAGTAGTCCGCGGTCTTCGCACGCGAGCCGAGGGAGCCATGCGGCTCCCTCTTTCGTTGGGGGCTGCAGGAACGAAAGGCGAGCGCGCCGGCTCTACACTCGCCCGCTCATTCAACACGAAGCTCCACCATGCTGCATCGCCTCGTTGGTGTTGTGCTGATCGCCTTTTTCGCATCAGCGTGCCCCGCCGCCGCCCCGTCGCTGCCTGCCGGCATCTCGAAGGTCACCTCCGTCGAAGGCATCGACGAATACCGCTTGCCCAACGGCCTGCAGGTGCTGCTGGTGCCCGACGACTCCAAGCCCACCACCACGGTCAACCTGACCATCCGCGTCGGCTCGCGCTTCGAGAACTACGGCGAGACCGGCATGGCGCACCTGCTCGAGCACATGATGTTCAAGGGCACGCCGACGCACCCCAAGGTGTGGGCCGAATTCGAGAAGCGCGGCCTCGCCGCCAACGGCTCCACGGCCTTCGACCGCACCAACTACACCGCCACCTTCTCGGCCAACGAGGCCAACCTCGACTGGTACGTCGGCTGGCTGGCCGACGCGCTGGTCAACAGCTTCGTCGCGCGCAAGGACCTCGACACCGAGATGACGGTGGTGCGCAACGAGATGGAGATGGGCGAGAACAATCCGGAGCGCGTGCTGTACAAGAAGACGCTGGCCGTGATGTTCGACTGGCACAACTACGGCAAGGACACGATCGGCGCGCGCGCCGACGTCGAGAACGTCGACATCCCCCGTCTGCAGGCCTTCTATCACCAGTACTACCAGCCGGACAACGCGACGCTGATCGTCTCCGGCAAGTTCGTGCCGGCCAAGCTGCTGGCGACGGTCGCGCAGACCTTCGGCAAGCTGAAGAAGCCCACGCGCAAGCTGCCGGTGCTCTACACGCTCGATCCGGCGCAAGACGGCGAGCGCAGCGTCACGGTGCGCCGCGTGGGCGGCACGCCGCTGTTCTTCGCGGGCTATCACGTGCCCGCCGGCGCCGACCCGGACTACGCGGCGGTCGAGGTGCTGACCTTCGTGATGGGCGACACCCCGTCGGGCCGCCTGCACAAGCGGCTCACCGAGAAGCAACTCGCCGCGGGCACCTTTGCCTGGTCGCAGGCGATGGCCGAGCCCGGCTTCGCGATCTTCGGCGCCCAGCTCGCCCCCGGCCAGGATGTGGACCGGGCGCGCAGCGAGTTGCTCACCACCCTGGAATCGACCGCGCGCGAGCCGATCAGCGACGACGAAGTGCGGCGCGCGAAATCGAAGTGGGCCAAGTCCTGGGAGCAGTCGTTCACCAATCCCGAGTCGGTCGGGCTGGCGCTGAGCGAGTACGTGTCGCTGGGCGACTGGCGCTTCTTCTTCCTGCTGCGCGACCGGGTGCGCGACATCACGACGGCCGACGTGCAGCGCGTCGCCACGGCCTATCTCATCCCGACCAACCGCACCCTGGGCACCTACCTCCCGAGCGACAAACCGCTGCGCGCGCCCGAGCCGAAGGACGTCGACATCGCGCAGCAGATGAAGAGTTTCAAGCCGCAGCAGGCGGCGGCAGCGGCGGAGGCCTTCGAGGCCACGCCCGCCAACATCGACAAGCGCACCCAGCACGTCACCGTCGGCGGCGTGAAGGCCGCACTGCTGCCCAAGGCGACCCGCGGCGGCGCGGTGCATGCGGTGCTCACGCTGCACTACGGCGACGAGAAGTCGCTGTTCGGGCAGAACGAAGTGCCGTCGACCGTGGCCGCGCTGCTCGACAAGGGCACCCGCACGATGAGCCGCGAGCAGCTGCAGGACAAGCTCGACCAGCTCAAGACCGAGATGTCGATCGGCAACGGCGTGGGCGACCTGCGCATCAGCCTGCTGTCGCGCCGGGATCAGCTGCCGGCGGCGATCGCGCTCGTCGGCGAGATGCTGCGAACGCCCGCCTTCCCGGCCGAAGGGCTCGAAGAGGTCAAGCGCCAGGCGCTGGCCGGCATCGAGCAGCAGCGCAAGCGGCCCGAAGCCGTGGCCGGGATCGCCGTCGAGCGCGCAGGCAATCCGTATCCGCGCGGCGACGTTCGCTATACCCGCACCTTCGACGAGATGGAAGCGGACGTGAAGTCCCTCACCCTCGAACAGGTGCGCGACTTCCATGCGCGCTTCTACGGCGCGAAGAAGGTCGAGTTCGCCGCCGTCGGCGACATGGACACGGCCGCCGTGCGCCAGGCGCTGGAGAAAGCGCTCGGCGACTGGAACACGGGGCTGCCGTATGCACGCGTGCCCCAGCCGATCGTGCCGGTCAAGCCCGAGCGCTTCATGCTGCGCGTGCCCGACAACCAGAACGCCACCATGCTGGTGAAGCTGGACGTGCCGCTGTCGGACAACGACGCCGACTATCCGGCGCTGTACATGGCGAACTACCTGCTGGGCGGCGGCGGCAACTCGCGCCTGTGGAAGCGCATTCGCGAAGGCGAAGGGCTGTCCTACGATGTGCGCTCGCAAGTCGAGTGGAGCGGGGTGGAGCCGCATTCGGTGTGGCTCGCCAGCGCGATCTTCGCCCCGCAGAACCAGCCCAAGGTCGAGAAGGCCTTCGCCGAGGAACTGGCGCGCGCGCTGAAGGACGGCTTCACCGCCCAGGAACTCGCCGAGGGACAGCGCGGGCTGCTCAACTACCGGCGCCTGTCGCGCGCCCAGGACGGCAGCATCGCGGCCGGGTGGGCGCACAACCTGTACCTCGGACGCACGTTTGCGCGCAGCGCCGAAGTGGACGCTGCGCTCGCCAAGCTCACCGTGGCCGATGTGAACGCGGCACTGCGCAAGTACGTCAAGCCCGACCAGCTGGTGTGGGCCTTCGCAGGCGACTTCAAGCCTTGAAGGGCCGACGATCGTTCAGTTCGTCCAGGTATTCGGCGATGCCCTCGCCCTCGCGCTCGAGGAAGTCGGCGACGGCCGCCGAGAACTGCGGGTGCGCGAGCCAGTGGGCGGACCAGGTCTGCACCGGCAGCAGCCCGCGCGCCATCTTGTGCTCGCCTTGCGCGCCGCCTTCGAAGCGGCGCATGCCTTGCTCGATGCACCAGGCGAGCGGCTGGTAGTAGCAGGCCTCGAAGTGCAGCAGGGGCACGGGCTCGACCGCGCCCCAGTAGCGGCCGAAGGCTGCGCCGCGTGCACGGTCGATCGCGATCAGTGAGGCGCCCACGCGCCGGCCCTCGCGCCACGCGACGAACAGCACCCAGTGCGGCGCCATGGTTCGCGCCATGCGGGCGAAGAAGTCGCGCGTCAGATAGGGCGTGGAATGGTGCGCGCGGTAGGTGAGCGTGTAGCAGCGGTAGAAGAAGTCCCAGTCGGCCGCGCCGATGTCGTCTCCCGCGTGCGTCGTGAAGGTGATGCCGGCCTCGGCCACGCGCCGCCGTTCCTGCTGGATCTTCTTTCGCTTGTCGCGCTGCAGGCCCGCGAGAAAGTCGCCGAAGTCTGCGTAAGGCTCAGGCTCGCGGTTCGTCCAGTGGAATTGCACGGTGCTGCGCATCATCCAGCCGGCGCGCTGCGCGGCATCGCGATCGGCTGCGTCGAGGAACAGCACGTGCGCCGACGACAGCTCGGCATCGCGCGCGATCTGCGCCATAGCCTGCAGCAGGAGCGCCCGTGAGGCGGCGTCGCGCGCCAGCAGGCGCGGGCCCGGCACCGGCGTGAACGGCACGGCGCACAACAGCTTGGGGTAGTAGCGCAGCCCGTGGCGCTGGTAGGCGTCGGCCCACGCCCAGTCGAACACATACTCG
>DATFAY010000365.1:0-5501 GCA_035254085.1 Piscinibacter sp.
CCCATGCTCGACCTGCGCAGCATCGACCTGAACCTGCTCGTCTCGCTCGACGCCTTGCTGGCCGAGCGCAACGTCACCCGCGCCGCCGAGCGCCTGCACCTGAGCCAGCCGGCGTTGTCGTCGCAGCTGGCGCGGCTGCGCCGCCTGTTCGACGACCGCCTGCTGCTGCCGGCGCAGAACGGGCGCGGCATGACGCCCACGCCGCGCGCGCTGGCGCTGGCCGAGCCGCTGCATGCCGCGCTGCAGGGCGTCGAGCGCGTGGTGCGGAAGCGGCCCGGGTTCGACCCGATGAGCGATGAGCGCGCCTTCCAGATCGCCGCCAGCGACAACGCGACCGCGATGCTGGGCCTGCCCATGATGGAGCAGCTGCACGAGGTCGCCGGCCCGGGCATCCGGCTCGCCTTCCGCTCCTCCTTCGGCGAACGCATCGCGCAGCAGATGGAGCAGGGCGAGATCGACCTGCTGATCGGCTCGGAGCGCGGCGTGCCCGAGACGATGAAGGCCAGGAAGCTGCTGAGCGAGCGCTTCGTGATGGCGCAGCGCAAGGGACATCCGCGCGGCACGGCCCCGCTCGACCTCGACACCTACTGCAGCCTGGCGCATGTGCTGGTGTCGACCTCGGGCGGCAGCTTCCATGGCTTCATGGACGAGCACCTCGACGCGCTGCGGCGCCGCCGGCGCGTGGTGCTGTCGGTGCAGCACTTCACCCTGGTGCCCGACATCCTGGCCGCCACCGATTTCGTCGGCACCATCCCCAGCCGGCTCGCGGCGCGCTTCGCGGCCACGCTGGACAGCTTCGAGCTGCCGTTCAAGGCGCAGGGCTGGACCCTGCACGCGGCCTGGCATCCGCGCAACCAGCGCGACCCGGCCAGCATGTGGCTGCGACAGTGGGTGGCGGCCTGCGCCGGCCGATGTACGCAGCCGCAGGTGTGCCCGGCGGCTGCAAGCTAGTCGAGGTGCAGGCGCGACGACCACGGATCGGCGTGGTCCGCGTCGCGGTCGAAGCCGGTGTCGGCGAACTGGCTCGGGGCGTCGCCGAACATGCTGGAGAAATCGTCGTCGTCCAGGCTCAGCTCGCTCACGTCGACCTGGGTGTTCGCGCCGGCCGCGGCCACCGCCGCGCGTGTCGGACCCGCCGCCGACCGCCTGTCGACGGCCGGTGCGGGCTGCGGCCCGCCGCGCTGCAGCAACGGCTTGCGCTTGGAACCGAACCCGAACAGTGCCATGTGCCGGCGCCTCCTCCTGCCCTCTGCTGGCACCGTGCTCCCGCAGCACGGCGCGTCAGACATGCACTGTGAGCCGCGTGCGCCGGTCTGCCCATCCCCGGATCGCGGGGACGCGCGCAGCCATCCAGCGCGCCGATAGGACGCATGCCGACACTGCATTTCCGCTCGTGCGCCGGGCCTCCTAGAGTCCCACACACCGTCGCCGGTTCGCACGAGCACCATGAGCACACGCACTTCATCGACCCCGCTGGCTCTCGGCTGGCTGGCCGCCGCCTACTTCGCGATGGGCACCAGCACCTTGGCCATGATCGGCGGCTTGCCCGCCATCGCGAGCGGCCTGCACACGCCGCCCGATGCGGTCGCCCACCTGGTCGCCGTCTTCGCCATCACCTTCGCCTTCGCCGCCCCGGGTGCGCAGGTGGTGCTGGGCCACTGGCCGCGGCGGCGCATCCTGCTGGGCGGACTCGCCCTGGCGGCACTGGGCACGCTGGCGAGCGCGCTCGCGACGCGCTACGAGATGCTCTTCGTGGCGCGCATCCTGACGGCGCTGGGCGCGGCGGCGATCGGGCCGGTGGCGTCGGCGCTGGGCGCGAGCCTGGTGCCGCGCGCCGAACAGGGCCGCGCGCTGACCACGGTCTTCCTCGGCATGACGCTCGCGTCAGTGCTGAGCGTGCCGGCATCGACCTGGATGTCCGTGCACTTCGGCTGGCGGCCGATGCTGCTCGCCGTGGCGCTGCTCGACGCGGTGGTGGCCCTGGGCGTGAAGCGCAGCGTCGCCGACGGCGAGCCCGCGCAGCCGATCGCCCTGCGCGATCTGCTGGCGCTGCTGCGGCGGCCGGCCATGGCCGGCGCGGTCGGGGTGATGCTGCTGCAGATGGCGGGCCTGTTCGCGGCCTACACGATGATCGTGCCGCTCCTGCACGAGCATTTCGGCCTGGACGACGCCATGGTCTCGGCCGCCCTGTTCGCGTTCGGGCTGGCCGGCGTGCTGGGCAACCTGCTCGCACGCCGGGTCGCGGCGCGCTGGAGTGCCGAACGTGCGCTCGCCGCGGCTTTGCTCGCCCTGACCGGCGTGCAGGTTCTCGCCTGGGCGGCGCCGCCGAGCGCAGCGCTGGCCTTCGCGGTGCTCGTCGCGTGGGCGGTGGCGAACGACGTCTTCATGCCCTCGCAGCAGCGCAGGCTGGTGGAGCTCGCGCCGCAGCTGCGCTCGCTCGCGCTGGCGCTCAACGCCTCGGCGCTGTACAGCGGCATGTCCGGCGGCTCGTTCGTCGCCGGCCTCGTGTACGACCACGCCGGCGTGGCGGCGCTGCCGCTGGCCTCCGCCGGGCTGATGCTCGCGGCCCTCGCGTTGCTGCAATGGTCGCGCCGCGCCGCAGGCGGCCAGGCGATCCACGTCCACGCGCCATAGCCCCCGAACTTGCCCCACCCTTCATTCATGGGGGGATGGCGTTGCCGCGTCGCACCCGGCAGCGCACAGTCCACGCTCCACACACTCCCAGGAGCGGGCCATGCGGATCAGGCAACTTTTCGGCTTGTCTTGCGTGGCGCTGGCAGCCGCTGTATCGCCCGCGCACGCGATCACCTTCAACACCTTCGTGAGCAGCTCCGACCTGAACGCGGTGCTCGGCAACAACGCCACCATCGGCTTCGCGTACGCCGGCGACAAGTTCGTCGGCTCGGTCTACTTCGGCGCCAACAACAACCAGCTGTATTCGACCGACCTGAACGGCGTCAACGTGGCCAAGTTCGGCACGCCGGTGGCGAGCTTCTCGGGCGAGGTGTACGTGAGCAGCTCGCTGGGCCTGGGCGGCTACGGCCCGCGAGACGTCTACGCCGGCTCCGAAGGCGTGGGCAGCATCTACCGCTTCGCCAACGACGGCTCGTCGCAGGGCCTGTTCGCCTCGGGGCTGTCCTCGGGCGTGCGCAGCATCGCGTTCGATCCCTACGGCCTGTACGGCAACAACATGATCGTCGCCACCCACAACGGCGACATCTACAAGATCAGCAATACCGGCGTGCCGACCCTGCTCGCGTCGATCGGCGCGGACACTGAAGGCCTGAGCTTCGCGCCGCAGGCCTTCGGCCCCTATGCCGCGGGCACGCTGTTCGTCGCCTCCGAGGGCCTCGGCGCCTTTCTCGCGGTGTCGCCCGCCGGCACCGTGACGACGGTGGTGTCCGGCATCGCGGTGCCCGAGATGGTGAGCTTCGTGCCGTTGAACCTCGGTTCGAGCGGCAACCCGGTCGAAGGCTTCTACGCCGCCTCGTACCCGAGCAACATCCAGAAGGCCGCCGCCTCGGACTTCGCACCCTACATCGGCGACGCGATCATCACCGGCGAAGGGACGGGCCAGGTGCTGGACATCCGCTGGGACGCCGGCAGCGGCAGCTTCGTGACGACCAACGTGGCGAGCTTCCCCGGCCAGGCCGAGGACGGCATCTTCGTCACCGCCGACGTGATCACGCCGACGCCGTCAGTGCCGGAGCCCGAGACCTGGGCGCTGATGCTGGGCGGGCTGGCTGGGCTGGTCGCGCTGAAGAAGAAGCGGCAGCCGCGCGCCTGACGCCGGCGCGCTCGATTAGCACCGAGTCGCCGAACTCGTGCGTGCGATAGCCGTGGCGCTCCAGCGCCCGGCTCGCACGACGCAGCACCGCGTCGCTCGCGAAAGCCCGCAACAGCTCGTAGTGGCTGGTGCCGGGCTCGTGGGTGCCGCTCACGATCGCGTCGACCACCCGCAGCCGGGTGCGCGCGCCGATGCGCTGGTCGGCCACGCCGGCGCCGGCACGCAGGCCGCCCTCTCGAGACGCGGCGTGTTCGAGTGCGCGCGTGACGGTCGTGCCCAGCGCCACGACCCGGCCGCCGCGCGAGTGCGTGCGGCCGATCGCGTGCACCGTGGACGCGCCGATGGCGTACGGCTCATCGAAAGGCAGGCGTGCATCGAGTGCGGCGTCGCCCGTGGACGAGATGCCCGCTGCATGCGTGAGCGTGGCAAAGCCCACGCCGCGCGACTTCAGCGCCCCGAGCAACGTCCAGTCGAGCACGAAGCCGGCGGACGGCGGCTCGAAGGCCACCGGCAGCGCCGCGACCTGCGTCCACACGTCCCACAGCGCGAGCGGCTGGGCCAGGTGCGCGTACTGGATCGGCCTGCCATGCCGCGCGATGCCGGCCCAGATCGCATCGGCCGTGCCTTCGAAGCGCACCTCGACGAGGCGCGGATGATCGAGGCAACGCAGCACCGTCGCGCGCAGCGGGCCGAGCGCGAGCGTGTCGCCGGCCCGCAGTGGCGGAGGCGCGGCGCGGTCCTCGGTGCGGGTGCGGTGGTCGCCGGCGCCGAACACGACAGCGGTGAACTCGTGCACGTCGTCCACCGCCAGCGAACGCCGCCCGGCCAGCCGCAGCTCGATCGCCTGGCCGCTCGGCCGATGCAGGCCGCGCAGGCTCGCGGGCAGCGTGGCCGCGTCGTTGGCCACCAGCAGGTCGCCCTCGTCCAGGTAGTCGGCCAGGCGTGCGCGCGGCGCGTGCTCGAGGCGCCCCTGCGCATCGACCACCAGCAGCTTGGCATCGGCCGGCCGCTGTGCGGGTTGCATGGCGGCCTTCATGCGATGACCCGTTCATGCGCCGCCGCGGCGTGACGCTCGATCAGCGCGACGATCTCCGCGGCCGCCTGCCTGGGTGGCTTCAGGCGCGTGCGGTCGGCATCGGGCACGGCCAGCGCATGCAGCGGCGTGTCCATGTCGCCCGGGTCGACGGCGAGCACCCGCACGCCGTGGCTGCGCAGCTCTTCGTCCCAGATGCGGCTCAGGTGCGCCAGCGCGGCCTTGCTCGCCCCGTACGCGCCCCAGCCGGCGTAGGGCGTGACGGCCGCGTCGCTCGTGATGTTGACCACCAGCGCCGGCGTGCCTTCGCGTGCCGACGCGCTCAAGGCGCCGAGCAGGGCCTTGGTGAGGCGAAACGGCCCGATCAGGTTGGTGGCGAGCGCCGCCTCCAGGTCTTCGCAGTCGGTGTCGGCCAGCGGCGCGAGCGGCACCGGCCCCAGGCTGGAAGCGTTGTTGATCAGCAGGTCGAGCCCGCCGAGCGCCGAGGTGACCTGGATCGCGAGCGCGTGGGTCTCGAGCTTCCACGACACGTCGCCAACGATGCCGTGGCTGCCGGCCACGCGCCGCGCGGTCTCGGCCACGCGCTGCGCGTCGCGGGCAACGAAGGCGACCTGCGCACCGCGCGCGTGCAGCGCCTCGACCAGCGCCAGGCCGAGGCCCGAGGTGCCGCCGGTGACGGCC
>DATFAY010000366.1:0-12310 GCA_035254085.1 Piscinibacter sp.
CGGCACGAGCAGAAGTTCGGCGCGCGCTGCGAGAGCTGCCACACCGTGCGCGGCTGGGCGCTGTGGGACTTCGATCACGACAAGCGCAGCACCTTCAAGCTCGACGGCGCCCACGGCAAGCTGAGCTGCGAGCGCTGCCACCAGCGGCCGGCGCCCGCGGGCAAGCCAGTGGCCGAGACCGGCGACAGCTGCCTGGCCTGCCACCGCCGCGACGACGTGCACGACGGCAGCTTCGGGCCGCGTTGCGACCAATGCCATTCGACAGACACCTGGAAGCGGATCCGGAATCGGAACGTTTCGTCAGCCAACCCGGTGGAGGCCGGGAGCGACACCGCCTGGATGCTCGGGCGGGCCAGCAGGTTCATGCGCCGCGGCGCGAGGGAGACGTGATGAGGAGCGAGTCACTGAATTGCTGGCGCCGTGTGCTGGCCGTGCTGGGGTGGATGCTGCTCAGCATGCCGGCCTGGGCCCAGGCGAGCCGCCAGGACTTCGATCACCTGCGCACCGGCTACGCGCTCACCGGCGCGCACGCGTCGCAGCGCTGCGAGTCCTGCCACATCAACGGCATCTTCAAGGGCACGCCTCGCGACTGCGAGAGCTGCCACTTGAGCGGGGGGCGGCTGGCGCGCGCCAACCTCGTCAAGCCGGCGCAGCACGTGCCGACGACGCAGGGCTGCGACAGCTGCCACACCACCAAGACCTTCATCGGCGCCAAGTTCAACCACACCGGCGTCGCGCCCGGCACCTGCCAGAGCTGCCACAACGGCGGCGTGACGGCGGGCAAGCCGGCCGACCACCTGGCCACGACCGCCTCCTGCGACACCTGCCACCGCACCACCGCGTGGAGGCCCGCCACGGCCATGGACCACAGCACCTTCAGTGCGGCGACCAACTGCGCGAGCTGCCACAACGGCAGCACTGCGAGCGGCATGTCGGCCCAGCACATGCCGGTGGGCGGCACCAACTGCTACAGCTGCCACAACGTGAGCCCGGCGGGCTGGCGGCCGACCAAATGGAACCACTCGCAGATGCCCGTGACTGCGCAGTGCGCGACCTGCCACAGCGGCGCCTATCCGCCGGCCGACGGCAAGGTCGCCAATCACATCCCCTACCAGGGCATTCCTGCTGCGGCGGCGGCCAATTGCGACACCTGCCACAAGGCCGGCTTCTCGACTTGGACCGGGGGGAAGTTCCACGCCAACGTGTCGGTGTCCGGCGGCTGCGCGACCTGCCACAGCGGCGCCTATCTCAACGCCGTCGGCAAGCCGAGCACCGCGATCCACGCGACCGCCACGGTGTGCGAGACCTGCCACACCTCGACCACCAACTGGTCGTCGGCGAGCGTGGACCACAGCACCTACAACGCGACGACGAACTGCGCGAGCTGCCACAACGGCAGCGCCGCGACCGGCAAGCCCGCGACGCACATGCCGGTGGGCGGCACCAGCTGCTATGCCTGCCACAACGTGAGCCCGGCCGGGTGGAAGCCGACCAAGTGGAACCACACGCAAGTCACCGTGACGGCGCAGTGCGCGACCTGCCACACGGGCGGGTATCCGCCGGCCGACGGCAAGGTCGCCAACCACATTCCGTACCAGTCGGTGCCGGCCGCGGCCGCGGCCAACTGCGACACCTGCCACCGCAGCGGCTACACGAGCTGGACGGGCGGGAAGTTCCACGCCTACGTCTCGGTCTCCACCGGCTGCGCAATCTGCCACAGCGGCGCCTACCTGAGTGCCGTCGGCAAGCCCAGCACCGCGATCCACGCGACCGCCACGGTGTGCGAGAGCTGCCACACCTCGACGACGAACTGGTCGTCGGCGAGCGTGGACCACAGCACCTACAACGCGACGACCAACTGCGCGAGCTGCCACAACGGCAGCGCCGCCACCGGCAAACCCGCGACGCACGTGCCCGTGGGTGCCACCAGCTGCTACGCCTGCCACAACGTGAGCCCGGCCGGCTGGAAGCCGACCAAGTGGAACCACACCCAGGTGACGGTCGTGGCGCAGTGCGCGAGCTGCCACACGGGCGGGTATCCGCCGGCCGACGGCAAGGTCGCCAACCACATCCCGTACCAGTCGGTGCCGGCCGCGGCTGCGGCCAATTGCGACACCTGCCACCGCGGCAGCTACACCACCTGGGCCAATGGCAAGCTGCACGCCTACGTGAGCGTGTCCACCGGCTGCGCGACCTGCCACACCGGCGCCTACCTCAATGCGGTGGGCAAGCCCAACACGACCTTGCACGCGGGGGTCACGGTGTGCGAGAGCTGCCACAAGTCGACCACCAGCTGGACGACCGTGACCTATGCGCACTCGGCGGCCAACGCAGTCGGCACCGGCACCTGCGACACCTGCCACAACGGCACGACCGCGCTGGGCAAGCCGGCCACGCACATCCCGATCCCGGCCGGGGCTGCCCGGTGCGACTCCTGCCACCGCTCGCAGGTGAGCTTCGCCAGCTCGGTGACGATGAACCACTCGGTGGTGACCACGGCGCAGTGCAAGACCTGCCACAACGGCAGCTACGTGTCGCAGGGCACGCAGGGCGCGCTGGCCAAGCCGACCAACCACATCCCCGAGGCCCAGCTGCTGAGCGGCGCGTCGATGGACTGCAACGCCTGCCACACCAGCACCACGGCGTGGAGCTCGATGACGATGAACCACA
Source organism: Piscinibacter sp. (assembly GCA_035254085.1). Classification (GTDB taxonomy): domain Bacteria; phylum Pseudomonadota; class Gammaproteobacteria; order Burkholderiales; family Burkholderiaceae_C; genus Albitalea. The sequence continues at coordinate 2,671 of DATFAY010000366.1, forward strand.
ACAACAGCCAGGGCTCCGGCGCGGGCTGGTGCAAGGCCTGCCACGTGAGCGGCACCACCTACCTCGGCAGCATGGAGCGCAAGTCGCTCACCCACCAGCAGCGCACGCCTGTGCCGGTGGATTGTTCGCAATCGGGTTGCCACCGGCCACTGGGCAGCAAGGGCACCACCTACAGGACCTGGGACTAGAGCCGACGTGATCAAGACCTTCCGTTTCTGGCTGGGCGCTGCCCTGCTTGCCGCCCGCTGCGCCGTGGCGCAGACCATCGACGACGTCGAGCTTCGCCGCGAGGGCGGCAATGCGGTCGTGCAGGTGCGCTTCACGACCGAGGTCCACCTGGTGCGTTCGGTCACCACGCGTTCGAACGACCTGACGCTGATCTTCTACGACCTGGTGGCCACCACCAACCAGGCGCTGCCGCGCTCGGCGCTGGGGCGGCGCGTGGGCGGCGCGGGCGGCCTGCCGCGCATCGATCTCGAGGACGAGGCCGACCGCGGCGATCGCAGCCGCCGACTGGCCGCGCGCTTCGACGTGCCCACGCCGGTGCAGGTGCGCGCCGGCAAGGGCAACCGCAGCATCGAGCTGGTGCTGCTGGGGTTGGGCTCGGCGGTGAGAGCCGCTGCCGCCCCGCCGCCGCGTGCACAGGCCGCGCAAGCTGCGCCGGCGCCCGCCTTGGCAAGGCCGCAGGCCGCGACCCCGGGTCCGCGCCGCTACCAGATCGCGCTGCAGCACTCGGACAATCCGAACTTCGACCTCGCGCGCATGGTCCCGCGCGGGCTGGAGAACTACGAGCTCTTCTCGTCGCACCGCGTGGTCGACGGCAAGACGGTCTACGAGGTGAGCCTCGGTTACTTCAGCACGCGCGAAGAGGCCGAGCGCGTGCTGCGGCTGCTGCGCGACTTCCCCGAGGCGACCATCGTGGCGCTGGCCGCCGAGCCCGACACCACGGTGGCCATGCAGGCGCCGGCCCCCGCGCCGATACCTGAGCCCGCGCCTGCGCCGATTCCAGTCCCGGTGCCGACGCCTGCACCTGCACCTGCACCTGCACCGGCACCGACGCCTGCACCTGCACCGGCACCGACGCCTGCACCGGCACCCGTCCCCGCGCCGATCCCCACGCCCGTGCCGGTCCCGCTTCCGACGCCGGCTCCCATTCCTGCGGCGAATCCGCCCGTTGCCGCGGCACCGGCTGGCCCCGCCGAGCCCGCGCCAGCGGCGCCCGCCGACATCGAAGCGCAGGCCGCGGCCCTGCTGGCAGCGGCCCGCGAGGCCTATGCCAAGCAGGACGACGCGGGCGCGCTCGTCAAGCTCAACCCGCTGCTCGAGCTGCCGCCCAACCGCAGCACCCGCGACGCGCAGGAACTGGCCGGCATGGCGCGCCTGCGCATGGGCGACGTGGCGCGCGCCCGTGCCGAGTTCGAGACCTACCTCAAGCTCTACCAGCAAGGCGAAGGCTCGGACCGCGTGCGCCGCCAGCTCGCGGCACTGCCGCAGCCTGCGCCGCAGGTGGCCGAGGTGCCGGGCCGGCCGGCGGTGGAGACCACCGTCTCGGGCTCGACCTCCATGACCTATTTCGGCGGCAACGGCAAGGTGCGCTCGCAGGACTTCAAGGACTCGCCGATCAGCGGCCTGCCCGAAGTCGCGGGCGATCCGACGCTCTCGGCCGACAAGTCCCGCCAGGTCTACACCGACGTCGACCTGAACTGGCGTCGCCGCGACGCCGAGCGCGACATGCGCCTGGTGTTCCGCGATGCCTATACCTCGGACCTGGAGCGCAGCGCCAAAAGCAAGAACCGCCTGTCGGCCGCCTACTTCGACTACAAGTCGCTGACCAACGGCACCAGCGTGCGGCTGGGCCGGCAGTCGCCCACCGGCGGCGGGGTGATGGGCCGCTTCGATGGCGTGCAGGCGAGCTATGCCTTCCGGCCCAAGTGGAAGGTTTCCGCGGTGGCCGGCGAGCCGACCGAGAAGCTGTTCGACAGCAACCGTCACTTCTACGGCGCGTCGATCGACGCCGAGTCGCTGCTGCCCAACCTCGGCGCGGGCGTCTACGCGATCCAGCAGGTCATCGACGGCGAGATCGACCGCCGCGCGGTCGGCCTGGAGCTGCGCTACTTCAAGGGCGGCGCGTCGGTGTTCTCGCAGTTCGACTACGACACCGCCATCGGCGGCATCAACATCGCGACGGTGCAGGGCACGCTGATGCTGGAGGACAACTCGGTGTTCACCGCGCTGTACGACCGGCGCGCCCTCACCATGCTGGCCCTGGGCAACGCGCTGACCTTCGAGGACCCAGCCAACCCGGGCCTGGTCACGCGCATCCAGGACCGGCTCGCCACCACGCCGATCGAGGTGTTGCGCAAGCAGATCAAGGACACGACGCCCTTCGTCACGCAGGCGCAGCTGAGCTTCACCAAGCCGATCACCGCGCACTGGCAACTCGGCGGCAATGCGCAGCTCACCAACACCGGCGCGATCCCGCCGGTGGCCGGCGTGGTCGGCTTCGAGAACGGACGACCCGCCACGGGCAACATCTACACCGTGGGCGGCCAGTTGATCGGCCTGAACCTGTACTCGTCGCGCGACACCCACGTGCTGGCCACCAGCGTGATCCGTAGCCCGACCCTCAACGGCCATCTCGTCTCGTACAACAACTCGTCGATGTTCTACGAGGTGTGGCAGTTCGAGCCGTCGCTGCAGTACTACGCCGACAGCAACGCGCAGGGCGGCCACAGCGAGCGCTGGACGCCCGGCCTGCGGGTGACCTACCGCGGCTGGAAGCGCTGGGCGGTCGAGTCCAACGTCAGCTGGGAGCTGGGCAAGAACTTCCGCCTGGATGCGCTCGATCCGACCAAGACGACGCAAGAGTCCGCCACGCGGGTGAACTACTCGCTCGGCGCGCGCTACGAGTTCTGACGGAGCAGTTGCGATGGCTGAACTGGGTCACTTCGCGTTGTGGCTGGCGCTGGGCGTGTCGGCCTTGCTGGGCAGCGTGCCGATCGTGGGCGCGGCCCGCGACCGCGAGGACTGGATGGCGCTGGCGCGGCCGGCGGCGCGGGTGCTTGCGCTGCTGGTCATGCTGGCGTTGATCTCGCTCGCGACCTGCTTCGTGCGCAACGACTTCTCGGTGCTGTACGTCGCCTCCAACTCCAACAGCGCGCTGCCGCTCGCGTACCGCATCGCCGGCGTGTGGGGCGGGCACGAAGGATCGCTCCTGCTGTGGCTGTCGATGCTGTGCGCCTGGATGCTGGCGGTGGCGCAGTTCAGCCGCCACCTGCCGCCGGCGCTCGTCGCGCGCATCCTGGCCGTGATGGGGCTCATCGGCATGGGCTTCCTGCTGTTCATGCTGACCACCTCCAACCCCTTCGAGCGGCTCTTTCCAGCGCCGGTCGACGGGCGCGACCTCAACCCGCTGCTGCAGGACCCGGGCATGGTGTTCCACCCGCCCACGCTGTACATGGGCTATGTCGGCTTCTCGGTGGCTTTCGCGTTTGCGCTGGCCGCGCTGCTGGGCGGCCAGCTCGACGCGCGCTGGGCGCGCTGGACCCGGCCGTGGACCACGCTGGCGTGGATCTTCCTCACCCTGGGCATCGCCATGGGCAGCGGCTGGGCCTACTACGAACTGGGCTGGGGTGGCTGGTGGTTCTGGGACCCGGTGGAGAACGCCTCCTTCATGCCCTGGCTGGTGGGCACCGCGCTGATGCATTCGCTGGCCGTCACCGAAAAGCGCGGCAGCTTCAAGAACTGGACGGTGCTGCTGGCCATCCTCGCGTTCTCGCTGTCGCTGCTGGGCACCTTCCTCGTGCGCTCGGGTGTCTTGTCGTCGGTGCATGCCTTCGCCAGCGACCCGCGGCGCGGCCTGTTCATCCTCGGCTTCCTGGCGCTCGTGGTCGGCGCCTCGCTGGCGCTGTACGCGTGGCGCGCGCCGACGGTGGGCTTGGGCGCGCGTTTCGCGCTGCTCTCGCGCGAGACGCTGCTGCTGGCCAACAACGTGCTGCTGGTAGTCGCGATGGCGGTCGTGCTGCTGGGCACGCTGTACCCGCTGCTGCTCGATGCGCTGGGCCTGGGCAAGATCTCGGTCGGTCCGCCTTACTTCGACACCGTGTTCGTGCCGGTCATGGCGCCGCTGGTCTTCCTGATGGGCATCGGGCCGCTGGCGCGCTGGAAGCAGCAGGCGCTGCCCGAGCTGGCGATGCGGCTGCGCTGGGCGCTTGGCGTGGCCGTGCTCGCCACGCTGTCGGCGGGCTGGCTGGCGGGGCGCATCGGCCTCGTGTCGGGCCTGGGTCTGCTGATGGCGTTCTGGATCGTGGCGTCGGTGGCAACGACGCTGCAGGAGACCCTGCGGCCGGCGAGCGGCGAGCGCGCCGATGCATGGCGGCGCTTGCGCCTGCTGCCGCGCGCGACCGTGGGCATGCTGCTCGCGCACCTGGGCGTGGCGGTTTTCATCTTCGGCGTCACCCTGGTCAAGAGCTGCGAGGCCGAGCGCGACGTGCGCATGGATGTGGGCGACACCACCGAGCTCGCCGGCTTCGTCTTCACCTTCCGCGGCGTGCGCGACATCGCCGGCCCCAACTACGACGCGGCGCAAGCGCTGATCGAGGTCACGCGCGACGGCCGGCTCGTGGCGCAGATGCGGCCCGAGAAGCGCGTCTACCGCGTGCAGCGCAACCCCATGACCGAGGCCGCCATCGAGGCCGGCCCGTTGCGCGATCTCTACGTCTCGCTGGGCGACTCGCTCGACGGCAATGCATGGCAGGTGCGGGTGCACGTCAAACCCTTCGTCGACTGGATCTGGGGCGGCTGCCTGCTGATGGCCTTCGGCGGCTTGCTCGCGGCAACCGACCGCCGCTATCGCCGCCGGGCGCGACAGCACGAGCCTTCCGCGGCTGCGCCGGTGGCGCCCGCAGCAGGAGCGGCGGCATGAGGCGCCTGCTGCACGCGGCGGTGCTGGTTGCCGTGCTCGCCTCGGCGGCACAGGCGAAGGAGGCGTTGCCGGCGGCGACCGATCCGGTGCTCGAGCAGCGGATGATGACGATCGCGACGGAGCTGCGCTGCCTGGTGTGCCAGAACCAGACGATCGCCGACTCGCAGGCGGCCCTGGCGCTGGACCTGCGCGAACAGGTGCGCGAGATGCTGCGACAGGGCCGCAGCGACCGGCAGGTCATCGACTACATGACTGCCCGCTACGGCGACTTCGCGCTCTACCGGCCGCCGTTCAAGGCAACCACCGCCTTGCTGTGGGCCGGCCCGCCGTTGCTCGTCATGGGCGGACTCGGCGTGCTCGCGCTGGTGCTGGTGCGACGCAATCGCCTGGCGCCGGAGCGCTTCGAGGCGGAGCCCACCGTGATCGACGAACCGAGGGAACAGGGATGAACCAGACCGTGGACACACTGCGCCGCCAACTGCACCAGCTCAAGGAGCTCCACGACGGCGGCGCGCTCAACCGCGCGCAGTACGAGCAGAACAAGGCCGCGCTGGAGCGCACGCTGCTGAACCTGGTGCTGGACGGCGCCGCGGTGGACTCGCCGGCCACTCCCGCCGCGCCCGCAGCCGCTTCGGTGAGCGCGTCGCCTCGCCCCTCGCGCCGGCTCCTGCTGGGCGCCGGCGGGGTGGTCGTCGCAGTCGCTGCGCTGGGCTACTGGTGGGCCGGGTCGCCCACGGCAATCGCTGCCGCCCCGCTGGCGATGCCGGCGCAAGCCACGGCGAGCGGCGTCGCGCCGCACGCGCTGGGCAACGAACAGATGGCCGCGATGGTCGACAAGCTGGCGAGCCGGCTGAAGAGCGCGCCCGAAGACGCCGAGGGCTGGGCGATGCTGGCGCGCTCCTACGCCGTGCTCGGCCGCCACGCCGACGCGGTGCCGGCCTTCCAGCGCGCCGTCGCGCTGCGCGGCGACGATGCGACCCTGCTGGCCGACTATGCCGACGCGCTGGCCGTGAAGAACAACAGCGGGCTCGCGGGCGAGCCGCTGAAGCTGGTGCAGCGTGCGCTGGAGCTGGACCCCGGCAACATCAAGGCGCTGTCGCTGGCCGGCACCGAGGCCTTCGACCGCAAGGACTACGCGGCGGCCGTGAAGCATTGGCAGCACCTGGTCGACGTGGGCCCGGCCGACAGCCCGATCGTGCAGCAGGTGACGTCGGCCATCGCCGAGGCGCGCGACCTGGGCAAGCTGCCCGCCGCGCCGGCGTCGCCCTCCAAGGCTTCCGTCGCCACGGCGCCGGCGCGCATCACCGGCACGGTCGCGCTGGCCGCGGCGCTGGCGAGGCAGGCGAGTCCCGACGACACCGTGTTCGTGTTCGCGCGGGCGGCCGATGGCCCGCGCATGCCGCTGGCCATCGTGCGCAAGCAGGTCAAGGACTTGCCGTTCGACTTCGCCCTCGACGACGGCATGGCCATGTCGCCGGCCGCGAAGATGTCGAACTTCGCCAAGATCGTGGTGAGCGCACGGGTGAGCAAGACGGGCGACGCGAATCCGGCGCCGGGCGACCTCTCCGGGCAGTCGTCGCCGGTCGCCCTCGGCGCGAGCGGCCTGCGCGTCGTCATCGACGGCGTGGTCGGCAAGTAGCGGCGCCGCTCGCATCATCCAATGCAGTACTCGCGATGAATTACCTGCTTCTCTACGCCGCCTGCCTGGCGCTCGTCATCGTGCTCTACCTGCGCCGCCACGGCCGCATCCTCGGCGAGCATGCGGCGCAGCTGCGCGAATCGCAGGAGACGGGCCTGGCGGAGCCGCAGTCGCTGCACCCGGCGGTGGACCCGCTCGTGTGCATCGGGTCGAGCTCGTGCGTGCAGGCCTGCCCCGAAGGCGCGCTGGGCATTGTCGACGGCAAGGCGGTGCTGACCAACGGCTCGGCCTGCATCGGCCACGGCGCCTGCCTTTCGGCCTGCCCGATGGAGGCGATCAGTCTGGTCTTCGGCACCGAGAAGCGCGGCGTGGACATCCCCAACATCAGCCCCGAGTTCGAGACCAACGTGCCCGGCATCTTCATCGCCGGCGAGCTCGGCGGCATGGGGCTGATCCGCAAGGCGGCGGAGCAGGGCCGGCAGGCGATGGAGGCGATCCGCCGCCGCCGCGACGGCCACTTCGACCTCGACGTGGTGATCGTCGGCTGCGGCCCGGCGGGCCTGTCGGCGGGGCTGTCGGCGATCCAGCACAAGCTGCGCTACCGCATCGTCGAGCAGGAGGAGTCGCTGGGCGGCACCGTCTATCACTACCCGCGCAACAAGATCGCGATGACGGCGCCGATCGAGCTCGCGCTGATCGGCAAGGTGAAGTTCGGCGAGGTGCAGAAGGAGGCCCTGCTGGACTTCTGGGGCGGCGTGGTGGCCAAGACCGGGCTGCAGATCTCGTTTCGCGAGCGCATGGAAGGCATCGAGCGGCGCGACGGCGGCTTCGTGGTGCAGACCAACCGCACCCAGTACCGTGCGCGCTCGGTCCTGCTGGCGATGGGCCGCCGCGGCACGCCGCGCAAGCTCGACGTGCCGGGCGAGGAGTCGTCGAAGGTGGTCTACCGCCTGGTCGACGCCGCCCAGTACGCGGGTCAGTCGGTGCTGGTGGTGGGGGGCGGCGACAGTGCGCTGGAGGCGGCCATCGCGCTGGCCGAGCAGCCGGGCACCACCGTCACCTTGTCCTATCGCGGCGAGGCCTTCGCGCGGGTCAAGCAGAAGAACCGCCTGATGCTCGAGGCGTGCAGCCGCGATGGCCGCCTGCGCGTGCTGATGAGTTCGAACGTGCGATCGATCGAGCCGCGCTCGGTCGAGATCGAAGTGCAGGGCGAGTGCCGCCAGATGCCCAACGATGCGGTCATCGTGTGCGCCGGCGGGCTGCTGCCCACGCCGCTGCTGCAGAAGGTCGGCATCGACTTCGCCACGAAGTTCGGCACCGCTTGAGCCGGCGTGCCGCGGCGCGCTACTGCACGAGCGGCGTCGACGCGGCGTCGATCGACACGCCTTCGAGCGTGGCGCGGCCGGCCAGCAATTGCAGGTACTGGCGCAACGCGTTGACCCACGACTGCTGCCGCAGCGTCGCGGCCACGGCATCGCGCACGTCCTCGAAGCGCGGCGCGGCGCCGGCGTCGCGCTCGCGCACCTCCACCACGTGCAGGCCGAAGCGGCTGTGCACCAGGCGGGGCAGCACGCCCACGCTGGCCTGGCCGAACACCTCTCGCGCGAATTCGGGCGCGCAGTCGTCCTGGCCGATCCAGCCGAGCTCGCCGCCGCCCGCGCCGGTGGGGCAGTTGGACCATTGGCGCGCCGCGGCGCCGAAGGCGTCGCCGTCCGGATCGGCGCAGCGCAGCTCCAGCAGCAACGCTTCGGCGCGCTGGCGCAGGGCCTGCACGTCGACGCCGGGCGTCACCGCGAACAGGACGTGGCGCAGCCGCAGGCGCTCGCCGCGGCCATAGCGGGCCGGCTGCGCATCGAAGTGCCGGCGGCACGCGTCTTCGGTCGGCTCCGGCACCTGCAGTTCCCGCTCGAGCAGCCGCTCGATGGCGTCACCGGCGGAGCTGTCGGCGGGGCCGGCCAGCCCGGCGGCGTGCGCGGCCTGGCGCAGCAGCTCGGTGCAGGCGCGCTGGCGCAGAGTGGTCTCGTCGAGCGCTTCGTGCAGGTCGTGCAGGGGCACGCCATTGACGAGCGCGAGAGTCGGGTCGGCTTGCATCGGCAGTGCTCCTCAAGCGTCGGCGCGGTGCGCGGCGACCGGGCGCGCGACCGGCGCCGGCCGCGTCGCGGTGAGCACCGGCGCGCCGGGCGCCTGCGGCAGGCCGCGTTGCGGCGCGAGGTGGCCGGCCGGCAGGTTCAGGCGCCGGCTGCGCACCAGCTGGTAGGGGCGCAGCGCGTACGCGAGCGTGCCGAAGCCGCTCCACACGTGCACCAGCCGCGTGAACGGGAAGATGAGGAAGATCGTCATGCCCAGGGCCATGTGCGCCTTGAACACCCAGCCCGCATCGGCCAGCAGCTCCACGCCGCCGGCGCGGAAGGTGACGACGCGCTGAGCCCAGTCGGCCAGCTTCATCATCAGGCTGCCGTCCAGGTGCTGGGCCGACAGCGGAATGGTCACCAGCCCGAGCGCGAACTGCAGCCACAGCACGACCAGCAGCGCGATGTCGCTCGTCTTGGACGTGGCGCGGATGCGCTCGTCGAAGAGCCGCCGGTGCAGCAGCAGCGTGACGCCGCTGAAGCCGAGCACGCCGAACAGGCCGCCGGAGACCATGGCCATCAGCTGCTTGTTGCCCGCGCTGATGAACGGCTCGTAGAGGAAATGCGGCGTGAGCAGGCCCACGCTGTGCCCGCCCAGCAAGAACAGGATGCCGAGGTGGAAGAGGTTGTTGCCCCAGCGCAGGCTGCCCGCGCGAAGCAGCTGCGAGGAGTCGCTCTTCCACGTGTACTGGTCGCGGTCGAAGCGGGCGAGGCTCCCCATGAGAAAGACGACCATGCAGATGTACGGGTAGGAACCGAAGAAGAAGATGTGCAGATAGTTTTCGAGGGTCGTCATGCGACTGCTCCAGGTTTGCCGTCTGCGCGTACGAGGCGAATGGGTTGCGGCTGGCCGGGCCGGGCCTGGCCTTTGGAGGAGCAGCCGTCGAACACCGGCGGCTCCGCCCAGCTTTCATCGAGCGGCTCTTCGGCCGCCGGCTTGACCGGCTG
>DATFAY010000367.1:0-4507 GCA_035254085.1 Piscinibacter sp.
GCGGTCGGCGTCGGTGTCGGCTTCGGGCTGCAGAACGTCATCAGCAACTTCGTGAGCGGGCTCATCATCATCCTGGAGCGTCCGATCAAGGTCGGCGACCGCATCGAGGTGAGCGGCATCGAAGGCGAGGTGCAGGAGATCGGCGCACGCCGCACCACCATCGTCACCGAGGACCGCATGGCCATCCTCGTGCCGAACCAGCGATTCATCCTCGACAACGTGACCAACCAGGTGTACGAGGAGTCGCCCATCCGCTTGCGGGTGGCCGTGCAGGTGCCGAGCAACACCGACCCCGACCTCATGCGCCGCCTGCTGTGCGAGGCTGCGGCCGAGCACCCCGGCGTGCTGGGCGAGCCGCCGCCCGAAGCCCTGATCACCTCGCTGGGCGGCGGCTCCACCGCCTATGAACTGGGCGTGTGGCACGCGGCGCGCGGGCCGCGGCGGCGCCAGCTGGCCAGCGAGTTGTCCTTCCTCGTCGCCCAGCGCATGCGCGCGCACGACATCAAGGGCGGTTAGCTACAGCAGGAACTCGACGCGCCGCGCCAGGGCCTCCTGGATGCGCGGGAGCCAGCCTCGCCGGTGCCACGAGGCCAGCGTCACTTCGCGACTCGCCGCCAGATCCTCCTCGAACACCGCCTCCATGCGCGCGGCGAACCGGTGGTCCAGCACGATCAGGTTGGCCTCGGCGTTGTGCACGAAGCTGCGCCAGTCGAGGTTGGCCGATCCGACCGTCGCCCACACGCCGTCGATGACGCTGGTCTTGGCGTGCAGCAACGCGCCCTGCCGCTCGTAGACTCGCACGCCCGCCTGCAGCAGGCGGCCGTAATGCGAGCGCCCGGCGTGCAGCGGCGCCCACGCGTCGCTGCAACTGGGCAGCAGGAGCCGCACATCCACACCGCGCCGCGCGGCCGCGGTGAGACCGCGCAAGAGGCGGCGCGTCGGCACGAAGTAGGCGGTGGTCACCAGCACCCGCTGCTGCGCCGCGTCGATGGCGCGCAGCAGCGCCCGGTAGAACGGGTTGCGCCTGCGCCCCGCCTCGCACGAAGCCACGGCGGCGCGCACCACGCCCGCTCGCTCGGGGGGCGGCAGATAGCGGGCCGGCTGGATCGCCCGGCCGGCATGGCGGTTCCAGTGCGCGATGAAGAGCTGCTGCAATTGCGCGACCAGCGGGCCCGCGATGCGCACATGCGTGTCGCGCCACGGCGTGGCATCGCCGGATGGCGCCGCGTCGGCCGCCGGGCCGCAGGCATAGACCCCGCTGATGTTCACGCCGCCCACGAAGGCGATCTCGCCGTCGACGACGAGCAGCTTGCGATGGTCGCGCAGGTGCACTCCGCGGTCGAAGAGCTTGCGCCACGAGCGCAGCGGGTTGTATTCGCACAAATGCACGCCGCCGTCGCGCAAGGCCCGGAAGTACGACTCGCCGGTGCGGATCGAGCCGAAACCGTCGAAGAACAGGTTCACCTTGACGCCCTCGCGGCACTTGGCCAGCAGCCGCCGCGCGAGTTCCTCGCCGGGACCGTCGGCGTCGACGATGTAGCTCTCGAGGTTGATGTGGTCGCGTGCCGCGTCGATCGCGGCGAACATCGCCGCATGGGTGTCGGGTCCGTCGATCAGGACGTCCACCCGGTTGCCGCCGACCAGCCGCTGCTGCAGCGCGTGCATCAGCACGCCGGCGTGGCGGCGCCGCAGGCGGCCGATATCCGGCGGCGCCAGGGCCGGCTCTCCGTGCAGCGGATGTGCGTGCCAGCGCGACCACATCTCGCCAGGCAGCGCGGCCAGACGGCGTGCGCCTGCACCGAGCGTCGCCGTTTCGCCGCGCCGCGCGAGAGGACGTCCCGGGGTCGGCGGCATCGCGACGGACGCGGGATCAGCCGCGCAGCGAGGGGCGCTCCGGCTTGCCGCTGCTCTTGTCGCGCGGCTGCGCGACCTTCGGATGGCTGGGGCGTCGACGGTCGACGTTCGCGTGATCCGAGGCTTCCCGCGTCGGATGGTCGATGGAACGATCGGCACGTAGCAATTGCGGCATCTTGGGGCTCCGGGGATAGGGATTCCGCGCCGCGGCTCATGATTCGCCATGCGGCCGCGCGGGTCACCTGGTTCATGGGCAATGGGCGTGCCGGGCCTGCGCACCGCCCGCTTCCCCGGACAGCCTGCGAGCGGCCACGATAGGCGCTACACCCATGCGGTAAATCGGGCAGCGCAGCCCGGTCAGGCGCCCCCTTCGGCGCGCGGCAGCCGGCGCCGCGAACGCAGCAACACGCGCAGGCTGGGCGCGGGCGAAGCGTCGCCTTCGAGATAGCGGCACGCGAGCTTGAAGCGCCGGCTGCGCTTGAACACCGTGCGCACCCCCAGCAGCACCGGCACCGCGACGAACGCGCCCGCGATGCCCCAGAGCCAGCCCAGCAGCATGACCGACAGGAACACCGACAGCGGCGCCAGGCGCAGCCGCCGCCCCACCACCCAGGGGGTGACCAGGTTGCTCTCGATCGCATGAAAGGCGACGAACGCCGCCGGCGGCGCGAAGAGCTGCGCGTCGGTGCCGAAGGTCATGCTCCCGGCCAGCAGAAGCAGGCCCGTCATCAGCGCCGGACCCAGGTACGGCACGTAGTTGAGCAGTGCCGCCACCGCGCCCCACAGCACCGGGTTGGGCAGGCCGATCAAGGCCATCGCGGTCGCCGTGAGAAGACCCAGGCCGATGTTGATGAGCGTCATCGTGCCCAGGTACAGGCCGATCTCGCGCTGCGCCTGGCGCACGCCACCGACCACCAGCGCACGCGTTCGTCGCCGCGGCACGGCCTCCACCGTGCGCGACAGCAGCCAGTGCTCGGAGGCGAGCAGGAAGTACAAGAGGATCACGGTCGCGGCCGCCTCGAGCGCGAAGGAGAACATCTGGCCCAGCACCACGCGCGTGAAGCTCACCCCTTCGCTGGCGATGCGGTCGGCGATCGGGCTGGGCTGCACGGCGGCCGCCTGGCGCGTGCGCCGCGGCGCGGGCGTCCCGCCCAGGACGCTGCTGCGCAGCCGGTCCGCCGAGTCCACCAGCTGGCGCACGGTGGCCGGCGCGCGGTCCCACCAGTCGGCCGCCGGCGATGCGACGGTGGACACGATCATCGCCAGCGCACCCAGCACGGCCGCGACCACCAACCCTGCGCCGATCGCCTCCGGAATGCCGATGCGGCGCAGTCGCCGTACCGGCGCGGACAGCACGAAGGTGAAGGCCACCGCGATCGCGATCGGCAGGAAGAGCGGCTTGCCCAGCTGGAGCAAGAGCACGATCGCCACCGCCAGCAGCGCGCGCAAGGCCCACGAGGAGGAAGGCGCCCGCGCGGGCGGCGCCCCCGCGGCGCCGACGCCGGGCGACACATCGCGTGCCTCGGGCGCGGCCGCGGGCAAGGCGACGGTCGGTTGATCGAGCATACGACTCGATCCAGCAGCTTTCATGCCGCAGGCACACGGAGTGCTTGTGGCCGGCATGGGCACGCCGTCTTTCCGTCATGGCTGGCCGCTGCATCGCGGTGCCCGGTCGCCTCGCATGCGGACGGGCCGGATCATCCTGCATGCGTTCGCGCACTGGTTGAACGACGGGGGTCCACAGGCAGGTGCCGCGATCGCGGGCTGGCTGCTGCTCGCGCTGGCCTCGCTGTGGACGCTGGCGCTGGTCGCCGTGAGCGCGTGGGACCCGCTGCCCGCTGCATTGCAGCAGGCCCTGGGCGCGCCGGCGGTGGCATCGCTGCATCGCCTGGCCGGCGCCAGTGCGGGCGCGCTGCACTGGACGGCCGCGGCGGCGTGGGGCAGCCTCGGTGCCGCGCTGGGCATCGCCGGCGCGCTGCTGCAGTGCCGAAGCGCGTGGCGGCGCATCGCCCGCGTGTGCACCCTGCCCCGCCTGGCCGGCACGCTGGGGCCCTTGCGCGGCCGGGCACGCAGCCTGATGGTCGTCTTGCTGGCGGTCTCGATCACCGTGGCGGGTCTGGTCCTGACGGCTTGGGCGCTCACGCGCGGCACGCCGATCGACACCGCGACCGCGCTGCTGGCGGCGATCTTCTGCATTGCGTGCGCGGCGCAGCTGGTGCCCTTTGCCGCAGCGCTCGCCTCCACGCTCACAGACGCCGCCCGGCAAGGCTGCGGCCAGATGCTCGCGGACGGTCCGCCGTTGATCGATCAGCCGCTGCCCAGGGTGCCGGCGGCGACCTCCTTGGCAGCCGCGCGGCTGCGCCTGCGGGTCACGCCGCTCACGGGACGCCGGCGCGGCAGCGCACCCGCGTCGCGCGGGCCGGCCGTGCTGCTGCGGTTTCCGGATGTGCGCCAGGCCCGCAAGGACCTGAGCCTGTAGATCGGCGTTGTTTCGCCGATCAGTGCCGGCGGGCGTGTCCGCCGTGGCCTTCGCGCTCCGGCTGGCCGGCGATCTCGTGCTCTTCGACCAGCGGCATCGGGCCCGTCTCCTCGAGCTCGCGCGCACGGTCCTTGGCGGCGTAGACCTCCAGCCGGTTGTACAGCGTCTTCAGGC
>DATFAY010000368.1:0-6544 GCA_035254085.1 Piscinibacter sp.
CGACCGCGTCAAGGCCATCATGGACCGCCTGAAGATGCCCGAAGGCGAGGCGATCGAGGCCGGCATCGTCTCGCGCTCGATCGAATCGGCGCAGCGCAAGGTCGAGGCGCGCAACTTCGACATCCGCAAGCAACTGCTCGAGTACGACGACGTCGCGAACGACCAGCGCAAGGTGATCTATCAGCAGCGCAACGACATCCTCGACGCGGCGGACCTGTCCGCGCAGATCGCCTCCCTGCGCGAGGGCTGCTTCACGGATCTCGTGCATCAGTACGTACCGCCCGAATCGGTCGAGGAGCAGTGGGACATCCCCGGGCTGGAAAAGGCGCTGGCGGACGAATGGGGCATCCGGCTCGACTTGCAGCAGGAAGTGCAGTCGGCCAGCAGCATGACCGACGACGACATCCTCGAGAAGGTGCTCAAGGCGGCCAACGACGCGTTCGATGCGAAGGTGCAGCAGGTGGGCGTCGACAACTTCGTCCAGTTCGAGAGGGTCGTGCTGCTGCAAAGCATCGACACCCAATGGCGCGAGCACCTCGCTTCGCTCGATTACCTGCGCCAGGGCATCCACCTGCGCGGGTACGCGCAAAAGCAGCCGAAGCAGGAATACAAGCGCGAGGCCTTCGAGCTGTTCAGCCAGCTGCTCGACGTGGTCAAGATGGACGTGACGCGCATCCTGATGACGGTGCGCATTCAGTCGCAGGAAGAGGTGGCGCAGGCCGCCGAGGCGATCGAGGAGCGTGCCGAGAAGATCAGCAACGTCACCTACACCCATCCGAACGACGACGGCAGCGTCTCGCAGGAGGCCGATGTCGCCGTGGCGGCGGTGCCCAAGGTCGGGCGCAACGATCCGTGTCCCTGCGGCAGCGGCAAGAAGTACAAGCATTGCCACGGCCGATTGGCATGACAGCCCCCCAGTCGCTTCGCTCCTGCCCCCGAGGGGCGTCGGCCGGCCTGGCTTGATGGAGCGGGTCGCTTTGCTGCCGCAACAGGAATTGCCATGCCCGTCAATCTGAGCGCACCCGATCCCAAGACCTTGCATCCTGTTCCGGGCGTCAAGCTCGGCGTGGCGATGGCCGGCGTGCGAAAGGCCGGCCGGCGGGACCTGACCGTCGTGCTGCTGGACGAAGGCTCGCAGGTGGCCGGCGTGTTCACGCGCAATCGCTTCTGCGCCGCCCCGGTGCAGCTGTGCCGCCGGCACCTGGCTGCCGGCGTCGCGCCGCGCGCGATCCTCGTCAACACCGGCAACGCCAACGCGGGCACCGGCGAGGACGGGCTGGCGCGCGCGCTGTCGACCTGCGTGGCGCTGGCGGGCCGCCTGGAGATCGCGCCGCAGCAGGTGCTGCCTTTCTCGACCGGCGTGATCATGGAAAGCCTGCCCGTCGACCGCATCGAGGCCGGGCTTCCCGCCGCGCTGGCGGATCTCGATGCCGACCACTGGGCCGCGGCGGCCGAGGCCATCATGACGACCGACACCGTGCCCAAGGCGGCATCGCGGCAGGTGCGCGTCGGCGGGCAGACCGTCACGGTCACCGGCATCGCCAAGGGCGCCGGCATGATTCGCCCCAACATGGCGACGATGCTGGGCTTCGTCGCCACCGATGCCGTGATCGCGCCGGCGCTGATGCAGGCGCTGGTGCACGAGGCGGCCAACCATTCGTTCAACCGCATCACGATCGACGGCGACACCTCGACCAACGACTCGTTCCTGCTGATCGCCACCGGCCAGGCCGGCCACGATCCGATCACGCGGCTGGATTCGGTCGACGGCGCCGCGCTGCGCGACGCGCTGATCGAGGTCTCGCAGCAACTCGCCCAGGCCATCGTGCGCGACGGCGAGGGCGCGACGAAGTTCATCACGGTGCAGGTCGACGGCGGGCGCAATGAAGCCGAGTGCAAGCAGGTCGCCTATGCGATCGCGCATTCGCCGCTCGTGAAGACGGCCTTCTTCGCCAGCGATCCCAACCTCGGGCGCATCCTGGCGGCCGTCGGCTACGCGGGCATCGAGGACCTCGACCAGGCCGGCATCGACCTCTTCCTGGACGACGTGCATGTCGCCAAGGAAGGCGGCCGCCATCCCGCCTACCGGGAAGAGGACGGCCAGCGCGTGATGAAGCAAAGCGAGGTCACGGTGCGCGTCGACCTGCATCGCGGCGACGAAAGCGCCACCGTCTGGACCTGCGACCTCAGCTACGACTACGTGAGGATCAACGCGGACTACCGCAGCTGATCGCGCAGAACGCCTGCCTCTTGCCGCGCCCCGGGGCCTGCTGATAGCATGCAGGCTTCCTTTCGCACACCGCCTTCATCCATGAGCACCCAACGCATCAGCTCCCCACAGGCCGCGGCCTGGGGCCTGTCGCGCACGGCTGCGCGATGGGGCGGTGCCGTGCCCGGCCTGGGGTCGATCGACTCCGCCGCCGGCATCGGCCTGGTCGTCGTGGATGCATCCCGACGCCGCATCGCCGCCACCGTCGATGCAGGCTGCGCAGGCTCCCCGCGCCACCTCGGCGCAGCGAACATGCCGTTCGCAGCAGCGTTCTAGTCCTCTCAGCGTTCCCGCTTCAACCGAAGTCCGCTGAGAAATCAGCGGAAGAAGTCGGTCCATTCGCCTTTTCTCCGCTGCCTGGGTCCACCGACCCGCCAGGGCGCCCACCGGCGCCCGAACAGAGAAGTCGAGAGAGGAGAACAAGCATGTCGCGATGGCTCGAACGCATTCGAAGAGCCTGGACGCAGACGATGCGGCTGGACGCCGACGATCTGCTGCGCAACGCGGTCTACCGGCGGCTGTGGTCGTCGATCCTGATCAGCTCCTTCGGCGGGCAGGTCACGATGCTGGCGCTGCCGCTGACGGCCGCGGTGCTGCTGCACGCGTCGCCGACACAGATGGGCCTGCTCACGGCGATGGAGATCGTGCCCTTCGTGCTGTTCTCGCTGCCCTCCGGCGTCTGGCTGGACCGGGTGCGCAAGCTGCCGGTGTACGTGGTCGGCGAATTGTCGATCGCGCTCGTCGTCGCCAGCGTTCCACTCGCCTGGTGGATGGGCTGGCTGTCGATGAACTGGCTGTACGTGGTCGGCTTCGTGATCGGCACGGTCTATACGACGGCGGGCTCGGCCGCGCAGATCGTTCTCATGCAGGTGGTCGCGCGCGAGCGCCTGGTGGAGGCGCATGCCAAGAACGCGCTGGCGACCTCGGGGGCGGAGGTTGCCGGGCCCGGCTTTGCGGGCATGCTGATCAAGCTGGTCGGCGCGCCGCTCGCGCTGCTGGTCGATGCGGTGCTGCTGATCGTGTCGGCCACCATCCTGCGCGGCATCCGCGTGCACGAGCATCCCGCGGCGGGCATGCAGGCCCATTTCTGGCGCGACCTGCGCGCCGGCGTGCGCTTCGTGCGCAGCCAGCGCCTGCTGGTGTCGCTGGCGGTGGCGGTGGGAACCTGGCAGATGTGCCACCACGCAGCCCTGGTGGTGCAGATCCTGTTCGCGACCCGCACCCTAGGCCTGAGCGAGCAGGCGGTGGGCCTGAGCTACATGGGCATGGGCCTGGGCACCATCATCGCCAGCGTCCTGGGCAACCGCATCAGCCGCCGCATCGGACCCGGGCCGTGCCTGGTGATCGGCTTCGCGGTGTGCTCCTGCGGCTGGCTGCTGCTCGCCGTCGCGCCGGCGAATGCCTATGGCGTCGCGACCTTCGCGCTGATGCTGTTGCTGTTCAGCGCGGGCGCGGTGTTCATCTTCATCAACTTCCTGGCGCTGCGCCAGGCGGTGACACCGCAGCCGCTACTGGGCCGCATGACCAGCACCATGCGCTGGCTGATCCTCATCCCCGCCGGGCCGGGCGCCCTGCTGGGCGGCTGGCTCGGCGAGCACGTCGGCCTGCGCGCGGCACTCGGGTTCGCCGGTGGCGCCTCGGCGCTGCTGGCGATGGTGGCCTGGCGCCACCCGGTGATCCGCGGCGTCAAGGTGCTGCCCAAGCCCGAGGACACCGGCGAGTGGCTGGGCGCGGAGGCCGAGGTGCGCCCGATCGCGGCGATGGGCTCGGCGCTGGACGCGACCTGAGCGGACGGGCGTGGGCCGCGTCAGCCGCGGCGGCGGCGCACGACGAACAGCATCGCGGCCAGCCCGCCCAGCAGCAGGGCGTAGGTCTGCGGCTCCGGCACGGCCGCGGTGAGCGACACCGCGTCGAGCGAGCCGCCCAGCGAGTCGCTGCTGCCCACCGCCCGGAAGCTGAGCAGCGACGAACCTGCCGTACCGACGACATCGAGCGTGTGCAGCGCCCACACGTTGCCGCCGGGTGCGCCGTTGCCCGTGAAGACGCCGAGCGACACGCCGTTCCACAGGGCTTCGATGCCGTTCGACGACGCCGGCACCCCGGTGCGCGGCGAGTAGGCGAAGCTCAGGGCGTAGTGCGCGCCGAGCGTGGTCGCCACGGACTGGCTCATCGCGCTGTTGGCAGTGGTGTCGAGCTCGACGTAGTTGTGACCGTCGTAGGCGTCGCCGGCCACATGGTCGCGCAGCTCGATGCCGTGCTGCCCGCCGGTCCAGCCGGCGAGGTTGGCGTAGATGTTCCAGGTGCCGGCGGCCTGGAGGTTGTCCTCGAAGCTGCCGTTTTGCACCAGGTTGGCCGAGGCCCAAAGCGGAGTGGCCAGCAAGGCGGCCAGGACGAGTTTGCGCATTTTCTTGTTTCTCGAAGGGGAGCGCGCACCATGCGCGCTGCGCCGCGACTGTCCACTGGAAGCGCGGGCAATGGCACCCCGTGGATGCGGGGTTCGCGCCAGCTTCAGTCCAGGACCGAGAAATCCTGCGCGGAAAAGCGGTCGACGGCGTCGGTGATCAGGCCGTCGATGCCGCAGCCGACCAGCCAGTGGGCGCTGGCCGGGTCGTTGACGGTGTAGGCGAGCACGCGCAGGCCCGCCGCGTGCGCGCGAGCAATCGCTCCCGCATCGAGCGCGGCGTAGTTGGCCACGACCGCCGCACAGCCGAGCGAGCGCGCCTCGTCGAGCCAGCCCTTGCGCAAGTTCTCCACCAGCAGGGCGCGCGGCAGCGTCGGCTGTGCCGCCTGCGCAGCCGCCAGCGACTCGGGGCTGAAGGAGCTGAGCAGCGGCTGGCGGGCGGCATGGCTCCAAAGCCGGGCCGCCTCGTCGGCAACCACGCGGCCGGTGGCCGTTTCGGCGCCCGGTGTCGGCTTGATCTCGACATTCAGCGCGAAGCCGTTGCGCAGGCAATAGCCGGCGATCGACTCGAAGCTCGGGATCGGTTCTCCGGCGAAGCCGCGGCTGTGCCAGGCTCCGGCGTCGATGCGCGACAGTTCGGCCCAGGTGCGTTGCGAGGCGATTCCGCGCTCGCGGCTCGTGCGCTGCAAGGTCGCGTCGTGCAACAGGAAGGGCACGCCGTCGGCGCTCAGCTTGACGTCGCATTCGAAGGCGCGAAAGCCGTGCCCCGCGCCGACGCGAAACGCGGCCAAGGTGTTCTCCGGTGCCAGCTTCCCGGCACCGCGGTGGGCGATCCAGAAGGGGAAGTCCCAGCTCATGCCTGCACCCGCTGCTGCGTGCGCGCATCGAACCAGTGCAGGTGCGCGGCGTCCATGCCCACCGAGACCAGGTCGCCGACCCGGGGCGGCGCCAGCGTGCCGTCGATGCGAACGGTGAACAGATCGTCGCCGATGCGCCCATAGATCAGGCGCTCGGCGCCCAGCATCTCGATCATCTCCACGGTCATCGGCCAGCCTGGCGTGCCGGGCGCACCCAGCTCCGCATGTTCCGGGCGCAAGCCGAGGATCAGCTCGCCGTTGCGCGGCGCGGCCGCGGGCAGCGCGAGGGTCGGCCCGATGCTGAAGCTGGCGCCGTCGGCCGTGCCCTTGAGCAGGTTCATCGGCGGCGAGCCGATGAAGCCTGCCACGAACGTGGTGGCGGGACGCTGGTAGACCTCTTCCGGGCTGCCGATCTGTTCCATGCGGCCCGCGTTCATGACGATCATGCGCTGCGCCAGGGTCATGGCCTCGACCTGGTCGTGCGTGACGAAGAGCGACGTGACACCCAGCTCGCGGTGCAGCTTCTGGATCTCCAGTCGGGTCTGCGCGCGCAGCTTGGCGTCGAGGTTGGACAGCGGCTCGTCGAAGAGGAACACCTGCGGCTGGCGCACGATGGCGCGGCCCATGGCCACGCGCTGTCGCTGGCCGCCGGAGAGTTCGCGCGGCTTGCGCTCGAGCAGCGCGCCGAGCTCCAGGATGCCCGCGGCCTTGTCCACGCGCGACTTGATCTCGGCGGCTGGCAACTTGGCGATCTTGAGCCCGTAGGCCATGTTCTCGAACACGCTCATGTGCGGGTACAGCGCGTAGTTCTGGAACACCATCGCAATGTCGCGCTCGGAGGGCTCGATCCGGTTGACCACCCGGCCGGCGATCGAAATCTCGCCTTCGGTGATCTCCTCGAGGCCGGCGACCATGCGCAGCAGCGTGGACTTGCCGCAGCCCGAAGGCCCGACGATGACGATGAACTCGCCGTCCGGGATCTCGGCGCTGACGCCGTGGATCACCTGGTTGGCCGAG
>DATFAY010000369.1:0-14047 GCA_035254085.1 Piscinibacter sp.
GGAAGATCGCGCTCGGGTTGGCGACGCCCTTGAGGCCCTTCTCGGTCATCGCGAAGACACCGATCTCGTTGACCGCGCCGAAGCGGTTCTTGATCGCGCGCACCAGGCGGAAGCTCGAATGCGTGTCGCCCTCGAAGTACAGCACGGTGTCGACGATGTGCTCCAGCACGCGCGGTCCGGCCAGCGCGCCTTCCTTGGTCACGTGGCCGACCAGCACGATGGTCGTGCCGCTGCTCTTGGCGATGCGCGTGAGCTGTGCCGCGCATTCGCGCACCTGGGCCACGGAGCCCGGCGCCGAGCTGAGCTGCTCGCTGTAGACCGTCTGGATGGAATCGATCACGCACACCGCCGGCTGCTCGGCCTCGATGGTGGCGCCGATCTTCTCGAGGTTGATTTCCGCGAGCACCCGCACCTGGCTCGCGTCGAGCCCGAGGCGGCGCGAACGCAGGGCCACCTGCGCGCCGGACTCCTCGCCGGTCACGTACAGCGTGGGCAGCGCGCGCGACAGCGAATCGAGCGCCTGCAGCAGCAAGGTCGACTTGCCGATGCCCGGGTCACCGCCGATCAGCACCACGCCGCCGGCGACGATGCCGCCGCCCAGCACGCGGTCGAGCTCCTCGATGCCGGTCGGCTGGCGCTCGACCTCGGAGGCCTCGATCTCCGACAGCGTGGCCACCGGCTGGCTCCTGGCGAGCGACTGGTAGCGGTTCTTCGACGGCGCCTCGGCCACCGACTCGACGAGGGTGTTCCACGCCGCGCAGCTCGGGCAGCGGCCCAGCCACTTCGGCGACGTGCCGCCGCATTCGCTGCAGGTGTAGATCGATCGTTCGCGTGCCATCGGCCGATTGTCACCGCTCGCCACTCGGGGCCGACCCACCCCCGGTTCACGGGGGAGACCCCGAGTCGGGGATGGTCGACCCCCAAGGGGCATTGCTATGTTTCGCCTGCAACGGACCGGGCCGACCGCATCGGCGGGCCGGCAAACACCAAGCGCCAGGAGGGTTCCCATGTTCAAGCAAATCGCATTGGCCGCGCTCGTCGCGGCCGCCGTCTCGCCGGCCCTGGCCACCACGGCCGTGGGCGGCGCC
Organism: Piscinibacter sp.; assembly: GCA_035254085.1. GTDB lineage: Bacteria > Pseudomonadota > Gammaproteobacteria > Burkholderiales > Burkholderiaceae_C > Albitalea. The sequence goes on from DATFAY010000369.1 coordinate 1,089, forward strand.
ACGCTGGTCGACAACGCCACCGTGCACAACGGCACCGTCTCGACCAGTTCGTTCCTCACCTACGTGAGTGGCGGCAACGGCGCGGTGGGCTTCGCCACCGGGACGACCTGGGGCGGTGTCGCGGGCACGCCGGCCAGCGCCATGTCCGGCGCCGACCACATCTGGCTGCAGTACGACCCGGCGATCCTGGTGACCAGCGGCAACAACTTCCTGAGCAAGGTGCTCGCGATCCCGGCCATCGATCACGGCTGGACCGCCGACAACACGGGCGAGTTCTACGAGCCGTTCGAGTTCCGCATCTGGGGCTGCACGGGCGCCTCGACCACGTCATGCGTCGAGGAAGGCAAGATCTCCGACGTCTACACCCGCGGCGTCGACGACAGCAGCGCATCGAAGAACGCTGACGACTTCGCCTCCGTGTGGCGCTTCGAAGGCTCCTACAACTACTTCGCCATCATGTCGGGCGACCGGCTGGTCGGCGGCGGCACCCCGGGCTACTCGCCCGGCGAAGGCGAGATCGATGCGCTGGCCGTGGTCGGCGCGGTGCCCGAGCCCTCGACCTACGCGCTGCTCGCCGGCGGCCTGGGCCTGGTCGGCTTCGTGGCCCGGCGGCGTCGCCCGAGCTGAGCAGAGACACCGGCATCGAAACGGGCGCCGCGGGCGCCCGTTTTTCATGTCACCGTCTTGCGCGCGGAGCTCAATCTGCGCCGCCGCGCAGCGCCTTCAGTCGCGAGCGCGTCCGCTTGGCCTCGAGCCGCCGCTCGCGCGAGCCGGCCGTCGGACGCGTCGGCTTGCGCACGCGCGGCGGCGCGGCCACGCTGTCGACCAGCTCCTGCAGGCGGCGCAGAGCATCGGCGCGGTTCATTTCCTGGCTGCGGTGCGCCTGGGCCTTGATCACCACGACGCCTTCGCCGGTGATGCGCTGGTCGGGCAAGGCGAGCAGCCGCTGCTTGACCGGCTCGGGCAGCGAGGACGCGGCAACGTCGAAACGCAGGTGCACCGCACTGGAGACCTTGTTGACGTTCTGCCCGCCCGCGCCTTGCGCCCGCACGGCCGTCCACTCGACCTCGCGTTCGGCAATCTGGCAGGAGAAGGATCGGCGCGGCAGCACGGCGGGACGCGCCGGCGCTGGATTCAGGTCCACGAGCGGCGCGCAGTCAGCAAGGAAGCGCATTGTGCGGCAAGGCGCGCCACCAGCCTGCGTGCCGCCGGCAGCCGCGACGGCGCCGGCACCAGGCTCACCAGCGCGGGCTCTTCCGCGCTCACCAGCGCGCGTGCGCGGCGCGGCAGGCGCATCGCGTGGCCGGCGTCGAGGAAATGATCGTCCGGATCCTGCCGGCAGGTGATCCACACGCGGCCGCGCACGACGCTCAGCCACGCCGCCTCGACCGCCAGCAACTCGCCGGCCTGCAACTGCCGCAGCACCGGGCTTCGTGACTTCGCCATCGTCGCCTCCACAAGGAGCAGCCAGTGTCGCGAGCGCTCCATCGCGGCGACAGAGCCAGCCTCGGCCGAAGTGACACAGCACAGACGTCGCGGCGCGTGTCTGTATCGCTCGCAGACGACGACATCTGTGCTGGTACGGCGCCGGGGAAGCTCGTCACAATGGCTTCATGGACGGCGATACCTCCTTGCGGCTTTACCAGCGCATTGCCGCGCACATCGAGCGCGCGATCGCCAGCGGCGCGCTGCGCGCCGGGGCGCGCCTGCCGTCGGTGCGCCAGTTGAGCCAGCAGCACGGCGTGAGCATGACGACCGCGTTGCAGGCCTATCGCTTCCTCGAGAACCGTGGCACGGTGCAGGCGCGGCCGAAGTCGGGCTACTTCGTGGCGCCGCGTGCGCCGGCCTTGCCCGAGCCGCAGTTCGACCTGCGCATCGAAGGCGCGTCCTTCGTCAGCATGGACCAGGTGCTGCACGAATTCCTGATGATGGTCGACGACCCGCAGGCCGCGCCGTCGTTCAATGCCGCGCCGGCGCGCTCGCTGCTGCCCGAAGCGAAGCTGCAGCACATCCTGGCCGGCGTGAACCGCCGCCATCCGGAGTACGCCACCACCTACCACATGGGCGGCAGCCCGGCGCTGCGCCAGGAGATCGCGCGGCGCGCGGTGGGCTCCGGCGCGCAGCTGCGGCCGGACGAGATCGTGATCACCAACGGCGGCATGGAGGCGGTCTACCTCGCGCTCAAGTCGGTCGCCGGGCCGGGCGACACCATCGTGCTGGAGTCGCCGACCTACTTTCACCTGCTGCAGTCGATCGAGAGCCTGGGCATGAAGGCGCTGGAGATCCCCAGCCATCCGCGCACCGGCATCTCCATCGAGGCCCTGGACTTCGCCACGCAGGCGCCGGGCAGCGTCAAGGCCTGCGTGGTGCTGCCCAACTTCGCCAACCCCGGCGGCAGCCTGATGCCCGTCGAGCACAAGCGCCGCCTGGTGCAGCTCGCCGCCGAGCGCCAGATCGCGCTGATCGAGACCGACATCTACGGCGAGCTGTACTTCGGCGAGCAGCGCCCGCCGGTGCTCAAGAGCTTCGACACCCGCAACGAGGTGATCCTGTGCTCGGCCTTCACCAAGACGGTGGCCCCCGGCTACCGCATCGGCTGGGTCGCGCCCGGGCGGCACTACCTCAAGACCCAGGCGCTGAAGATGCGGACGTCGGTGGCCTGCCCGATGCTGCAGCAGGAGGTGCTGGCGCAGTTCATCCGCGACGGCGGCTACGACCACCACCTGCGCCGCCTGCGGGCCGCGCTCAAGACGCAGGCGCACCAGATGGCCGACGCGGTGGCGCGCTACTTCCCGGTCGGCTGCCGCCTCAGCGTGCCGCAGGGCGGATTGATGTTGTGGATCGAGCTGCCGCGCCACGTCGACTCGCGCGAGGTGTTCGCGCTGGCGCGGCTTGCGCACATCGGCGTCGCGCCGGGCGCGGCCTTCAGCATCAGCCGGCGCTTCGACCACTTCATCCGCATCCAATACGGCGATCCGTGGTCGCCGCGCATCGACACGGCCATGCGCAAGCTCGGGCAGATCGTCACGCGGCTGGCGGAGCGGCCGGTGTCGCCGCGCGAGGGCGAATGTCGGGAACTGGCGCAGGCCTGAGTTCAGCGCGAGAGGGACACCGGCACCCGCGGCGCCAGCGCGCACATCAGCTCGTAGGCGATCGTGCCGGCGGCGTGGGCCACCTCGTCGATCGGCAGCACGCTGCCGTGCGGGCCGCGGCCCCACAAGGTGACTTCGCTGCCCGCCTGGGCCCCGGGCACCGGCGTCAGGTCCACGGCCAGCATGTCCATCGAGACGCGGCCGACCAGCCGGGTGCGCACGCCGTCGACCAGCACCGGCGTGCCGGTGGGCGCCGAGCGCGGGTAGCCGTCGGCATAGCCGCAGGCCACGACGCCGACCCGCATGGGCCGCGAGGCGGCGAAGGTGCTGCCGTAGCCGACGGTGGCGCCCGGATGCAGTTGCTGCACGCCGATCAGCTGTGCGCGCAGGGTCATCGTCGGCTGCAGGTCCCAGTGGGCCGCGTCATGCACCGGGTGGTCGGGCGAGGAGCCGTAGACCATGATGCCGGGCCGCACCCAGTCGCCGCGCACCAGCGCCGACTCGGGCGCGAAGCGCAGCACCGCCGCGCTGTTGGCCAGCGACCGTTCGCCCGGCAGGTCGTGGGTCGCGGCCTCGAAGGTGGCGAGCGCGGCCGCGACGCCGCGTTCGCCATCCGCGTCGGCGAAGTGCGTCATCAGCGTGATGCCGTCGACCTGCGTCAGCCCCGACAGCCGCAGCCAGGCCGCGCGGAACGCATCCGGCGTGAAGCCCAGGCGGTTCATGCCGCTGTTGAGCTTGAGGCAGACCTGGTGGGCACGCTGCGTCTTGTGCGCGGCCAGCCAGTCGATCTGCGCCTCGCGATGCACCGTGTGCCACAGATCCAGGCGCGAGCAGGCCTCGAGGTCGCGCGCCTCGAAGCACCCCTCGAGCAAGAGGATCGGGCCGCGCCATCCGAGCGCGCGCACCCGCTCCGCCTCGGCGATGTCGAGCAGTGCGAAGCCGTCGGCGGCCTGCAGGCCGGTGTAGGCGCGCTCGATGCCGTGCCCGTAGGCGTTGGCCTTCACCACCGCCCACACCTTGGCGTCGGGCGCCGCGCGGCGCGCCCGCGCGAGGTTGTGGGCCAGCGCGTCGGCGTGGACGAGGGCTTCGATCGGGCGGGGCATGGGGGTGTGCGAGCAGCGGGTGCGTCGATTCTGCCGCAGCGCGAACAACGCGCACGCCGAGCGTGGCGACCCCGCAGGCGAGGGCCGGCCGCGCGGGATGCGTCGCGACCCGCATGCTATAACCCGCGCCGCGGGGAGACACACCGGTGGCCCGGGAGACGAGCAGTTGGAGCGCTTCCATTCGGCACGCGACGATTGACCTGGCCGCGAAGGCGGTCATCTCGCGACGGCAGCGGCGCGAGGCCGCGCGTGCAGCTTTCGAGGGTCGATCACCGGGAAACAGGGCGGGACAGAGGCACAGCGCTTCGGGCGAATGAAAAAAGGCTTCTACACGATCATGTCAGCGCAGTTCTTCAGCTCGCTGGCAGACAACGCGTTGTTCGTCGCCGCCGTCGAGCTGCTGAAGACCTCGGGCCAGGCCGAGTGGCAACGCGCCGCGCTGGTGCCGATGTTCGCGCTCTTCTACGTGATCCTCGCGCCCTTCGTCGGCGCCTTCGCCGACGCCGTGCCCAAGGGCAAGGTGATGTTCTTCTCCAACCTGGTGAAGGTGGGAGGATGCCTGCTGATGCTGTTCGGCACCCACCCGCTGCTGTCCTATGCCGTGGTCGGGCTGGGCGCGGCCGCCTACTCCCCCGCCAAGTACGGCATCCTGACCGAGCTGCTGCCGAACTCGCAGCTGGTCAAGGCCAACGGCTGGATCGAGGGCCTGACCATCGGCTCGATCATCCTGGGCGTGCTGCTCGGCGGGCAGCTGGTGGGCCGCACCATCTCGCACTACCTGCTCGCCTTCGACCTGCCGCTGGTCGATACCGGCATCGACACGCCGCCCGAGGCGGCCATCGCCTCGATCATCCTGCTGTACCTCATCGCGGCGCTGTTCAACCTGAAGATCCCGCGCACGGAGGCACCGCTGCAGCCGCTGGCCCACACCGCCAGCGACCTGGTGCGCGACTTCTCCAACTGCAACGCCCGGCTGTGGAACGACAAGCTCGGGCAGATCTCGCTGGCGACGACGACGCTGTTCTGGGGCGTGTCGGGCAACCTGCGCTACATCGTGCTCGCCTGGGCGGCCGCGGCCCTGAGCTACAGCACGACGCAGGCCTCCTCGCTGGTCGGGGTGGTGGCCGTGGGCACGGCCTTCGGCGCGATCCTGGCGTCGATGCGCATGCGCCTGGACCAGGCGACGCGCGTCATCCCGCTGGGCATCGCGATGGGCGTGCTGGTGATCGCGATGAACATCATCCACAACGCCTGGGTCGCCGCGCCGTTCCTGATCGTGCTGGGCGCGATCGGCGGCTTCCTCGTGGTGCCCATGAACGCCCTGCTGCAGCACCGCGGCCACAACCTCATGGGCGCGGGCCGCTCGATCGCGGTGCAGAACTTCAACGAGCAGGCCTGCATCCTCGGCCTCGGCGCCTTCTACACCGGCATGACCAAGTTCGGGCTCTCCGCCTTCGGCGCGATCACGATCTTCGGGCTGGCGGTCGCCGCGATCATGGCGCTGATCGGCCGTTGGCATGCGAGCAACGTGGTGCGCCACCACGACGAGGTCGCGCACCTGCTGGCGCTGGCGCGGCACGACAAGCACTGACAAGCAGCTTCAGCCGCCGGCGAGCACCTCCTCGATCCGGGCGGCCCACGGCACGGCGATCTTGCGGTAGCCGGCGCGCGTGAGGTGGATCTCGTTGACCCAGTCGCCGCTCATGCCCTCGCTGCCCGGCAGCGCCGGCTCCAGCGCGATGGCGCTGGAGTCGAAGAAGTGCAGGTTCGCGAACCGCGCCGCATCGGCCGCCATGCCGGCCAGCAGCACGCCCAGCCGCGACAGCAGCTCGTGGGCGACGACGATGCCGTCGCCGTCGGGCACCTCGTAGCGGCGCAGGGCCGGCAGCAGCCAGGGGCCGAGATGGGGGCCCGCGCCGGCCGGCCGCGGCGTGGGAAAGGCATAGCCATGGACGAAGATCGGCTGGCCGGCGGACGGGCCGCGATCGCGCAGCGCGATCAGGTGCTCGAAGTTGGCGCCGAGGTAGGTGCGAAACGTCTGCCAGCCGGCATCGCTCAGGTAGCGCTGCGCACCCAGCTCGGGCGGCCCCCATTCGGCGCGGGTCAGCAGCAGGCGCAGCGCCGGCGGCACGGGCTGCCCGGCGGCGTCGACCGGCGGCGTGCCGACCGCCTCGATCAGGTCGTTGCCGCCGCAGGACATGAGCAGTGCCTCCCAGCGGCGGGCGCGACGCCCGCACAGCAGGTCGATGAAGTTGCGGTCGGTGTTCATCTGCACCATGCGCTTGAGCGTGTCGCCCGGCGACGCGCAGTTCACGGCGCAACCGCTCTGCGCGAACTCCATCTCGAACAGCAGGTTGGAATTGGCCAGCAGGTTGAGCGTGCCGATGGAGAACCACGAGTCGCCCTCGGCCAGGAAGCGATACGCCGGCGACGACAGATCCGGCGGCTCGCTGGAGAACAGCTGCGCCGGCGAGAAGATGTCGAGCTTGGACATGGCGGGCCTTTCGCGCGGGGTACCCGAAGCACCCTAGTCGCCACCCGCGCGCGGCGCAATCCAATGAACGAGGGACGAGCGACGCGCCGGCCCGCGCGTGCACGGCCGTGGACAATCGCGCGGTGCTGAATTACCCCGCCTTGCTGCCCATCCTCGCCCTGATGCTCAACGCGCTGGTGTGGGGCAGCTCGTGGTGGCCGCTGCGGCAGTTGCAGACGCGCGGCCTGCATCCGCTGTGGGCGACGGTCTTCATCTACCTGCTGGCCGTGGCCCTCATCGCCACGCTGCGGCCGCGAGCGCTGGGCCAGCTGCTGCGCACGCCCGCGCTGTGGGTGCTGGTGTGCGCCTCGGGCTTCACCAACGCGGCGTTCAACTGGGCGGTGGTGATCGGCGACGTGGTGCGCGTCGTGCTGCTGTTCTACCTCATGCCCCTGTGGGCGGTGCTGCTGGCGCGCTGGCTGCTGCACGAGCCGCTCAGCCGGCCCGCCGCGCTGCGCGTGGGGTTGGCGCTGGCCGGCGCGGCCATCGTGCTGTGGCCGACCGGCGGCACCGGTGCGTGGCCGCTGCCGCGGGCACTGCCCGACTGGCTGGGCCTGCTCGGCGGCTTCTCCTTCGCCCTCAACAACGTGATGCTGCGCCGCGAGGCCGCGCAGCCGGAAGAGGCGCGTGCGCTGGCGATGTTCGTCGGCGGCGCGGCGGTGGCCGGCACGCTCGCCGCCCTGCTGGCATCGCAGGGCCGGCTCGCCTGGCCGCCGGCCCCTGCAGCCGGCTGGGTGGCGATCGCCCTGGCGCTGGCGACGCTGTTCCTGCTCAGCAACCTGACCTTGCAGTTCGGCGCGGCGCGGCTGCCGGCCCACGTGACCTCGGTGGTGATGCTCAGCGAGGTGGTGTTCGCTTCGGGCTCGGCCATCGCGCTCGGCGGCGGGAGACTCAGCGCCTCGCTGCTGCTGGGCGGCGGGCTGATCGTGTCGGCTGCGCTGCTCGCGGGCCTGGGCCGCACCGACGGCGGCTGAGCAAGCCCTCGCCGGGGTGACGGTTCAGCGACCGCGGCCGGCCGCCTTCTCGCGCCGCGCGAAGTCCGCGTCGAGCGTGCGCAGCGCCTGCGCCAGCTCCTCCTCGGACAGCGGCTTGGTGAGGTACGCGTCGCAGCCGGCGAGGGAGCCGCGCACCTTGTCCATCGAGCCCGACAGGCCGGTCACCAGCACCACCTTCGGCCTGGCGCCCTCGAACTCCGGATGCTGCTTGACATGGCGGCAGATCGCCAGGCCGTCGAGGCTGCCGGGTGCACCGAGCAGCACGTCGAGAAAGACCAGCGCGAAAGGCTGGGCGCGCAGCGCGGCCATGGCTTCCTCGCCGTTCGCGGCCAGGTGCACGCGATAGCCGCACTGCAGCAACCGCAGCTGCAGGAAGCGGCGCGCGATCGCGCTGTCTTCGGCCACCAGCACGTCGGCGCCGGCGGCCGGCGGCATCGGCGCGGCAGGATCCGCGAAGGTCGGCAGCGCGCCTTCTCGGCCTTCGAACTGTGCCAACGCCGCGCTCAGCTCGCCCGGCGACGAATGGCGCTGCTCCACCAGCGAATCGAGCTCGCGCAGGATGTGCATCGGGTCGATCGGACGCGGCAGCCACGCCATGGCGCCGGCCGGCGCAGCGGCCCCCACGAAGACCGCGTCGCGCGCGCGGCCGGCGTCGACCACCGCGCGCATCGAAGGCGCATGGTCCGCGTCGGCGATGACGAAGTCGCAGCGCTCGAGATCGTCGACCTCCACGTACGAGGGCGTGCGCCGCGCCGCAAGGCGGAAGAACGCCGCCAGGGTCGTGCGCTCGAAGCCGCTGAAGCCCTGCAAGGCGACGCTGTAGCGTGGTGTCGACTCTGTGCTCATGGCACTTGTTCTTTCCGTTCGCGGGCGGGAGAGGCGCCCTGCCTCATGGTGTGCAGTGCCGCGCGGCGCGTCAAGGACCCGCGCCTCGGGCGCCGCGCGCTACCATGCTCGCTGGTTCGCTCACCGATGGGAATCCCATGTCCAGTGTCTACGACTTCGAGGCCGTGTCCATCGACGGCCGGCCGGCGCAGCTCGCCACCCAGCGCGGCAAGGTGCTGCTGATCGTCAACACCGCGAGCGAGTGCGGCTTCACGCCGCAGTTCGCGGGCCTGGAGGCGCTGTGGGAGGAGTACCGCGACCGCGGGCTCGTCGTCGTCGGCTTCCCGAGCAACGAGTTCGGCGGCCAGGACCCGGGCAGCAACGAGCAGATCGCGTCGTTCTGCTCGCTCAACTACGGCGTGACGTTCCCGATGATGGGCAAGGTGCAGGTCAACGGCGCGCAGGCCCATCCGCTGTGGAAATGGCTCACCTCCGAAGCGCCCGGCTTCCTCGGCACCCAGGCGATCAAGTGGAACTTCACCAAGTTCCTGATCGGGCGCGACGGCCGCGTCATCAAGCGCTACGCGCCCACCGACAAGCCCGAGTCGATCAAGAAGGACATCGAAGCCGCCCTGGCGCAAACAGCCTGAACGAGGACCCCATGTTCCAGCATCTCGAGCCCTACGCGGGCGACCCCATCCTGTCTTTGAACGAGGCCTACGGCAACGATCCGCGGCCGAACAAGATCAACCTGTCGATCGGCATCTACTTCGACGATGCCGGCCACATCCCGGTGCTGGGCTGCGTGCGCGAGGCCGAATCTCAATTGCTCGCCGAAGGCGCGGCCAAGCCCTACCTGCCGATCGAAGGCGCGCCCGCATGCCGCCGCGCGGTGCAGGAGCTGCTGTTCGGCCACGACCACGAAGCCATCCGCTCCAACCGCATCGCGACGCTGCAGACCGTGGGGTCCAGCGGCGGGCTGAAGGTCGGCGCCGATTTCCTCAAGCGCTGGTTTCCCGCCAGCGAGGTGTGGGTGAGCGATCCGACCTGGGACAACCACCGCGCGATGTTCGAGGGTGCGGGCTTCAAGGTCCACAGCTACCCGTACTACGACGCTGCCACCGGCGGCCTGAAGTTCGACGCGATGCTCGCGGCGCTGTCGGCGCTGCCGGCCCAGAGCATCGTCCTGCTGCACGCGTGCTGCCACAATCCGACCGGCGTCGACCTCGACCGCGCGCAGTGGCAGCGCCTGATCCCGCTGCTGCGCGAGCGTGGCCTGCTGCCCTACCTCGACCTGGCCTACCAGGGCTACGGCGACGGCATCGACGAGGACGCCTTCGCGGTGCGCGCGCTGGCCGACTCGGGGCTCGCCTTCTTCATCGCCAACTCGTTCTCCAAGAGCATGAGCCTGTATGGCGAACGCGCCGGCGCGCTCAGCGTGGTGTGCCCGAACGCGGCCGAGGCCGAACTGGCCCTGGGCCAGCTCAAGGCGACGGTGCGGCGCAACTACTCCAGCCCGCCCATCCACGCCGGCCTGGTCGTCGCCAAGGTGCTCAGCGAGCCGAAGCTGCGTGCCGCCTGGGAAGCCGACGTCGCGGCGATGCGGGGGCGCATCCTGGCGATGCGCAAGAGCCTGCACGCGGTGCTCAGTGCCAAGCTGCCGGGACGCAACTTCGATTACTTCCTGACGCAGCGCGGCATGTTCAGCTACACCGGCCTCAGCGCGGCGCAGGTGGATCGGCTGCGCGAAGAGCACGCGGTCTACCTCGTTCGCTCCGGGCGCATTTGCGTTGCCGGGCTGAACAGCAAGAACGTGGAAGCCACCGCCGTCGCCATGGCCGCCGTGCTGGCTTGACGCCGCGGCGCGCCGCGAGCGCCGATCATCGGGGTTGACGCTGCAACCCGAGAGGGAATGGACCACGCACGATCCCGCGTACCGCGCATGGCGCACCACCCGCGCACGGCGATGCTGCTGTACGGCGGCGTCGTCATGCTGTTGGCAGCGCCCTGGCTGCTTCGTTCGGGGTGGTTCTGGCTTGCGTGGACGCTGCAGTTCCTCGCGTGGCCGCAGCTGGCCTTGTGGCGCGCCCTGCGTGCCTCCGATCCCAAGCGCGCCGAGATGCTCAATATCCATCTCGACGCGCTGGCCTTCGGCGCCTGGTCGGCGCTGGCGCACTTCCAGATCGGCGTGACGATGGTGTTCTTCGGCGCGACCGCCCTGACCCATCTCGCGCTCGGCGGCCCGCGCGTGCTCGGCCTGTTCGTTGCTCTCTTCGCGAGCGGGGCGCTGCTGGGCGCCGCGGGCACCGGCTTCGCGGTCGACCTGCAAAGCACGCTCGCCACCGACGTGCTGTGCTACGGCGGGCTGCTGTTCACGATGGGAATCATCGGCAGCCGCACCTACCGGCAAAACCGCCAGGTGCTCAAGGTCAAGGCGACGGTCGAATCGCAGAAGCGCTCGCTGGAGACGCTGCTTGCCACCAGCACGGCGATCCACCAGGCGGCCGATGTCGATGCACTGCTCGCCCGCGGCATCGAAGGCCTGGCCGGCGTGCTGGACGCGCCCCACTGCGGCGTGGTGCTGGTGGACCCGCATCGCCCGCGCTCGGTGCGCCACGCGCATTTCAGCGCCATGACCGCCGCCGAGGGTTTGCGCTGGGTGGCGCAGCAGACGCCCGCCGGCGATGGCGTCGCGCCGGTGCACACCCTGCGCGACGGCGCGCGGCAGGTCACGCTGCTGCGACTGGCGCCGCAGCTCAAGCAACTGGACGGATTCCTCATCGTCGCCAGCAACGAGCCGCTGCCCGCCGACACGCTGTCGCTGGTGCAGCTGTTCTGCGACCAGCTTGCCTCGGCGCTGGAGAGCACGCTGCTCACGCACAGGCTGCAGCGCATGGCGCACACCGATGCGCTGACCGGCGCCTTCAACCGCTTGTACTTCGGGCAGGCGTTCGAGCAGGCGGCGCGCAACAAGCAGGGGCCCGCGCAGGTCGACTTCGCGGTGATCAACATCGACGTGAACGGCTTGAAGGCGCTCAACGACCGGCATGGCCACCAGGCCGGCGACGCGCTGATCGTGCGCGTCGCCGAGCTGCTGCGCCAGACCATCCGCGACACCGACCTGCTGTGCCGCATCGGGGGCGACGAGTTCGTCGTGCTGTGCAACGGCTGCAACGCACGCGAGGCGGCGCTGGTGGTGTCGCGCATCGCCGCCGTGCAGCAAGGCGCAGTGCTCGATCTCGTCTGCGCGGGCCACCCGCTGCGCTTGCCGGTGTCGATGAGCATCGGCCATGCCAGCTCGGACGAGCTGCCGGTCGACCAGGTCTGCCGCGTCGCGGACGAGCGCATGTACGCGGCCAAGCAGGCGCATTACCGGCAACGCGACGACGCCGCGCGGACGCGGGGCTGATCGCCGCCGCGAAGAATCTTCGCCGCCCGTGTAAGAAGCGCCGGGCGGCGGCGACAACCGTTCGCAAGCTCCAAGGCAAGCCATCGGCTCGCGGTGCCTGCACCTTGTCGAACCCACATTCCGCCAATCAACTCATCAGGAGCATTCCATGCTGAACCAAATCAAGTCCGGCGTCGCCATCGCCTCCGCGGCCGCCGCCCTCTTCGCCATCGGCGCCGGGGTCTCCACGTCCGTGCAAGCCGCCGAGGACGGCGGCGTCAAGTGCGCCGGCATCAACAGCTGCAAGGGCAGCTCGGAATGCGCCACCGCCAAGAGCCAGTGCAAGGGCCTGAACGGCTGCAAGGGCGAAGGCTGGGTCTCCAAGAAGTCGGCCGGCGAGTGCAGCGCGGCCGGCGGCACGGTAATCAAGTGAGCCACCCCCGGAGCGCCTGCGGCGCTCCCCCTCGTGGGGGCGCCATCAGCGGCTTCGGGCTCGGGCTGCGCACCGAGCACTACCGCGATTTCGTCGAGGGGCGCCAGCGCGTCGACTGGCTCGAGGTGATCTCCGAGAACTACATGGTTCCCGGGGGCAAGCCCTTGCACTTCCTGGAGCGCATACGCCGCGACGTGCCGATCGTGCTGCACGGGGTGTCGCTGTCCATCGGCAGCCACGATGCGCTCGACATGGACTACCTGCGCGAGCTCAAGGCGCTGGTCGCGCGCGCCGAGCCGGCATGGATCTCGGACCACCTGTGCTGGACCGGCGTCGACCACCGCAACCTGCACGACCTGCTGCCGCTGCCTTACACCGAAGCGGCGCTCGCGCACGTTGCCGAGCGGGTGTCGCGCGTGCAGGACTTCCTCGGGCGGCGGCTGCTGCTGGAGAACGTCTCCAGCTACGTCGCCTTCGCGGGCGACGAGATGAGCGAGTGGGAGTTCATCGCCGCCCTCGCCGAACGGGCCGATTGCCACCTGCTGCTCGACGTGAACAACGTGTATGTCTCGAGCCGCAACCATGGCTTC
>DATFAY010000370.1:0-3291 GCA_035254085.1 Piscinibacter sp.
CGGGCGGCGCACCGGGTCGCGGTCCATCGCGTTGATCGGGCGGCGCACCAGCGGCTCGTTGTGCACGTTCTCGATCGGGCCCTTGCGGTCGATCGGGTGGCCGGTCGAATCGACGACGCGGCCCAGCAGCCCGTCGCCCACGGGAAGGTGGAGTGTGCGGTCCTCGCTGCGCCGCCAGGGGTGCTGCGGCACGCCCAGGCGCATCGGCACCACCGGCGCCTGCTTGGGCACCACGCGCGCGCCGCTGGCCAGGCCGTGCACGTCCCCAGTGGGCATGAGGTAGGCGCGGTCGCCATTGAAGCCGACCACCTCGGCCAGCACCGGAGGCTGGCCGCTCTGGCGCACCTCGCAGACCGAGCCGACCGGCACGCGGATGCCCGCGGCCTCGAGCACCAGGCCCGCCACGCGCACCAGCAGCCCCTGCGTCTCGAGCGGCGCCGCGTCGGCAGAGAAGTTCTGCAGGTCGGCGAGGTAGCGCTGCCAGGCGTCGGCGCGGGCGACGGCTTGGCTCTCGAAGGGCGAAGCGATCATGCGTCGCCCTCCGGTTCCGAGGGGTCGTCACTGCGGGCCGAGCGCTGGGCCGCTCCCGAGCCGGCCCGCGTCCCCTCGGGGGACCGGCCGATGTAGTCATCGGACGAGGGGTCGTCGCTGCGGGCCGAGCGCTGGGCCGCTCCCGAGCCGGCCCGCGTCCCCTCGGGGGACCGTCCGATGTACTCATCGGACGAGGGGTCGTCAGTCCCCCATGACTCCTCGCAGCCGAGTGAGGCCACTGCGCGCTTCCATCGCGCCGCGATGCTCGCATCGACCACGCCGATGTCCGATTCCACCAGGCAGCCGCCGCGTGCGATCGACGCATCGGCGAGCAGCCGCGCGCCGCGCGCGGCCAGCGTCTCGGCCGCGCCTTGGGCGACCAGCGGATGGTCGTCGGGGTGCACCCGCACGGTGATCTGGCGGGCGCTCATCAGCAGCGTGTCGAGCGCCTCCTGCGCGACGGTGGCGACGAGCTCGGGCCGCGCGGCGATCTCGCTGCGCACGATCTGGCGCGCGAGGTGCGTGGCCGACACCGCGAGCGCGCGTGCCATGTCCTGCTGCAGCATGTCCAGCTCGCGCCCGTACGACTGCGTGAGCTGGCCGAGCTGCGCCGTCATCTGGGCCGCAAAGCTTTGCTTGAACTGCTCCAGCGCGGCCAGCCCGTCGCGGTAGCCGTCCTGGTAGCCGCCCTGGCGCGCGGCATGCAACTGCTGCTGCGGCGTGGGGCCGGCCGGCTTGGCGGGCTCCGGGTCGGCCGCACGGCGAACGCCCTGGCGGCGCTCGGTGGGCTGGCCCTCGCCCGACAAGGTGCCGGGACGCCATGAGGCGAACTCGCCCAGCTCCTCGCGCGGGATGAAGCGCGCATAGGGCGAGGCCGGCTTGCCGCCTTCGGGGGGCGGCACGTTCTTGAAGTGCGGGTTCTTCCTAGAGGTATTCATCGTCGCCGCCGCCGCCGAGCACGATCTGGCCTTCGTCGGCCAGTCGGCGAACGATCTTCAGCATTTCCTTCTGCTCGGACTCCACTTCGGAGACGCGCACCGGGCCGCGAGACTCCAGGTCCTCGCGCAGCGTCTCGGCGGCGCGGGTGGACATGTTCTTGAACACCTTCTCGCGCATCTCCGGCGTCGCGCCCTTGAGCGCGATGACCAGCGACTCGGACTGCACTTCCTTCAACAGCGCCTGGATGCCCTTGTCGTCCACCTTCTCGAGGTCGTCGAAGGTGAACATGTTGTCCATGATCTTCTGCGCGAGCTCGTTGTCGGCCTCGCGGATGTAGTCGAGCACCGCGGTCTCCACGCTCGCGCCCATCAGGTTGATGATCTCGGCGGCGGGCTTCACGCCGCCCAGCGACGCCTTGCGCAGCTTGTCGCCGCCCGAGAGCACCTTGCTCATCACTTCGTTCAGGTCCTTCAGCGCCGAGGGCTGGATGCCGTCCAGCGTGGCGATGCGCACCAGCACCTCGTTGCGCTGCCGCTCGGCGAAGACCTTGAGCACCGACGAGGCCTGGTCGTAGTCCAGGTGCACGAGGATCGCCGCGACGATCTGCGGATGCTCGTTGCGCAGCAGCTCGGCCACCGAGGTCGGGTCCATCCACTTCAGGCTTTCGATGCCCGAGATGTCGCCGCCTTGCAGGATGCGGTCGATCAGCAGGTTGGCCTTGTCGTCGCCGAGCGCCTTGCGCAGCACGCTCTTGACGTATTCGTCGGTGTCGGCCACGAGCAGGCTCTGGTCGCCCGCGACGGTGGTGAACTTGTCGAGCACGCTGTCCACGCGCTCGCGCGACACCGCCTTCATGCGCGCGATGGTCTCGCCCAGGCGCTGCACTTCCTTCGGCGCGAGATGCTTGAAAACCTCGGCGGCTTCCTCCTCGCCGAGGGACATCAAGAGGATGGCCGCGTCCTCGACGCCTTGATCATCCATGCTCATGTCGTCGACCCTTCGCCGCTGACCCAGCCGCGCACGATGCTCGCGACCGCCGCGGGGTTCTCCTTGGCGAGCAGGCGCGCGCCCACCAGCTGGTCGCTCATCTTGGGCGCCTCGAGCACGCGCGGCGCCACGGGCACGAGGTCATCGTCCGAGACGACGTTGAGGTTGGCGCCCGGCACGACGGCCGGCTTGGCGAGCAAGGCCTTGAGCGCCGGGCGGATCAGGCCGAAGAACACGATCACCGCGACCAGCGACAGGGCGGCCGGCACGGCCGCGGCGCGCAGCATGTCGACCATCTCGGGCTGCTTCCACCAGGGGGTGGTGTCCTTGGCGACGGGGTCGGCCTTGAACGGCGCGTTGATGACCTTCACCGAGTCGCCGCGCTCCTTGTTGTAGCCGATGCTTTCCTGCACGAGCGCCGTCAACTTGTCGATCTCGTCGGAGGTGAGCGGCACCTGCGTGGTCTTGCCTTTCGAGTCGGTGACGCTGCGATTGTTGACCACCACCGCGGCGTTGAGCCGCTTGACGGTGCCGGTGGCGTTGCGCGTCACGCGCACGGTCTTGTCGACCTCGTAGTTGGTCACGGCGTCGCGGCGGCTGCTGCTGGTTGCGCCGGCGCCTTGCGCGGCCTGCAACGGCTGCGCGGGGCCGGTGATCGGCGCGGTGGCCGGCACCGGCGGCTGGTTCGACGCGGCGCCGGGGATGCCGCTGGGTGCCGCCTGCGTGCCGCCGGACTGCTCGGTCGTCTGCTGGCTGCGGATCGTCGAGCTGGCGTTGCTGCCCTGGTTCGGCTTGAACTCCTCCGAGGTGGCTTCGCTTTGCGAGAAGTCGACG
>DATFAY010000371.1:0-2230 GCA_035254085.1 Piscinibacter sp.
GACCATGACCGCGGCCGCGCTGACGTGGTGCGCCGGCTGGTCGCTGCTGTCGAAGATCTTCACCCGGCGCAGCCATTTCCTGTGGCACCTGCGGGTGCTGCTGTGGGGCGTGCTGGCGATCGACCTGGTGGGCGCCGCGGCCCAGCTGCTGGCGTTCTCGCTGTCGTGGCCCGCGGCCAGCGATTTCGCCTTCGTGCCCGCCTACGCCATCGGCGCGGCCATGCTGTACTTCCATGTGCTGGGCGTCGAGCCGCGCCAGCCCGCGCGGGTGCGCATCGTGGCCGCGGCCATGTTCGTCGCCGGCACCGCGCTCAGCCTGTGGTTCAACCAGCAGAACCGCGACCAGTTCGGCGACGAGCTCTACATGAACCATCTCTTTCCGCCCGGGCTGCGCCTGGCGCGCCCGCTGGACACGGCGACCTTCGTGCAGGGCCTGGCCAGCCTGCAGCCCACGCTCGACGACAAGGCGAAGAAGAAGGACGCAGGTGGCGACGCGGGGCCGGCTGATGAGGAATGAGCCCATGCGCGGCACGGTGCTGGTGACCGGCGGCAGCCGCGGCATCGGCGCGGCCACCGCCTGGCTGGCGGCGGCGCAGCAGGGCCATGCCGTTGCCGTTAACTACGCGCGCGACGCCGCGGCCGCGCAGCGCGTCGTCGATCGGCTGTGGGCCGCGGGAGCGCAGGCACTCGCGCTGCAGGCCGATGTCGCCGACGAGCAGCAGGTGCTGGCGATGTTCTCGCGCCTGGACGCCGAGCTGCCCCCGCTGGTCGGGCTGGTCAACAACGCCGGCGTGGTCGACCGCTCGGCGCGCCTGGACGAGATGGATCTCGCGCGCTGGCAGCGCATGTTCTCGATCAACGTGTTCGGCAGCTTCTTGTGTGCCCGCGAGGCGGTCAAGCGAATGTCGACCCGCCACGGCGGGCGCGGCGGCGCGATCGTCAACCTGTCGTCGGCCGCGGCGCGCCTGGGCTCGCCGGGCATGTACCTGGATTACGCCGCAAGCAAGGGCGCGATCGACGTCTTCACCCTCGGGCTGGCGCGCGAGGTCGCCGGCGAGGGCATCCGCGTCAACGCGGTGCGTCCGGGCATCATCGACACCGAGATCCACGCCTCGGGCGGCCAGGCCGAGCGCGCCAGGGAAGCCGCGCCGCAGCTGCCCATCGGCCGCGCCGGCACCGCCGAGGAGGTCGCGCAGGCCATCGTCTGGCTGCTGTCGGATGCGGCCAGCTACACCACCGGCGCGCTGCTGGACGTGGCCGGCGGACGTTGACCCAACACAAGATCCCTCGATTCGGGTGACCGATGTCCGGAACTGACCGCGCACGCCGTGAGTCTTTCATCGAATCTGCTTTTTCCGACCCCATGCACGCAATCTCCCACGACCGGCCCCAGACGTTCGGCGAAGAACTGGCCAACGCGATCAGCCATGGCCTGGGCTTCCTGCTCGCGGTCGCGTCGATGCCGATCCTGGTCGTCTTCGCGGTGCAGCGCGGCAGCTCGATCAACGTCGTCGCGGCCAGCGTGTTCTCGGCCACGATGATGCTGCTGTACCTCGTGTCCACGCTGTACCACGCGCTGCCGGCCGGCCGCGCCAAGGCGATCCTCAACCGGCTCGACCACGCCGCCATCTACGTCTTCATCGCCGGCAGCTACACCCCGTTCGTGCTCGGCGTGCTGCGCGGCGCCTGGGGCTGGTCGCTGTTCGCCGTGGTGTGGGCGCTGGCGGCCGTGGGCGTGACCGCCAAGCTGCTGAACCGGCTGTCGAACATGCTGTGGTCGACCAGCCTGTACGTCGCGATGGGCTGGGTGGTGGTGGTCGCGATCGTGCCGCTGCTGCAGCGCATGCCCACCGCCGGCCTCGCCTGGCTCGCCGCCGGCGGGCTGGCCTACACCGCGGGCGCGATCGTCTTCCTGTTCGACTCGCGCATCCGCTACGCGCACTTCGCCTGGCACTTGTTCGTGCTCACCGGCAGCACCTGCCACTTCTTCGCGGCGCTCTGGTACGCGGCCTGAGGCCGCCGCCGCCCGGCGGATGCGGCGCCGTTCCCCGGCGCAAATACCTGCCAGCCCTTGGCACATCGATGGCCGATGATCGGCACCCCGCCGACGGTGCCACCCGCGCGCCGCGGCCTCACCTCCACCCCGAGGAACCCGCGCCATGTCGATGCCCATGTCCATCCCCCTGTCGCCGCAGCGCCGGCGCGTGCTCGCCGGCCTGGCCGGCCTGAT
>DATFAY010000372.1:0-5078 GCA_035254085.1 Piscinibacter sp.
GGGCTTCTCGCAGGCCGAGGTGCCCGTCAAGGACACGCTGGTACTGCATCGCGCGCTGCTGTACGCGGCCACCTTCGGCTACACGACCTGGCTGCGACCGCAGGACGGTTTCCTCGGCACCGGCGTCGCCGCCAAGGGGCCGCTGGCCACGCGCATGGGCCTCTCCGGGGTCCCGGTGATCGCCGAGACGATCGCGCTCAACACCATTTTCGAGCTGATGCGCGACACCGGCGCGCGGGTGCACCTGTGCCGCCTGAGCAGTGCCGCGGGCGTGGAACTGGTGCGCCGCGCCAAAGCCGAGGGGCTGCCGGTCACCTGCGACGTGAGCGTGAGCCACCTGCACCTCACCGACATGGACATCGGCTACTTCAACGCGGCCATGCGCGTGACGCCGCCGCTGCGCCAGCAGCGCGACCGCGACGCGATCCGCGCCGGCCTCGCCGACGGCACCATCGACGCGCTGGTGAGCGACCACACGCCGGTCGACGAGGACCTCAAGACGCTGCCCTTCGCCGAAGCCGAACCGGGCGCCACCGCGCTGGAACTGCTGCTGAGCCTGGCCCTGCAATGGGGCGAGGAGAGCGGGCGGCCGCTGGCCAAGACTCTGGCCGCGGTCACCAGCGCCCCGGTCGCGGCGCTGGGCGATGCGCTGGGCTCGCTGGCCTCGAGCGCGGGCAAGCTGGTGGCCGGCGGGGTTGCCGACCTGTGCCTGTTCGACCCGAACGAGCGCTGGGCGGTGCAGCCCGGCATGCTCAGAAGCCAGGCCAAGCACACGCCTTTTGCCGGGCACGAGTTGCCGGGCCGGGTGAAGTGCACGATCGTCTCGGGCCACGTCGCGCACGAGGCGTTCTGAACATGGGCGTCGCCGTGCCGCCTGGCTCGAGCCGATCGCGGCTGGCGGGCTGAGTTGCGCGCCGTCCTCGCCCTGGCGCGCATCGCCGGCGCCGTGCTGCACCTGCTGCATGGCGCGCTCATCTGCGCCGCGGTGTTTCCGTTTCTCGATGCCACGGGCCGGCAGCGGCGCGTCGGCTGGTGGTCGCGCCGCATGCTGAGGGTGCTGGGCATCGCGCTCGACACCCGCGGGCTGCCGCGCGGCGGCTCGACCCTGGTGGTGGCCAACCACATCTCGTGGCTGGACATCCTGGCCATCAATGCGGTCCAGCCGGCACGTTTCGTCTCCAAGGCCGACGTGCGCCGCTGGCCGTTGATCGGTTGGCTGGTCGCCAGCGCCGGCACGCTGTTCATCGAGCGCGAGCGCAAGCGCGACGCACTGCGGGTGGTGCACCAGGTGGCCGGGGCGCTGGGGCGCGGGGACACGATCGCCGTCTTTCCCGAGGGCACGACCAGCGAAGGCCACGACCTGCTGCCGTTCCACGCCAACCTGCTGCAGGCGGCCATCGCCACCGAGACGCCGATCCAGCCGGTCGCGCTGCGCTTCTCGGACTCGCGCGAGCCGGTGAGCCGCGCCGCCGCCTATGTCGGCGACACCCACCTGCTGCGCTCGGTGTGGTCGGTCGTCAGTGCTTCGCAGATGCGCGCGAGCATCGCCTGGCTCCTGCCCGTGGAGACCCGTCATGCCGACCGCCGCGCGCTGGCGGAACTGGTGCGCGGGCACATCGCCGCGGCGCTGAACGTGAAAGAGTGACGGCGCGCACGGGCGGCACTGCGTGTTTCCCCGTTGGATGTCCCGCGCGGCGAGTGCATACTTCCCGCATTCTTTCTGCACGGAAGGACGTCGTTCGCAGAACCGCCGGCGCCTGGCGACGGCCGGCCGCTGCGAAGGCCGCGCATGCAACTTCTCAAGCTCATGCACACGCTGGTCAAGGTGGGCGAGCCCTTGCCGTGGAACGTGCGTGATGGGCAGGGCAAGCTGCTGCTCGCCCATGGCCACGTGATCGAGACCACGCAGGAGCTGGACCACCTGATCGACCGCGGCGCCTTCGTGAGCGCCGAGGAGGCGCGCGAGGTCGCGCGCCGCGCGGCGGAGATCGAGAAGCTGCGCCAGCAGGAACAGCTGCGCCCCGCGAATCTCTTCACGCTGTGGGAGCACACCCTGTGGCAGCTCGACCGCCTGCTGCGCAGCGTCGAGGAGCCGGGGTTCACGGCACGCGCCGACGAACTCGCCCGGCACCTGGCGTCGCTGGTCGACCGCGATGCCGACATCGCCATCTACCTGTGCGTGCGGCAGGACCCGAAGCGCCTGTCGATCTACGGCCTGGCGCACGCCGTCCACTGCGCGCTGGTGTGCCTGCTGGTGGCGCGTCGCCTCGGCTGGGACGAGCCGACGGTGATGACCGCCGTGAAGGCCGCGCTGACCATGAACATCGCCACGCTCGATCTGCAGGGGCGCCTCGCGGCACAAGGCATTGCGCCGACCGCGGCGCAGCACGCCCAGCTGGCCGAGCACCCGGAGCGCGGCGCCGCGATGCTGCGCGCAGCCGGCGTGGACGACGAGGCCTGGCTGACTGCGGTGCTGCAAAGCCACGAGCGCCGCGACGGCAGCGGCTACCCCCACCGCATCACCGAGCCGACCGAGATGGCGCAGTTGCTGCGCCACGTCGATGTCTTTCTCGCGAAGATCAGCCCGCGCGCCTTGCGCGCGCCGATGCTGACCCAGCTGGCCGCGCGCCAGCTCTTCCAGGAGGACCAGGGCGGCCCGATCGCCGCGGCGATCGTGAAGGAAGTCGGCCTCTATCCACCGGGCGAGTTCGTCAAGCTGAAGTCGGGCGAGCACGCGGTGGTGGTGCGCCGCGCGGCCAATGCAAGCATGCCCACAGTCGCGAGCATCACCGACCGCAGCGGGATGCCGGTGATTGCCACGGTGATGCGCGACACCAGCAAGCCCGAGTTCGCCATCGTCGGCCCGATCGCCGACAAGAGCCAGGTCGTCTTGCGCATGCCGCCGGAACGGCTGTACGGGCTGCCTGAGTAGCGTCGACGGCTCTAGCCGGCCTTGCCTTGGCTCGCGACGGCGGCGGCAGCTTTCGCTGCCGCTTCCGCATCGCCGAGGTAGTAGCTCTTGATCGGCTTCAGGTCGGCGCCCAGCTCGTAGACCAGCGGGATGCCGTTGGGGATGTTGAGGCCGACGATGTCGTCGTCCGAGATGTCGTCCAGGTACTTCACCAGGGCGCGGATGCTGTTGCCGTGGGCCGCGATCAGCACGCGCTTGCCGCTTCTGATGACGGGCGCGAGCTCGTCGTTCCAGTACGGCAGCACGCGCGCCACCGTGTCCTTCAGGCATTCGGTGAGCGGCATCTCCTCGGCCCTCAGGCTCGCGTAGCGGCGGTCGCCGCGCTCGCTGCGCGGGTCGTTGGGCTCCAGCGGAGGCGGCGGGACGTCGTAGCTGCGGCGCCAGATCAGGACCTGCTGGTCGCCGTACTTCTTGGCCGTCTCGGCCTTGTTCAGGCCTTGCAGGCCGCCATAGTGCCGCTCGTTGAGGCGCCACGAGTTGACGATCGGCAGCCAGGTGCGGTCCATCTGGTCGAGTGCGTGCCACAGCGTCCAGATGGCGCGCTTGAGCACCGACGTGTAGGCCACGTCGAAGTCGTAGCCCTCGGCCTTGAGCAGGCGGCCGGCCTGCTTGGCCTGCTCGACGCCCGTGGGCGTGAGGTCCACGTCGGTCCAGCCGGTGAATCGGTTGTCGAGGTTCCAGGTCGATTCGCCGTGGCGGATCAGGACGAGCTTGTACATGGTGGGTGGGGCGCGGGGAGGGGGTTGAAAACTGCGAAAGGGCGCCGAATTCTATAATTCGATGCTTTGCCCATGGGCATCCACCACCCGAGCCGCCTGCAGTGAAATTCATCATCGACAACTGGGTTCTGATCCTTGCCGCACTGACCTCCGGCGGGCTGCTGCTGTGGCCGACCCTGCAAAAGGGCGCAGCCGGCGGCGGCGTGACGACCGGCGAGGCGGTGATGCTGATCAACCGCGAGAAGGCCGTCCTGGTCGACGTGAGCGAGCCAGCCGAGTACGCGGCCGGTCACGCCGCCGGCGCGAAGAACATCCCGCTCGGCTCGCTGCAGACGTCCACCGACCTGCCCAAGAACAAGGCCTTGCCTGTGGTGGTGCTGTGTGCGAGCGGCGCGCGTGCCTCCAGGGCGGCCGGTATCCTGCGCAAGCTGGGATACGAAAAGAGCCAGGCGCTCACCGGCGGTTTGGCCGCCTGGCGCGAAGCCAACCTGCCGGTCGAGAAATCGGCGGCCTGAAGCG
Source organism: Piscinibacter sp. (assembly GCA_035254085.1). GTDB lineage: Bacteria > Pseudomonadota > Gammaproteobacteria > Burkholderiales > Burkholderiaceae_C > Albitalea. The sequence goes on from DATFAY010000372.1 coordinate 4,210, forward strand.
AGACGATGGACAAAGTGAATCGTGATGTAGACGAGGGGTTGGCATGACCGCCCACGTGAAGATGTACACGACGCAGGTGTGCCCGTATTGCGTGCGCGCCAAGATGCTCCTGAAGCAGCGCGGCGTGGCCCAGATCGAGGAGATCCGCGTCGACCTCGACCCCGCCGAGCGCGCCAACATGATGCAGATCACCGGCCGGCGCACCGTGCCGCAGATCTTCATCGGCGACACCCACGTCGGCGGCTGCGACGACCTGGTCGCACTCGACCAGCGCGGGGGACTGATGCCCCTGCTGCAATCCTCGGCGGGCGGCCAAAGCACGTAACGCGCTCGGTGATAATCGCCGGCGCAGCCCGCACATTCCGGTCGCGGGCTTTATTTCGATTGCGAGATTCCCCATGGCCGACGACAACCAGCAACCCGTATTCCAGATCCAGCGCATCTACCTGAAGGACCTGTCGCTGGAGCAGCCGAACTCGCCGCAGATCCTGCTGGAGCAGGCGCAGCCGCAGGTCGACATCAATCTGTCGCTGGCCGCCGAACCGGTGGCCGACGGCGTCTACGAAGTGGCCGTGACGGCGACCGTGACGACCAAGGTCAACGACAAGGTGCTGTTCCTGGTCGAGGCCAAGCAGGCCGGCATCTTCGAGATCCGCCACATCCCCGAAGACCAGCTGCAGCCGATCATCGGCATCGCCTGCCCGGGCATCGTGTATCCGTACCTGCGCGCGGTCGTGTCCGATGTGTGCACGCGCGCGGGCTTCCCGCCGGTGATCCTGTCCGAAGTGAATTTCCAGGCGATGTTCGAGGCGCAACGCGCGCAATCGGCTGCCGGCGGCAACGGCTCCGGGATCATCACCAGCGCCTGA
>DATFAY010000373.1:0-8028 GCA_035254085.1 Piscinibacter sp.
GGCGCCGCAGCTCGCGCTGTGGCCGGGCCTCGCGATCGCGCTCAGCGTGCTGGGCCTCAATCTCATGGGCGACGGCCTGCGCGACCTGCTCGACCCCAAGCTGGCGCGGGCGCGGTGACGCATGCATGCCCCCCCAAAGAAGAAAACCGGCCAGATGGCCGGTTTTCGATGGAGCGCGGGCGCTCAGCGGGCGCGGCGGCGGCGCGAGATCGCGCCGACCACGGCCAGGCCGGCCAGCATCAGCGCATAGGTTTCGGGCTCGGGCACGCTCGGCGTGACGCTCGTGATGTCGCCGGTGAGGTACAGGCTGGCGAAGAAGATGTTGTCGTCGTTGGTCGGGTTCTGCGTGAAGATCGAGAACGACGTATCGCCGGTGTGCAGGAACGGAGCCAGGTCGTACAGCTCGTGGTCGTTCGCGTAGCTCTGGTTGTTGGCCGGCGTGTCGCCCACGCCGCCCACGGTGATCAGCGATCCGTCGGAAACCACCAGGCCATCGTCGTTGTTGCCCGCGTTGTCGGTCACCGTGTTGCCGTTGACCTTGATCGTCGAGCGCTGATCGCAGCAGCTGAACGAGATGCCCAGTCCCAGCCGCGCCGCGAAGCTCGGGTCGGTCGGATCGGTGAGCGGCGTGCCCAGGTGCACGGTGGAGGTCTCGCCGCCGGTGTTCTGCCCGCCGTTGAGGAGGGCGACGCTGGCCGTGGCCAGGCCCGGGTTCGAGTAGACGATCGCGAGCACCTCGCCGTCGATGTACTGGTTGAGCTGTCCTTCGGTGACCGCCCAGCTGAACGCCGAACTCGCGGCGCCGGCCGTGAGCGACTGCACCAGCGAGGTCACGTCGGCGCGGGCGGTGTACCAGCGGCCGATATCGGCGCGCGTGCTGATCGCGCCCACCAGCGTGTCGAAGTTGTTGATCGTGGTGCCCGCCAGCGTGATGCCGGCGGCGTTGTACTGCGCGAGGGTCGTCGGGCTTTGCGCATACCAAGGCGAGGGCGTGCCCGCGCTGTACAGGTAGGCCTTGAGGATGGTGGAGCCCACGGGGATGTTCGCCTGCACGTCGCCCACCGCGGCGTTGTTGCTGCCGATGCCGTCGACACTCAGCCCCACGTGGCCCGACCAGGTGCCGGCGCTCGTGAGATCGGCCATCGCGGTGCTGCTCAGCGCGGCCAATGCCGCGGCCAAGCCCAGATGGACCAGCTTGTTCATGGGTTCTCCTCAGTGCTTGTTGAACGAGTCCATCTACATTGCGCCATGGCCCATCGACCTTCCATCCCTAGGCCGCGCCGACCCCCGCGGATGAGGGGGCGATCTTTCCCTAGCCGTCGCAATGAGTGACTCGCCGCTGCTCGACGTGCGCGGCCTGCGGGTAACGCTGGACACCGCGCGGGGGCCCGCCGATGCGCTGCAGGGCATCGACTTGTCGCTCGCACGCGGCGAGACCGTCGGCCTGATCGGCGAGAGCGGCTGCGGCAAGTCGATGACGGCGCTGGCGCTGATGGGCCTGCTGCCCGAGGGGGCACGCGTGCAGGGCAGCATCCGCTTCGACGGCCAGGAGCTCGTGGGCCGCCCCGACGCCGAGCTGTGCGCGCTGCGCGGGCGGCGCATCGGCATGATCTTCCAGGAGCCGATGACCGCGCTCAATCCGCTGCACCGCGTGGGCGACCAGGTGGCCGAGCCGCTGCGCCGGCACCTGGGCATGGGGCGGCGGGAGGCGCGCGCCGAGGCGCTGCGCCTGCTCGAGCGCGTGCACCTGCCGCAGGCGCGGCAACGGCTCGATGCCTACCCGCACCAGCTCTCGGGCGGGCAGCGCCAGCGAGCCATGATCGCGGCGGCGCTGGCCTGCGGCCCCGACCTGCTGATCGCCGACGAGCCGACCACCGCGCTGGACGTCACCATCCAGCGCGAGATCCTCGACCTCATCGCCGAACTGGTCGCCGCCAGCGGCATGGCGCTGCTTCTCATCAGCCACGACCTGGGGGTGATGGCGCGCAACGTCGCGCGCGTGCTGGTCATGTACGGCGGCAGCGTGGTCGAGAGCGGCCCCACCGCCGGCGTCTTCGAGCGCCTCGCCCATCCTTACACCCGCGGCCTCTTCCGGGCGCGACCGCGCCTGGGCGGCCCGCGCAGCGCCCGCCTCACGACCATCCCGGGGCGGGTGCCCGAGCTGGTCGACCTGCCGCGGGGCTGCCCCTTCGCCGACCGCTGCCACCGAGTCCTGCCGCGTTGCAGCGAGCCGCCGCCACCGGTGGCCGTCGGGCCACGGCACGAGGCGCGCTGCTTCAACATCGAGCCGCCCCTCGGCGCGGCCGACACGCCATGAACGACGCCGTGCTGCTGGAGGTTTGCGATCTCGCCAAGGACTATCGCCTGCCGAGACAGTCGCTGCGCGCGCCGGCGCCGCTGGTGCACGCGCTGCGCGGGGTGAGCCTGCGCCTGGAGGCCGGGCGCAGCCTGGGCATCGTGGGCGAGTCCGGCTCGGGCAAGTCGACGCTGGCGCGCTTGGTGATGGCGCTGGAAGCGCCCACGGCCGGGCGGGTCAGCCTGCTCGGCCGCGACCTGCACGGCCTCTCGCATCGCGAGTTGCGGGCCGCGCGGCGCGACTTCCAGATGGTGTTCCAGGACCCGTACGGCTCGCTCGACCCGCGCCAGCGCGTCGGCCGCATCGTCGCCGAGCCGCTGCCACACGGCACGCCGCGCGAGCGCGAGGCGCGTGTGGCCGATGCGCTGTCGGCCGTCGGACTGCGCCCGAGCGACGCGGACAAGTACCCGCACGAGTTCTCCGGCGGCCAGCGCCAGCGCATCGCCATCGCGCGGGCGCTCATCACGCGGCCCAAGCTGATCGTCGCCGACGAACCGGTGAGTGCGCTCGACGTGTCGGTGCAGGCCCAGGTGCTCAACCTGATGCAGGACCTGCGCGAGGAGTTCGGCATCGCCTACCTGTTCATCAGCCACGACCTGGCCGTGGTCGACCACCTTTGCGACGAGGTCGCCGTCATGCAGGCCGGGCGCATCGTCGAGCAGGGCACGCCCGAGCGCCTGTTTCGACACGCCGAGCATCCGTACACGCGCACCTTGCTCGATGCCGTGCCGCGGGCCGCGGCCTGACGTAGGGTTTGAGCGCGGCTGCGCCTCGCGGCGCATCCAGTAGAGTCGCAACCGACCGTTCCAGACAGGAGAAGAGACGATGAAGAGCCTTCAACGATGCATCGCCGCACTCTGCCTCGCGGCATCCGCGCTGGTCGCGGCGGCACCGGCCGCAGCGCAGCCGCGCAAGGACAGCGTGGTGATCGGCATGGTCCTCGAGCCCGCGCCCGGCCTGGACCCGACCACGGCGTCGGCCGCGGCCATCGGCGAGGTGGTGCACTACAACGTGCTCGAAGGCCTGACCAAGATCAACATGAACGGGACGATCACGCCGCTGCTGGCCGAAAGCTGGAGCATCGATCCCGACGGCAAGGTCTACACCTTCAAGCTTCGCCACGGCGTGAAATTCCACGACGGCGAGGCCTTCGACTCGAGCGACGTCAAGTTCAGCTTCGAGCGTGCCCGCGCCGAGGGCTCCACGAACAAGGCCAAGAAGGCGGTGTTCGACAACATCAGCCGCATCGACACGCCCGACCCGTACACCGCGATCCTGGTGCTCAACAACGCCGACGGCAACTTCCTGTTCCGCATGGGCGAGAACACCGCGGTGATCCTCGACCCGAAGAGCGCCGCCACCACCGCCACCCGGCCCATCGGCACCGGCCCGTTCAAGTTCGACAGCTGGGCCAAGGGCTCGGCGATCACGCTGTCCAGGTTCGACGGCTACCGCGACGCCGGCAAGGTCAAGCTCAAGAAGGTGACCTTCCGCTTCATCAACGATCCGGCGGCGCAGGTGGCCGCGCTGCTGGCGGGCGACATCGACGGCATGCCGCGCTTCGGCGCACCGCAGAACCTGAAGCAGTTCCAGGGCGACCCGCGCTTCGCGGTGGTGGTGGGCGGCACCGAGGGCAAGACCATCATCAGCATCAACAACAAGAAGAAACCCTTCGACGACGTGCGCGTGCGCCGCGCCCTGGCCGCCGCGATCGACCGCAAGGCGATCATCGACGGCGCGATGGAAGGCTTCGGTGCGCCCATCGGCAGCCACATGGTGCCCAGCGACGCCGGCTACGTCGACCTCACCGGCGTGAATCCGTACAACCCCGACAAGGCCCGCGCGCTGCTCAAGGAGGCCGGGGTCGCCGCGCCCCTGAACGTGACCCTCACGCTGCCGCCGCCGCAGTACGCGCGCAAGGGCGGCGAGATCATCGCCTCGCAGCTGGCCAAGGTCGGCATCAATGCGAAGATCGAGAACGTCGAGTGGGCGCAGTGGCTCTCGGGCGCGTTCAAGGGCAACTACGACCTGACGGTGATCAGCCACGTCGAGCCGCTGGACTTCGACCGCTACGCCGATCCCGCCTACTACTGGGGTTACGACAGCAAGGCCTACAAGGACCTGCTCGCCAAGTACAACACCACGACGGATGCCAAGGCGCGCCTGAAGCTGCTCGGCGACATCCAGCGCCAGCTGGCCACCGACTGCGTCAACGTCTACCTGTTCCAGCTGCCGCAGTTCGCGGTGGCCAACAAGAAGCTCAAGGGCCTGTGGAGCAGTTCGCCGATCTTTGCCAACGACATGGCAGCGGTCCGGTGGGAGTGATTGAGCCCCCCAGTCGCTGTGCTCCTGCCCCCGAGGGGCGCCGTCCTGCGGACCGGCGAAGCCGGATCCGCGGACGTGGCTTGATTGGCTCGCTTCGCTTTGCGGTTTGTGGACGGGGTTGATCGATGACTGAATTGCATTCGCTGACGGCGGTCGAGCTGGTCGAGGGCTATCAGCGCCGCACGTTGTCGCCGGTGGAGGTGACGCGCGCGGTGCTGCGGCATATCGAGGCCTGGGAGCCGCATCTGCACGCGACCTACGCGCTCGACGCGGCGGCGGCGCTGGCGCAGGCACAGGCCAGCGAGGCGCGCTGGACGGCGGGGGCGCCCATCGGGGCGGTCGATGGCGTGCCGGCCATGATCAAGGAGAACATCGCCACCCAGGGCGTGCCCACGCCGCTGGGCACGGCTGCCACCGAGCTCGTGCCGGCCGAGCGCGACGCTCCGCCGGCGGCACGCCTGCGCGAAGCGGGGGCGGTGATCCTGGGCAAGACGACCATGCCGGACTACGGCATGCTGTCGTCGGGCCTGTCGAGCTTTCACCCGCTCACGCGCAACCCCTGGGACCTGAGCAAGAACCCCGGCGGCAGCAGCGCGGGCGCCGGCGCGGGCGCGGCTGCCGGCTACGGGCCGCTGCACCTGGGCACCGACATCGGCGGCTCGGTGCGGCTGCCGGCCGGCTGGTGCGGCATCTTCACCTTGAAGCCCAGCCTCGGACGCATTCCCATCCATCCGCCCTACGCCGGGCGCGTCGCCGGGCCGATGACGCGCACGGTCGAGGATGCCGCGCTGATGATGAGCGTGCTCAGCCAGCCCGACGATCGCGACACGATGAGCCTGCCCCACGAGTCGATTGCCTGGGGCGATCTCGAGCGCGACGTGCGCGGCCTGAGGATCGGCCTGCTCACGGATGCCGGCTGGGGCCTGCCGGTGGACGCGCAGGTGCACGACGCGGTCGAGGCGGCGGCCCGGCGCTTCCAGGCCGCGGGCGCGCTGGTCGAGACCATGTCGCCGTTCATGACCCGCGAGATGGCCGACGGCATGGACCGTTTCTGGCGCATGCGCGCCTGGCTGGACATCTCGGCGCTGCCCGAGTCGCGCCGGGCCAAGGTGCTGCCCTTCATCGTCGAATGGGCGCGCGGGGGCGCTGCCCTCACCGGCGAGCAGGTGTTTCGCGGCTACAGCCAGATGGGCGCGATGCGCGAGGCGGCGGTGGCGGCCTGCCGCCCGTACGACATCGTGCTGACGCCGACCGCGCCGATCCCCGCCTTCCCGGCCGAGCTGGCCGCGCCCACCGACGACCCGGCGCGACCGTTCGAGCACATCGCCTTCACGCTGCCGTTCAACATGAGCGAGCAGCCGGCGGCGTCGATCAATTGCGGCTACACCGGCAGCGGATTGCCGATCGGGCTGCAGATCATCGGCCGGCGCTTCGACGACCTGGGCGTGCTGCAAGTCGCCCGGGCCTGGGAGCATCTGCGGCCGCCTCAGCGCCCGTGGCCGACGCCGCCGCAGTGAACGGCAGGGGCCGACCCCTTGACCTCGAGCATGCTCGAGGTGGTTGAATCGCGCCATGGACACCCGCGTGCTTTCGGCCGACGGGCTGCTGCGCATCGGCGAGCTGGCCCGGCGCACCGGCCGTTCGGTGCACACCATCCGCTGGTACGAGCAGCAGAAGCTGATCCCCGGCGTGCGCCGCGACGGCGCCGGGCGGCGCACCTACCGCGAGCAGCACGTCATGTGGCTGGACCTGCTGGAGCGCCTGCGCCGAAGCGGGATGTCGATCCGGCAGATGCGCGAGTACACGGCCCTGGTCAAGCGCGGCGAGGCCACGCTGGTGCAGCGGCGCGACCTGTTGCAGGCGCACCGCGAACGGGTGGATGCGCTGATCGGCGAGCTCCATGCCGCGCGCGCGGTGGTCGATGCCAAGGTCGCGTTCTACGAGCAGTGGCTGCGCGAAGGGCGCCAGCCGCCCGGCGGCGTGACATCCTTGGCGGGGCGCGCCGCCCCACTGACTGCGCCGGCGCGCCGCCGCTGAGGCGCACGGCGCCGCGGCTTCCGGACTGTCCTGCCGGGACGCAGCCTGTTCCTCCGGTTGGGCAGTCCATCGCCCGCCGATGGAGCCGCGGCGAACGGGCCCTTACAGTGTTCCCATGGCACTGAATTCGCTCTCCCCGGCCCCGCCCGCCGCCACCAACGCCGCCGCCCGCTTCTTCTTCGCGGTGCGCCGCGGCTTCATTGCCTACGCCCGCTGGCTGGACAGCATCACCTGGATGCGCTTCTTCCTGCTGTCGGTGCTGGCGATCATCATCACCGGCATCCTGTCGGAGCTGCCGCCGTTCAACCTGCGCTGGGGCCCCGACCACCCCGAGGTGCACATCAGCCGCGGCGTGGCCGGCCGCGACATCGCCCGCGCCATCGAGGAGATGAAGAAATCGGGCCGCTCGGTCGAGATCAACATCGACGAGCGCGGCGTGCACATCACGCCGATTCCGGCGCCACAGCCCGGCGCCGCCGCCTCGGCCCCGGCCGCGCCCAATGGGCCGGCGAGCGCGCCGCAGGAGCCGGCAGCCGTGCCCACGCCGCCCGTGCCGCCCCAGCCCGGCGTCGTGATCGGCCCCGGCGGCGTCAGCATCCGCGTGCCCGGCAGCGAAGCGGTCGACGAAGCCCGCGCCCGCCTCGACGAGGCCATCGCCAGCGGCGACAAGGAAGCCATCGCCGAGGCCAAGCACGACCTCAAATCGGCCATCGCCGAGGCCAAGTCGGACCTGCGCGATGCGCTGGCCGAAGCCCAGCCCCAGGTGCGCATGGTCAAGGCATTCAGCCTGGGCGAGCACATGGTCGGCTTCACGGTGGCGCTGATCTTCATGTCGATGGTGATCAAGATCATGGCCGCCGGCCGCTTCAAGGCCGAGGCGCAGGCGGTGCAGGCCACCGAGATCGCCGAGTCCGAAGCGCTCAAGCGGCAGGTGATCGAGGCGCGCATGGCCGCGATGCAGGCGCAGGTCGAGCCGCACTTCCTGTTCAACACGCTGGCCAGCATCGATCACCTGATCGAGACCGACCCGCCGCGCGCCTCGAGGATGCAGAAGAACCTGATCGCGCTGCTGCGCGCCTCGATGCCCACGATGCGCGAGGCGAACGCGCAGGGCACGCGCGAGCTCGGCCGCGAGCTGGCCGTGATCCGGCCCTACCTGGAGATCCTCAAGGTGCGCATGGAAGAGCGGCTGCAGACCGAGGTGCGCGTGAGCGAGGGGCTGCTGTCGGCCGACTTCCCGCCGATGATGCTGCAGGGCCTGGTGGAGAACGCGATCAAGCACGGCCTGGAGCCCAAGGCCGAGGGCGGCC
>DATFAY010000374.1:0-19349 GCA_035254085.1 Piscinibacter sp.
TGCGCCGCCACCACCTGCCGCCGCCGGCGCCCGAGACCAACCACCTGAGCGCCGACCTGGGCGGGCTGCACCTGCGCTGGGAAAAGCACACGGAGTTCCACACCTGCACCTTCTGGAAGCCGCTGCACGAGGCGCCCGACTCCTTCGAGGCGACCGCGTTGGCCGACGTGCCGCGCGACTGGCTGGCCGCGATGCCGGGGCAGTGGCTGGTCGGGCTGCACGTGCTGGTGCGCGGCGACAAGGCGAGCCGCACGCCGTCGCAAGTGCAGCCGCTGGTGCGCCGCCTGCTCAGGGAGGACAGCCTGGTCGGCGCCAGCGTGATGGACGACGACGCCGAGATCTACACCGACCTGCGGCTCGACGCCGAGGGCTTCGAGCGCTTCATCGTCGTCGCCGGCGACATGACGCCGCGGCGGCTGGGCCGCGCGCTGCAGCGGCTGCTCGAGATCGAGACCTACCGCATGATGGCGCTGCTCGGGCTGCCGATGGCGCGCGAGGTCGGTGCCTCGCTGGTGCACGCCGAGCGCGACCTCGCTCACGTGGCCGCGCAGGTGCGCAGCGCCGAGCGTCACGAGGAGCCCGAACTGCTGCGCCAGCTCACCTCGCTCGCCGGCGAGGTCGAGAGCCTGTATGCGCGCACCCATGCCCGCTTTTCCGCCAGCAGCGCGTACTTCGAGCTGCTGCAGCGGCGCATCGACGAGTTGCGCGAGCAGCGCCTGGAGAACCTGCAGACGCTGCGCGAGTTCATGGATCGCCGTCTGGCGCCCGCCATGCACACCTGCGTGTGGGCAGCGCGCCGCCAGCAGGCCTTGTCCGAGCGCATCTCGCGCACCAGCAACCTGCTGCGCACCCGAGTCGAGATCGAGCAGCAGCAAAGCAGCCAGGAATTGCTCGACGCGATGAACCGCCGGCAGAAGGCGCAGGTGCTGCTGCAAAGCGCGGTCGAGGGCCTGTCGGTCGCCGCGGTCACCTATTACGCCGCGGGGCTGGTCGGCTACCTGGCCAAGGGCGCCAAGGCGGCGGGCATCGCGGTGTCGCCCGACATCGCGGTGGCGCTGTGCATCCCGGTCATCGCACTGGCGGTCGGGCTGGGCGTGCGCCGGCTTCACCAGCGGGTGCAGGCCGACGTGCACTGAGCGACGCGAGCGCCGCACAGGGGCCGTGCGCGGTGCGGCACTCCTGACTCGCAGCGCATGAATCGGACGCGGCCGCTGCCTAGAATGGTCCGGCATCGAGGTCCCGTCATGCCACACGCTTTCGAATGGTCCGCCGGCTATGCCAGCCAGCGCCTGCCGGTGTTCGGCCGCAACGTCGTCGCCACTTCTCACCCGCTGGCCGCGCAGGCCGGCCTGCGCATGCTGCAGCAAGGCGGCAACGCGGTCGACGCGGCGATCGCCACCGCCGCCGCGATGACCATCGTCGAGCCGGTGAGCAACGGCCTGGGCTCCGATGCGTTCTGCATCCTCTGGGACGGCCAGCAGCTGCACGGCCTCAACGCATCGGGCCGCGCGCCGCAGGCCTGGACGCCCGAGTACTTCCGCCGCAAGTACGGCGCCGATGCGAAGAACCCGCCCAAGCGCGGCTGGGACGCGGTGACCGTGCCCGGCGCGGTGGCCGGCTGGGTGGCGATGAGCGAGCGCTTCGGCCAACTGCCCTTCGCCGATTTGCTGCAGCCGGCCATCGAGATCGCCGAGCGCGGCTACGCGGTGCCGATCGTCGTGCAGCAGAAATGGGCGGCGGCCGCCAAGGAATTGGCGACGCTGCCCGGCTATGCGGATGCGTTCCTGCCGCGCGGGCGTGCGCCCGAAGTGGGCGAGCTGTTCCGCTTCGCGGCGGCGGCCCGCACGCTGCGCCTGATCGCGCAGAGCAAGGGCAGCGCCTACTACGGCGGCGAGATCGCGCAGGCCGCCGAGCAACATGCGCGCGAGCATGGCGGCGCCATCACCGCGGCGGACTTCGCCGCCTACCGCCCCGAGTGGGTCACGCCGCTCGCGCGCCGCTACCGCGGCCACACGCTGCACGAGATCCCGCCCAACGGGCAGGGCATCGCGGCGCAGATCGCGCTGGGCATCCTGGAGAACTTCGACCTCGCGTCGCTGCCGGTGGACGGCGCCGAGTCGCAGCACCTGCAGATCGAGGCGATGAAGCTGGCCTTCGCCGACGTCTACCGCTACGTGGCCGAGCCCGCGAGCATGGAGGTGACGCCGGCTCAGATGCTGGACGATGCCTATCTCGCGAGCCGCGCCAAGCTCATCGACCGCCGGCGCGCGCAGGACTTCGGCGCGGGCAATCCGGTGAAGGGCGGCACCATCTACCTCACCGCGGCCGACGAGCGCGGGATGATGGTGAGCTTCATCCAGAGCAACTACATGGGCTTCGGCTCGGGCGTGGTCGTGCCGGGCTACGGCCTGTCGCTGCAGAACCGCGGCCACGGCTTCTCGCTCGACGAGCGCAGCGCCAACGTGGTGGCGCCGGGCAAGCGGCCTTTCCACACCATCATCCCCGCCTTCCTCACGCAGGACGGCCAGCCGGTGATGTCCTTCGGCGTGATGGGCGCCAACATGCAGCCGCAAGGCCACATGCAGACGCTGGTGCGCATGCTCGACCACCACCAGCATCCGCAGGCCGCCTGCGACGCGCCGCGCTGGCGCTACAACGCGGGGCTGGAGCTCAACGTCGAGGCGGCGATGAATGCGGTCACCGTGCAGGCGCTGGTCGAGCGCGGCCACCGCATCGAGGTGATCGAGGACTCGTACCAGGACTTCGGCGCCGGCCAGTTCATCTGGCGGCTCGGCGACCCGGCGACCGAGGGCTACGTCGCGGCCAGCGACCCACGCCGCGACGGCCAGGCCGTGGTCTGGTGAGCCGTCGCGGGGCGCGGCGCGCACAAGCCCTCACGCGGGCGTGCCCGGGGAGCGCTTCGTAGAATCCGGCGCAATGTCCTCCCCCTCGATAGCGGCCGAGCGCAGCGCGCCGGCGCAGCCCGCCGCGCCCCACGCCGTATGGCCCGGCCTGCTGCTGGCGGTGGTCGGCGCGATCGCCTTCTCCGGCAAGGCGATCATCGTCAAGCTCGCATACCGCTACGGCGTCGATGCGGTCACGCTGATCATGTACCGCATGCTGTTCGCGCTGCCGATGTTCCTCGCGCTGTCGTGGTGGTCGGGGCGCGGCAAGCCGCCGCTCACGCGGCGTGATCTCGTCACCATCGCCGGGCTGGGCTTCAGCGGCTACTACCTCGCCAGCTTCCTCGACTTCGCGGGCCTGGCCTACGTCACCGCGAGCCTGGAGCGGCTGATCCTCTACCTCAACCCGACCATCGTGCTGCTGATGGGCGTGCTGTTCTTCAAGCGGCACGTCAACGGCAGGCAACTGGTCGCGCTCGGCGTGAGCTACTGCGGCGTGCTGCTGGTGTTCGGCCATGAAATCACGCTGGTCGGCGCCAATGTCGCGCTCGGCGCGGCGCTGGTCTTCGGCAGCGCGGTGAGCTATGCGATCTACCTCGTCTACAGCGGCGAGGAGGTCAAGCGCCTGGGCGCGCTGCGCCTCACCGGCCTGGCCACCACCGTGGCCTGCGTGCTGTGCATCGCGCAGTTCTTCATCCTGCGGCCGGCCTCGGCCATGGCCGTCGCGCCGCAGGTCATCTGGCTGTCGGTGCTCAACGCCACGCTGTGCACCTTCGCGCCGGTGGTCATGGTGATGATGGCCATCGAGCGCATCGGCGCCACGCTGGCCGCGCAGACCGGCATGATCGGGCCGCTGTCGACCATCCTGATGGGCGTGGTGGTGCTGGGCGAGCCGTTCACCGCGTGGGTCGCGGGCGGGACGGTGCTCGTGTTGGCCGGGATCTGGCTCCTGGCGAAGTCAAGGTAGGCGCGAATGAAGACTGCACTTCTCATCATCGACATCCAGCACGCCCTGTGCCGTGGCAAGTGGGCGGCCTTCGACATCGACGCCGTGATCGAGCGGGTCAACGCCGTCGCCGCGAAGGCGAGGGCGGCGGGCTCGCCGGTGTTCGTCATCCAGCATGAAGCCGACGACGGGCCGTTGCAGCCCGGCACCGAGGGCTGGCAGATCGATGGCCGTGTCGCCATGCAGCCGCACGACATCCTCCTGCGCAAGGCGGCGTCGGACTCGTTCCATCGAACCGAGCTTCATTCGCTGCTGAGCTCGAGAGGCATCGCCAAGCTGGTGGTCTGCGGCCTGCAAAGCGAGTTCTGCGTCGACTCGACGGTTCGTGGGGCCCTGGCGCGCGGCTACCCCGTCGAGCTCGTGGCCGACGGACACTCCACGCTGGACAACGGCGTGCTGTCGGCCGCCCAGATCACGGCGCACCACAACGCCACGCTGGCCAACTTGACGAGCTTCGGCCCGAGAGCCACGCCGGTGCCGGCTGCGCAGGTGCAGTTCGAGGCCTGAGAAGCCGACCTTCCATCCCAGACCAAAGGAGTTCGTTCATGGACCTCGGCATCGCAGGCAAGTGGGCGCTGGTGTGCGCTGCCAGCAAGGGCTTGGGCAAGGGCTGCGCGCAGGCGCTGGTGCGCGAGGGCGTCAACGTGGTGATCACCGCGCGCGGCAATGAGGCGCTGCAGGCGACGGCCGCCGAACTGCGTGCCTTGAAGGGCGGCGAGGTGCGCGCGGTCGCGGGCGACATCACCACGGCCGAGGGCCGCGCGGCGGCGCTCGCCGCATGCCCGCAGGTCGACATCCTCGTCAACAACGCGGGCGGTCCGCCGCCGGGCGATTTCCGCGAGTGGGACCGCGAGGCCTGGATCAAGGCGCTCGATGCGAACATGATCACGCCCATCGAGCTCATGCGCGCGAGCGTCGACGCCATGGCATCGCGCGGCTTCGGCCGCGTGGTCAACATCACCTCGGGCGCGGTGAAGGCGCCGATCGCGACGCTGGGCTTGTCCAACGGGGCGCGCAGCGGCCTGACGGGCTTCGTCGCCGGCCTCGCGCGCAGCGACATCGCGGCACGCGGCGTCACCATCAACGGGCTGCTGCCCGGCGCCTTCGACACCGATCGGCTGCGCAGCGGCACGCAGCATGCGGCGAGCAAGGCCGGCCAGGATTTCGACACGCTGTGGCAACGCCGCATGCAGGGCGTGCCGATGCGCCGCTTCGGCACGCCGCAGGAGTTCGGTGCCGTGTGCGCCTTCCTGTGCAGCATGCAGGCGGCCTATCTGACCGGGCAGAACATCCTGCTCGACGGCGGCGCTTACCCCGGCACGTTCTAGCCATCGGCGCCCTGTCGCGTTGGTGACAGGGCCCACGCGCCGGCGCGCGCGATTCGTATCGACTGTTGACGGGCGTCAGAGGCGGCGGCTCGCAGCGGAGAACAATTCGATACAGACGAGGCAACCGGCAACGCAGCCGGCAGCCTCCTCTGTGTCGCGACACCGCCCGTTCCCATGCCTTCCTCCGCCGCCGCCTCAGGGCACACCGACACAACGGGGCGGGCCGGCGCCTTGGCCTGGCTGGGTGCCCTGGGCTCGTCGGCCCTGTCGGAAGAGACGCGGCGCCTGTCGGCCGGCATCCGCGCGGTGGCGGCCCTGCTGTGCACGCTGATGTTCGCGTCCGCCGAATCGCGGCCCGGCATGGCCGCGGCGGTCGTGCTGCTGGCCTACGACTTGTGGGCCGCATGCGTGCTCTGGCTGGAGGCACGCGGCATGCCGCTGCGGCAGACGCTCGCGCATTGCTGGATCGACGTGGGCTGGACGCTGCTCATGCTGCGCCTGACGGACTCGGGCGCCGAGATGCTCGTGCTCACGCTGGTGCAGCCGGTGGTTCTGGCCGGCGTCGGCTACGGCGTCTGGCACGGCCTCGTGCTCGCCGTCTTCAGTGCGCTGGGGCTGCTGTTCGACAGCGGCGGGCCCTTCGCCGTCGGCACGCACGGCACGCGCATGAACCCCTTGTGGTCGGTGGCGGTGTTGGGGCTGGTGGGCGCGGCGGCGCTGCTGGCCCGGCCGATGAACGATGCGCGGCGTCGCATCGCGCTGGTGCGCGGGCTGGAGGCGAGCCTCGACCCGCGGCGCGGGCTCAATGCGGTGTGCGCGGCGCTCGTCGGCGGCCTGCGCAGCGGCACGCGCGCCGACCTGGTGGCGCTGGTGCTGCCGGCCGCGGCCGATGCGCCCGCCGTGGTCAACACCGCCGCCGACGGCAGCTTTCGCGTCAGCCCGCAGGCCCACGCGCAGCTCGAGGCGCTGCTCGATCGCCTGCCGGCCTGCGCCGTGACGCATGCGGCATCGCGCTGGGGCGGCTTGGCCGGCGGCACGCGGCTGCTCGGTCCGCAGCGCGCCGACGAGGACCTGCGCAGTCGCCTGGCGGAGCTGAGCGCCTTGCTCGACGTGCGCTCGCTGGCCATCGTGCCGCTCGAGCGCTACGAGCATCGCCACGGCTACCTGCTGCTGGGCATGCAGCGGCGACACCGGCGCGTGTTCGACGTCGCGTTGCTGGCCGAGGCGGCACCGGAGCTGTTTCGAATCCTCGAGCAGGCGATGCTGGTCGACCGCCTGCAGGCCGAGACCACCGAGCACGAGCGGGTGCGCATCGGACGCGACCTGCACGACAGCGCGATCCAGCCCTACGTCGGCCTGAAGTTCGCGGTCGAGAGCGTGGCCGCGCGCATGTCGCGCGACAACCCGGCGCGCGCCGACGTCGACGCGCTGGTCGACCTGGTGCAGCACGAGGTCGAGTCGCTGCGCGAACTGGTCTCCGGCCTGCGCGTGGGCCAGCATCGCGGCGACAACGCGCTCGTGCCGGCGGTGCGCCGCCAGGTGCGCCGCTTCGCGTCGCTGTTCGGCATCGAAGTGCACCTGGACTGCCCGAGCGAGATGCGCACCAGCCGCGCACTGGCCGGCGCGGTCTTCCACATGGTCAACGAGGCGCTCAACAACGTGCGGCAGCACACCTCGGCGCGCCAGGTATGGGTGCACATCGAGGAGGCCGGCGACGCCTTGCGCCTGAGCGTGCGCGACGACGGGGGCGCCCGGTCGGGCCGCAACGTGGCGACCTTCCATCCGCGCTCGCTCAACGAGCGCGCGGCGGCGCTGGGCGGCAGCGTGCTGGTCCATCACCCCGAGGGCGTGTTCACCGAGGTCGTGATCACGCTGCCGATCTCGCCGCTGGCGCCGAGGACCTGACCGATGCAGGTGAGCCCGGGCCTTCGCCCCCTTGTCCCGCCGCGCAGCCTGCGCGTGTTCGTCGCCGACGACCACCGCGTCACGCTCTGGGGCCTGCAGCGGCTGGTCGAGTCGGCGTCGCCGCGGATGGAGCTGGTGGGCATCGCCGGCTCGCGCCACGAACTGCTGAACCACCCCGCGGTGGCCGATGCCGACGTGCTGCTGCTCGACCTCGACCTGGCCGGCGAAAGCGCGCTGGAGGCGTTGCCCGAGCTGCGCCGGCGCAGCCATGCGCAGGTGCTGGTGCTCACCGCCTGCGACGACGCGACGGTGCACCGCGAGGCGGTCCTGCGCGGCGCGCGCGGCGTGCTGCACAAGTCGGCGCCCGCCGACACCGTGCTGCGCGCGATCGAGCGGGTGGGGGCCGGTGAGGTGTGGCTTCGCCAGGACCTGCTCGGCGAACTGCTGGACCGGCTGAGCACCCCGCCGCCTGCCGTGCCGCAGGACCCGCTGGCGCGCCTGATCGAGAGCCTCACGCCGCGCGAGCGCCAGGTCATCGCGGCGATGGTGCAGCACGCCGGCGCCAAGCAACTGGTGGTGGCCGACGCGCTCGAGATGAGCGAGCACACCCTGCGCAACCACCTCACGACCATCTACGGCAAGCTCGGCGTGCGCGGGCGCCTGGAGCTGCACCTGTTCGCCGTCGAGCACGGCATCGGCGAAGCCGGACAGTGAACCGCGGCGCGAAAGAGCCGCCGTGCACGCGCGCGTGCATCCCTCGAAGCTGAATTTGTAGCAAGCCCGCGGCGCCGCGTGTTGCGCGACCGCAAGCATCGAGATCTCCCTACCTCGCATCGGGCAGGCGAAAGCTCCCGCCCGCCGGGGAGCTTTTGCCTCGCGCCGGCGGGCGCTTCCTCCGCTGCGTGCGAGGCCGCCGATTCCTAGAGTGAGCTCATGCGCTTCGCCGGTCGGCGCTGGACAGGCCGGCAGGGCAACGGTCCGGCCCTTTCTCCCCGGATCACTCAGGAGCAGACCATGCGAGTCGTTCAATCCCTCAAGCAATTCGTTCGCGACGAACAAGGCGTGACGGCCATCGAGTACGGCCTCATCGCATCGCTGATCAGCGTGGCGATCGTCGCCATCGCGGGCCAGGTCGGCACGGCCCTGGTGGGCGTGTTCACGACCGTTCGCGACGCGCTGCAGTAAGCGCCACGCCAGGCGCCGGGCCAGCGTCCGGCGCCTGTCATCCCACCGTGTCCAGGTTCGCCGTCATGTCCTTGCTTGCCCTGCCCATCGCGCTCCCCGCCCTGGTGCTGCTGCTGGCCGGGGCCGTGATCGCGGACCTGCGCACACGCCGAATTCCCAATCGCCTCGTGCTGTGCGGCATCGCGGTTGCGCTCACCGCGCACCTGCTGGTGCTGTCGAACACGCAGGCACCTCTGAGCGCCACCGACATCGCCGCCCCGCTGCTGGGGCTCGTGTCCGCCGGCGCGATGCTGCTGCCGCTTTACCTGCTCGGCGCCTGCGGCGCGGGCGACGTGAAGCTGATGGCGATGGTCGGCGCCTTCGCCGGCCCGCAGCTCGCGCCGTGGTGCGCGCTCTACACCTTGATCGCCGGCGGCGTGCTGTCGCTCGTGTTCATGCTGCGTCCGGGTGTCGCGCGGCAGACGCTGGCCAACCTCACTGGCGTGCTGCTGCTGTGGATGCAGCGTCGCGCCGCCGGCGGCAGCTTGCGCCTGGACCCGATCGAGCACAGCGCGGCCCGCATGCCCTACGCCCTGGCGATCGCCGGCGGCAGCCTGGTCGCGCTGCTGCGTGCAGCGCCGTGGTCCACATGAAGCCGCGCACCATGTCCGCCCTGCCTCAAGCCCCCGCGTTCTGCGCCGTGCCCAGCGGCACCGCACTGCCGCGGGCTCCGCAGGCTCCGGCCGCCACCGGGCTGCCCGAGACGTTCCTGGTCGAGCTGGTCGCCAAGGCGATGTTCGAGTACGGGCTCACGCGCCTGACCGAGCTCACGCAGCACCTGGCGCTGTCCGGGGCGGTGATCGACGCGGTGTGCCAGTTCATGCGCCGCGAAGGCCTGATCGAGGTCACGCGCCGCGGCCAGACAGAAGCCGACGTGCAGTACGAGCTGAGCGGCGCCGGCAGCGCGCGCGCGATCGAATGGCTCACGCGCAACCGCTATGCCGGGCCCGCGCCGGTGACGCTGGAGGCCTACACCCGTGTCGTGCAGGCCCAGGCGATCACGCAGCGGCGGGTCACGGTGCAGCAGGTGCGCACCGCATTCGCCGACCTGGTGATCCCCGACGGCCTGGCCGACCTGCTGGGCACGGCCGTCAACTCCGGCCGTCCGCTGCTGCTGTACGGCCCGCCCGGCGCCGGAAAGACCTATCTCGCGGGTCACCTGCAGCGCCTCTTGACCGGCCCGGTCGCGATTCCGTACGCGATCGCGGTGCACGGCGAGGTGATCCGCGTCTTCGACGAGCACTGGCACCACCCGGCGGCCGCTCGCGAGACCGGCCCGGCGCAGCTCGACAACGCCGCGCGGCCGGATCCGCGCTGGGTGCTGTGCGAGCGCCCGCTGGTGGTCTCCGGCGGCGAGCTCACGCTGCAGATGCTGGACCTCGCCTTCGACGAGCGCGCCGGCTACTACGAGGCGCCACCGCACTTCAAGGCCAACAACGGCCTGTTCATTGTCGACGACCTGGGCCGCCAGGTGGTCACGCCGCGCGAACTGATGAACCGCTGGATCGTGCCCATGGACCGGCGCGAGGACTACCTGATGCTGCGCAGCGGCGGCAAGTTCAAGATTCCCTTCGACATGGTGCTGGTGTTCTGCAGCAACCTGCGGCCCTCCGAGCTGGAAGACATGGCCTTCCTGCGGCGCATCGGCCACAAGGTGCATGTCGGCCCGCTCGCGGTGGGCGAGTACCGCGAGATCTTCAAGCGCGTGTGCGTGGCTGAAGGCATCGCCTTCGACGAAGCGTCCTTCCAGGGTCTGCTGCGCGACTACCACGCCACGCGCGGCCAGCCGCTGCTGGCCTGCTACCCACGCGATCTGCTGCAGCTCATCGCCAGCCGCGCCGCCTACCTCGGCGTGACGCCGCAGCTGTCGCCGGCCCTCATCGACTGGGCCTGGAACGTCTATTTCGCTGCCGCGGAAGAAGACACGCCCCCGCCGGGCATGACCCCCTTGACACAGATGGAGTGACCCATGAGATCCCGAGGTTTGTGGATGTTGCTGCTGGCGCTGGTCGCCGGCTTGGGCGCGGTCCTGCTGGCCGCACGTTGGATGCAGCAGCAAGGCGGTGAGAAGTCGCGCATCGCCGTCGCGAGCACCGACATCGCGCTGGGCGCGCGCATCACGCCCGACATGGTGCGCCTCACCGAGTGGCCTCGCACCAGCGTGCCCGAAGGCGCGTTCACCGAGGCCACGCCGCTGGACG
Source organism: Piscinibacter sp. (assembly GCA_035254085.1). Lineage (GTDB taxonomy): Bacteria > Pseudomonadota > Gammaproteobacteria > Burkholderiales > Burkholderiaceae_C > Albitalea. The sequence goes on from DATFAY010000374.1 coordinate 10,568, forward strand.
GCCGCGTCGCGGTGAGCGCGCTGCATCGCGGCGAGCCGGTGCTGCAGGCGCGGCTCGCGCCGGTGGGCACGCAAGGCGGCCTGGCCGCGGTCGTGCCGGAAGGCAAGCGCGCGATGACCGTGCGCGTGAACGACGTGGTCGGCGTGGGCGGCTTCGTGCTGCCCGGCACCTTCGTCGACATCATGGTCAACACGCAGGGCGAGGGCGCCACCCGCGGCAACGACGAGAAGAGCGTCTCCAAGATCGTGCTCGAGCGCCTGCTCGTGCTCGCCGTCGCCCAGGAAGCCAACCGCGACGAGACCAAGCCCAAGGTGGTGAATGCGGTCACGCTGGAAGTGACCCCCGCGCAGGCCGAGGTGCTGGACCTCGCGCGCAGCGTGGGCAACCTGTCGCTGGTGCTGCGCAACCAGACCGACCCCGCGCCGGTGCAGACGGCCGGCGCGACCAAGGCGATGCTGCTGGGCCTCAAGCCGGTGGTCGCCGCCGCCTCGGCGCCGCTGCCGAGCGTCATGACCTCGGGCACCTCGCATCCGGCGCCGCGCCGGGTCGTCAAGCGCGCCGCGCCGCCTGCGCCGGCCGCCCCGCGCGGGGACTGCGTCGAGATCATCCGCGGCCCCGTCAAGTCGATCGAATGCTTCTGAAACCGCACCCGAACAACGGAGAACGATGATGTCATCACAACCCGTCTATCGCATGGCCCGCCTGGCGCTGGCCGTCGCCTGCGCGCTGCCGGCGCTTGCCATGGCCGCCACGACGGCTGCGCGTTCGGCGCCCCCGGCCCCCGCGACGCCGCCGCTCGCGCCCTGCGCGCAGCTCGACGTGGCGCCGGTGGTGAACCTGTCCGTCGGCAAGTCCACCGTGCTCAGGCCGCGCACCCCGATCACCCGCATCCTGCTGGGCAATCCCGAGAATTCCCGCGCCGCGCGCCCCGCGCCCGCCTCCGACAAGAAGGAAGACGTGCAGCGGGCGCAGGCGCAGGCCGCCGCGCAGCGGCCCGGCGTGGCCGACGTCGACGTGCTGCTGCTCGGGCCCACCGAGGTCTTCCTGCTCGGCAAGAGCGTGGGATCGACCAACGTGGTGATGCTCGACCGCAGCGGCGCCTGCACCGCGTTCGACGTGGTGGTCGGCATGGACACCGCCGCGCTGCAGGCCGCCTATGCGCAGCTGATGCCGCAGGAAACCGGCATCAAGGTGCGCTCGGCCTTCGACTCGGTGGTGCTCTCCGGCGTCGTGAGCGACAACGAGGCCGTGGTGCGCGCGACCGACATCGCCAATGCCTACGTGCGCTCGCAAGGCGGCGACTCGGGCAGCGGCATGGCCGCGGCCGACAACCCGCGCATCGTCAACATGCTCGAGGTCGGCGCACCGCAGCAGGTGATGCTGCAGGTGAGGGTGGCCGAGGTCTCGAAGGCGCTGCTGGACAAGTTCGGCATCGACTTCGCGCGCGCCTACGTGCCGGGCGACGGCTCGATGATCCGCTTCCTGTCCGGCGTGTTCGGCGGCACCGCGGGCCTGGCGGGGCAAGTCTCCGGCACCAACGGCGCCGAGGTCGGCGGCGGGGCGGTGGGTTCCACCAGCAACGGCACCACCACCGGCGTGTTCACCGGACAGGCGGGCACCGTCACGATCGGCGGCAACGAGGTCACGATGCCGCTGGCGCGCGGCAAGAACGTCACCATCACGACGCTCAACATGCAAAAGACCGATGGCCTGGTGAAGATCCTGGCCGAGCCCTCGGTGATGGCCATCAGCGGCCAGAGCGGCAGCTTCCTCGCCGGCGGCAAGATCTTCATCCCGCTGGCGCAGACCGACACCGCCGGCACGCGCACGATCACGCTCGAGGAACGGGAGTTCGGCGTCTCGGTCAAGTTCACGCCGACGGTGCTCTCCAACGGCCGCATCAACCTCAAGGTGCGCCCCGAGGTGTCCGAGCTCAACGCCAACGGCGTGACCATCACCGGCGGCGGCGTCAATGCCGTGCTGCCCTCGTTCAGCTCGCGCCGCGCCGAGACGACGGTGCAGCTGCTCGACGGCCAGAGCTTCGCCATCGGCGGGCTGATCAAGAACAACACGACCACCAACATCAAGGCTTTCCCCTTCCTGGGCGAGATCCCGGTGCTCGGCGCGCTGTTCCGCAGCACCGAGTTCCAGACCGATCGCTCCGAGCTGGTGTTCGTGATCACGCCGCGGCTGGTCAAGCCGCTGCCGGCCGACTACAAGCTGCCCACCGACGGCTACACGCCGCCCACGCGCAAGGAGCTGATCTTCGACGGCAAGCTCGAAGGCCGCCGCTCCGACGCGGCCCCCGAAGCGGCCGCGGCTGCCGCGCCGGTCGCGGCCCCGGCTGCCGCACCCGCCACCCCTTCCGAGGAGAAGAAGTGATGTCACACGCCACTCGTTTCGTCCCGGCCGCCACCGCGGCGGCAGGCCTGGCGCTCGCCCTGGGTGGGTGCGCCGTGTCCGGCTCGCCCGAGACCGACGCCCGCTTCGGCCAGTCGATGACCGTGCTTTACAGCCAGCAGCTGATCGATCCGCAGGCCGCGCAGCACAACGCCGACAAGCGCCCGCCGGTGGATGGGCGCGTCGTGCGCGACAGCGCCGATGCCTACCAGGAAAGCTATCGCAACCCGCCGGCGACGGCGATCGTGCCGCTGATCGGCGTGGGAACCACCAACAGCCGCGCCGGCACGACACCGGCCCGCTGAACCCGCTGGAGGAGTCGTCATGAGTTCGATGCATCCAGTCCGGCGGCGCCAGCGCGGAGCGATCGCGATCGTGGTCGGCCTGATGCTGGTCGTGCTGGTCGGCTTCGTCGGCCTGGCGCTCGACGGCGGGCGCCTGTACCTCACGAAGACCGAGCTGCAGAACGCGGCCGACGCCTGCGCGCTGGCCGCGTCCTACGAGCTCACCGACGCGCCTTCGATCCCGCCCGAGGCGTTCGCGCGGGCCGATGCCGCCGGCCGCATGGTCGCGCAGCGCGACCGCGTGAACTTCCAGCAGGCGCCGATCGCATCGGGCGACGTATCGATCGGCTTCTCCACCAGCCTGGGCAGCGGCTCCGGCGGCTGGGCCTCGGCCGGCGCGCCGCCCGCGGGCAACGCGCGCTACGTGCGCTGCACGATCACCCGCGACGGCATCTCGCCGTGGTTCATGCAGGTGCTGGGCTTCGGCGACCAGAGCGTGAGCGCGCTGGCCACCGCTTCGCTGGCGCGGGCGCAGACCGCCTGCGCGATCCCGATGGCGCTGTGCGCCACCGCCGGCGCGCCCGACTTCGGCTACGTGCCGGGCGACTGGTACGGCGTCGACTTCAGCGACAACGGCAGCAGCGTCACCAACTACACCGGCAACTTCCGCTGGATCGACTTCGACCCGAGCGCGCCGACGCCGGGCTGCTCGGGCCACGGCGCGAGCGAGCTGGCGTGCCTGCTCGCCGGCACCGGCCAATGCAGCCTGCCGACGCCGCCCACCGGCGGGTGCACCGGCTCGGGCAGTTCGGGCACGACGCCCGGCTGCGTCGGCGAGACCGGCAACATCACCTCGATGCAGTCGGCCTACAACGCCCGCTTCGGCCTGTACCGCGGCGGTGGCGGCAACCCGGGCCTCACCGATTCGCCGCCGGACTTCACCGGCTACTCCTACAGCACCGAGAACTGGGCGGCCGGCCGCAACGCCTACCCGAACTTCCGCTCGGCGCAAGCCGCGCACCTGCCGGCCAACAACGACCCGGCGGTGAGCCCGCCCTTCTATTCCAACCCCTACCGGCCCTCGACGACCGAGGAGCACGCCACGCGCGGCGCCGAGCGGCGAGTGGTGGTGATGCCGATCGTCGAGTGCGCCGGCTTCGCGTCGGGCCAGCATGCGCCGATCCGCGCCTACGCCTGCGTGCTGATGCTCGACCCGTACCGCAAGCAGGGCAACGACGTGAAGTCGCGCATCGAGTACCTGGGCCGCGCCGACCAGCCGGGCAGCCCCTGCGCCACCTCCGGCATCCCCGGCGATGCCGGCTCGCAGGGCCCGATGGTCCCGTCGCTCGTGCAATGAGGAGATGTCGATGAGCTTCGTCCGACTCGCCCGACGCCTGCGCCAACGCGGCGCGGCTGCCGTCGAGCTCGCCTTCGTGCTGGTGCCGCTGGTGCTGATGATCTTCGGCACCACCGAGTTCGGCCGCGCGATCTACACCTACAACACGCTGGACAAGAGCGTGCGCGACGCGGCGCGCCACCTGTCGCAGCACGGCCCCGGCGACGACGTGGTGCAGGCCGAGGCGCGCTGCCTGGCCGCCTACGGCAACCTCGCGTGCAGCGGCGACGCCCTGGCGCCCGGACTCACGGTGGCCAACATCGGCTTGTGCGACGCGATCAGCTGCCCCGGCTCGCACGCCGCGCAGCCGACCGGCGCGGGGGCGGTCAACCTGGTGTCGGCGACGGTGCACGACTACGCCTACGGCTCGGTGGTCGAGTTCGTCATGCCCAGCCTGACCTTCAACCACATCGCCGTCACCATGAGGGCACAGCTGTGAACACCCTGTCCGTGCTTCGTCGCCAGGGCGGCGCCGCCGCCGTCGAGTTCGCGCTGGCCGCGAGCCTGTTCTTCACCGTGCTGCTCGGCGTGGTCGAGATGGGCCGGCTGCTGTGGACCTGGAACGCCGCCACCGAGGCGACGCGCCTGGGCGCGCGCCTGGCCATCGTGTGCGACATCAACGACGGCAGCATCAAGCAGCGCATGCGCGAGCGGCTGCCGGCGCTCACCAACGACAACATCGTGGTCGAGTACCTCAATCCGCCGGCGGCCATCAACACCTGCAACGCGGGCACCTGCAAGGCGGTGCGCGTGTCGATTACCGGCTTCACGCACCGCACGATCATCCCGTTCGTCCCGCTGTCGCTCGACATGCCGGCGTTCGCGACGACCTTGCCCAAGGAATACATGAACAGCACCGGCAATCCGGTGTGCGACTGACCGCCCGAGGCACGCCATGAAGATCCGCATCGTCACCGCCCAGCCCGACAACGCCCAGGCCTGGGCGCAAGCGCTTCGCGCCGGCGACCCCGGCGCCGAACTGAGCACCGAGTTGCGCGCGCCGCAGGACCTGAGCCAGATGCTCGACGGCAGCCGCCCCGACGTGCTGATCGCCGAGGCGACGACGCCGGCCGACTTCGAGGCGGTGGAGCGCCTGGCCGCCAGCCATCCCGAGATCGACTGCCTGCTGGTCGCTGCCGAGCCCACGCCCGAGATGCTGCTGCGCGCGATGCGCAGCGGCGTGCGCGAGGTGCTGCCTTCACCGGTGGACGCGACCGGCCTGCCGGCCACGCTGGCGCGGCTGGCGCGCCGGCGGCTGGCCGATCGCGGCGGCAGCGCACACGCCGAGATGATCGGCTTCGTCTCGTGCAAGGGCGGCAGCGGCGCCACCTTCGTCGCCGCCAACCTGGCGCACGTGCTGGCCGCGGGCGGCCAGCGCCGCGTGGCATTGATCGACATGAACCTGCAGTTCGGCGACGCGGCGCTGTTCGTCACCAGCCAGCGGCCGGCCAGCAACGTGGCCGACGTGGCACGCAACATCCAGCGCCTGGACCGCGAGTTGCTGCAGTCGGCGATGCTGCAGGTCGAGCCCGGCCTGTGGGTGCTGGCCTCGCCCGACGATCCCGGCCAGGCTTCGGACGTGACGCCCGAGCATGTGCACGCCATCCTGGAGCTGGCGCGCTCGATGTTCGACTACGTCGTCATCGACGCCGGCCGCTCGATCAGCGCGGTCACCCTGCGCGCGCTCGATGCCGCGCAGCGCCTGTACGTGGTGCTGCAGCTCACGCTGCCCTTCATCCGCGACGGGCGCCGCCTGCACGACCTGTTCCGTTCGCTGGACTATCCGCCGAGCAAGGTGCACTGGATCGTCAACCGCTTCGAGAAGGGCGGCGACATCAGCCTCGAGGACCTGAAGAAGACGCTGGGCGCCAAGGAATTGATCACGCTGCCCAACCAGTACGAGGTCGTCGCCGCCTCGGTCAACCAGGGCGTGCCGGTGGAGCGCCTGGCGCCGTCCAGCGCGATCAGCCGCGCGTTGCGCGAGCTCGCCGAAACGATCGCGCCGCTGCCGGAGAAGACGCGTTCCGGCCATTGGCTGTCGAGCTTCTTCGGCCGAGCCGAGCATGAACAAGGAGTCACGCAATGAGACATTCTGCGTTAGCGATTCTTTCGCGGGCCGCCGCGCCGGGCCGCCCCAAGCAAGGCCCGACCCTCTCGGAGGGTCGCTCGACGACTTCGGCGAGCGGGGTGCTGTCATGAGCCTTCGTGAACGCCTGGGCGCCGCACCTGCCGCCCATTACGTGCCGCCCATCGAAGCGAACGAGGCGCAGCTCGCGCCGACGCGCGCGTACCAGGCGGTGAAAGCCCAGATCCACCAGAAGCTGCTGCAACGCATCGACCTGGAGGCGATGGAGAACCTGACGCCCGAGCGCCTGCGCGAGGAGCTGCGCCAGATGGTCGAGCGTCTGCTGGAAGAGGAGAACCTCGTCCTCAATGCGGTCGAGCGGCGCAACCTGGTGCGCGACATCCAATACGAGATGCTGGGCCTGGGGCCGCTGGAGCCGCTGATGGCCGACCCGACGGTGTCGGACATCCTGGTCAACACCTTCCGCCAGGTCTACGTCGAGCGCAAGGGCCGACTGGAGATGACCGACGTGAGCTTCAACGACGACGCTCACCTGATGAAGATCATCGACAAGATCGTCTCGCGCGTGGGCCGCCGCGTCGACGAATCGAGCCCGATGGTTGACGCGCGCCTGCCCGACGGATCGCGCGTCAACGCGATCATCCCGCCGCTGGCCATCGACGGGCCGATCCTGTCGATCCGCCGCTTCGCGGTGACGCCGCTGCAGATGCACAACCTGCTCTCGTTCGAGTCGCTGTCCGAGGAGATGGCGACGTTCCTCGGCGCGCTCGTGACCGCCAAGATCAACATCCTCATCTCCGGAGGCACCGGCTCGGGCAAGACCACGCTGCTCAACGTGCTGAGCAGCTACATCCCGCCGTCCGAGCGGATCGTGACGATCGAGGACGCGGCCGAACTGCAGCTGCAGCAGCCGCACGTGGTGCGCCTGGAAACGCGCCCGCCCAACATCGAGGGCCGCGGCGAGGTGCCGCAGCGCGCGCTGGTGCGCAATGCGCTGCGCATGCGCCCGGACCGCATCATCCTGGGCGAGACGCGCGGCGCCGAGGCGCTGGACATCCTGCAGGCCATGAACACCGGCCATGAAGGCTCGATGACCACCATCCACGCCAACTCCCCGCGCGACGCGCTCTCGCGCATGGAGAGCATGGTGGCGATGGCCGGCGTGGACATCCCGCTGCGCGCGGCGCGCGCGCAGATCGCTTCGGCGATCGGCGTGGTGGTGCAGGTGGCGCGCCTCACCGACGGGCGGCGCAAGCTGATCAGCCTGCAGGAGATCACCGGCATGGAAGGCGAGACGGTCACGATGCAGGAGATCTTCCTGTTCCGGCAGACCGGCGTCGCGCCCGACGGCAGCGTCGAGGGCCACTTCGCCGCCACCGGCGTTCGTCCGCGCCACTGGGAGCGCCTGCTCACGCGCGGCATCCACCTGTCCGAGAGCCTGTTCGAGCCGCTGCGTCAGGTGGCCTGAAGGAGCGATGTCATGGACTTCTCACCTGTCGCACTGGCGGTGCTCGCCTTCCTCGCGGTCGTGCTGGCGCTCGAGGGCCTGTACAACCTGTGGCTGTCGCATCGGGGCGAGGAGGTGCTGCGGGTGAAGCACCGCCTGGCCCAGCAGGCGCACGACGTGACGCCCGAGCAGGCCTCGATCGAGCGCGCCGCGCCGCGCGAGAGCCTGCCCTGGTTCGCGGCCATCCTGCAAGAGATCGAGCCCGGGCGCCGGCTCACCCACTGGGTGCAGGCGGCCGGCGTCTCCACCACGCCCGGCGAGCTGATCGTGATATCGATCGGCCTGGCGATCGTCGGCCTGCTGGCGCCGGGCCTGTTCGGCGCGCCGATGCTGCTGGGCGCGGCGCTCGCGGTGGTGCTGTTCGCACTGCCGTGGCTGCGCACCGCCTACCTGCGGCGGCGGCGCATCGAGCGCTTCGAGCTGCAGTTCCCGGAGGCGCTGGACCTGATGGGCCGCGCCATGCGGGCCGGCCATTCGTTCTCCACCGCGGTGCAGATGGTGGGCGACGAAGTCCCGGCGCCGCTGGGCACCGACTTTCGCGTCTTGTTCGACGAGCTGAACTACGGCGTGGCGCTGCCCGATGCGCTGACGCGCCTGTGCGATCGCGTGCCGCTGCCCGACGTGAGCTACTTCGCGGTCGCGGTGCTGATCCAGCGCGATGCCGGCGGCAACCTGGCCGAGCTGCTCGACAAGATCGCGGGCATCGTGCGCGCGCGGCTCAAGCTGATGGGCGACGTGCGAACGCTGTCCGCCGAAGGCCGGCTGTCGGCATGGATCCTCACGCTGCTGCCCTTCGTGGTGGCCTTCGCGATCGGCCTGGTCAACCCGGAATTCATCAAGGTGCTGTGGACCGACAAGGCTGGCCCGCAGCTGATCGCGGCCGCGCTGCTGATGATGGTCCTGGGCGTGTGGTGGATGCGCAAGATCATCCGCATCCACGTCTGAGGCGGAGCGCATGAAGAGCATGGAGAGCATGTCATGAAGAACACCGAGATCGCGTTCCTGGCCCTGGTCTTCCTGCTCGCGGCGGCCACCATCGTGGGCGGCACCTGGCTGCTGGGCGCCGAGGCCGCGCGGCGCCGCCTGCACGGCCTCGTGCTCGGCCAGGC
>DATFAY010000375.1:0-3381 GCA_035254085.1 Piscinibacter sp.
AAGCGTCGCGAAATAACTCCAGCCCAGCGGATGCAGGAACCGCACCTGGTGCGCCGATCGCCGCACGGTGATGCGGTCGCCGTGCAGCAGGCTGGCGAGTGCCTGCATGTCGAAGTTCACGCTGGCGTCGCGCCCCGCCACGATCTCGATGCTGATGTCGCGCGCGTCGGGCAGCACGATCGGCCGGTTCGACAGGTCGTGCGGTGCGATCGGCACCATGACCCATCCGGCGATGCCCGGGTGCAGGATCGGCCCGCCGGCAGACAGCGCATAGGCGGTGGAGCCGGTGGGCGAGCCCACGATCAGGCCGTCGGCACGCAGGTTGGCGACGAACTCGTCGCCGATGTCGATCTTGAGCTCGACCATGCTGGCGGTGGCGCCGCGGCTGACCACCACGTCGTTCATCGCGAAGCCCTCGAAGATGACGTCGCCGTCGCGCCAGACGCCGCCTTCGAGCATGGTGCGGCGCTCCTCTTCGTAGTCCCCGGCGATCATGGGTGCGAGCGCTTCCGCGAAGGTGCCCACCGGCACGTCGGTGATGAAGCCCAGCCGGCCCTGGTTGATGCCCACCAGCGGGATGCCGAAGCGCGCCAGCTGGCGCGCGATGCCGAGCATGGTGCCGTCGCCGCCGACGACGATCGCGATGTCGCAGTGCTGGCCGAGCTCGGCCGGGCTCATCGCACCGTGGTCGGAGAGGCCCGTGTTGAGGGCCGTTTCGCGCTCGAGCGAGACCTCCAGCCCCTGGCGGATGAGGAACCGCGCGATCTCGTCGAGCACGTCGCGCATGCCTTGCGCGTGGTACTTGCCGACCAGTGCGGCGTGACGAAAGCGGCGATTCATGCGCGGGATTACACCACAGCGTTTCGCTGCAAACGGCACCCAGAATGGGCCTGCACCTACAATGAAAACCATGCTGGACGAGCGCGCCAAGACACTGCTGAAAGCGCTGGTCGAACGCTACATCGCGGACGGCCAGCCGGTCGGCTCGCGCACCCTGTCGCGAGCGTCGGGGCTGGAGCTGTCGCCGGCGACCATCCGCAACGTGATGGCCGACCTCGAGGAGCTCGGCCTCATCGCCAGCCCGCACACCAGCGCGGGGCGCGTGCCCACGGCGCGCGGCTATCGCCTCTTCGTCGACACCATGCTCACCGCGCAGCCGCGGCACTGGAGCGATTCGCCCAAGCTCGAGCCGCAACTGCAGCCGGACCAGCCGCAGCGCGTGATCGCCAACGCGGCGCAGCTGCTGTCCAACCTGTCGCACTTCGTGGGCGTGGTCACCGCGCCGCGCAAGGCCAGCGTGTTCCGCCACATCGAGTTCCTGCGCCTGGGCGAACGGCGCGTGCTCGTGATCCTGGTCTCGCCCGACGGCGACGTGCAGAACCGCGTCATCTTCACCGCGAGCGACTACTCGCAGGCGCAGCTGATCGAAGCGAGCAACTTCCTCACGCAGCACTACGCGGGCCTCACCATCGAGGAGGTGCGCGAGCGCCTGAAGAGCGAGGTCGACCAGCTGCGCGACGAGATCGCGGCGCTGATGCAGGCCGCGATGGAGGCCGGCAGCGAGGCGATCGAGGAAAGCCAGGAGCAGGTCGTCATCTCCGGCGAGCGCAACCTCCTGACGGTGCAGGATTTCTCCAGCGACATGGGCAGCCTGCGCAAGCTGTTCGACCTGTTCGAGCAGAAGACCCAGCTCATGCGGCTGCTCGAGGTCAGCAGCCGCGCCGAAGGCGTGCGCATCTACATCGGCGGCGAAAGCATGGTGGTGCCCTTCGACGAGCTGTCGATCGTGTCGGCGCCCTACGAGGTCGACGGACAGGTGGTGGGCACGCTGGGCGTGATCGGGCCGACGCGCATGGCCTACGACCGCATGATTCAGATCGTCGACATCACCTCGCGGCTGGTGACCAACGCCTTGTCGCAGAAGTAGCGCCGGCACCGGGGCGCGCCGAGAGTCTTCCACTGCTACGATGGCGGCCGGCACGTGGGCCGGTAGCTCAGTTGGTTAGAGCGCGCGACTCATAATCGCTCGGTCGCGGGTTCGAGCCCCGCCCGGCCTACCACGCCGACGCCGGCGCTGCGCTCGGCTCAGGCAGCGCGGCTCGCCCAGATCTTCTTGCGGTTGAGCAGCAGCGGAACGGCGCCGATGGCGATGCCGCCCATGCCGACGAGATTGGTGACCCAGTCGAAGGTCGGGATGCTGTAGAGCGCGATGAAGAAGAGGAAGAGACCGCTGCCCACCGGCCAGATCACGTGGCTCACGGCACGCCACGGCCCCTCGGCCAGCATCCTGCGGTAGTACCAGCCGCAGGCGAACCCGGTCAGCCCCAGATAGAAGCAGATCTGGAAGCCGATCGCCGTGATCGAGTCCTGCAAGATGACGTTGATCGTCGGCAGGTACGACGAGACGAACAGCAGCACCAGCCCGGTCGCCCAGATGAAGAAGATGGCGACGTGCGGGGTCTGCCAGCGCGGATGCAGGCGCGCGTAGCGTTGGTGCAGCGCGCCGTCGCGGCTCTTGGCGAACAGCGTGCGCGTGAACTGGAGCATCTGGGTCTCGACCGTGCCGACGGTGCTCAGCAGCACCGCGAGGATCGCCACGTAGCCCCAGGTGGGGCCGAACAGCTTCTCGGCGATGGCGAAGATGATGTTGGTGTTGTAGTGCTGGATCTCGCTGTCCGACAAGCCCAGCAGCGTGATCACGATGAAGACCAGGAAGAAGGCCATGAGGAACACCATCGACCAGAACGCGGCGCGGCCCGGTGTGCGCTGCGGGTCGCGCGTTTCTTCGCTGAGATTCATGGTCACGTCCCAGCCGTAATAGAAGAAGATCGCCACCAGTGCGCCGTTCGCGAAGAGCTTGGGCGAGAAGGCGAAGGGCGAGAACCAGACCCACGAGAACGGGTGCTGCGGCGCGCGCGGAAACACCACGAAGCTCGCCACGATGATGACCAGCAGGATCAGCCCTTCGACCACGGTCATCGCCACCTGCACGTAGCTGGTGAGCTTGATGCCCTTCACGACCACCGCGCTGACGAAGGTGAGCCAGGCCGCCGCGATCAAGGTCACGTAGTGCACGTTGTTCATCAGCGGCCGGTCGAAGATGAGCAGCGTCGCGTTGGCGGCCGGGATCATGGCCGACACCATGAACACGCAGCACAGCACCAGCAGCGCCCAGCCCGCGAAGAATCCCAATGCGCGTCCGAACACCATGCTGACCCAGGAATACGAGGTGCCCGCGCTCGCCAGCGCACGGTTCAGGTTGATGAACGCGAACGCGATGCCGAACATGATGAGTCCGCACACCAGGATGCTCGCCGGCGAGAGCGTTCCCGCCGTGCCGATGATGGTGGAGGTGGTGATCTCGATGCTGTAGGCGGGCGC
>DATFAY010000376.1:0-16374 GCA_035254085.1 Piscinibacter sp.
CGCGCATCGCATCGTCTCCTACGCCCGAACCCTTGGCCGTGCCGCGGCCTGAACCATCCGCCCCATGACCTCCGAACTCCAGTCCACCATCGAACTCGCCTGGGAGAACCGCAGCTCGCTGACCGCTGCCAACAGCCCCCATGTCCGTGAAGCCGTCGAGCAGGTGATTGCCGACCTCAACAAGGGCCGCCTGCGGGTCGCCGAACGCCAGGGCGTCGGCCAGTGGAGCGTCAACCAGTGGGTCAAGAAGGCGGTGCTGCTGTCCTTCCGGCTGACCGACAACCAGCTCGTGCACGCCGGCGAGCTGGCCTTCTACGACAAGGTGAAGACGAAGTTCTCGCACCTGAGCGAAGAAGAAGTGCGCGCCACCGGCGTGCGCGTGGTGCCGCCTGCAGTCGCGCGCCGCGGCTCCTTCATCGCGAAGAACGTCGTGCTGATGCCCAGCTTCGTCAACATCGGTGCCTACGTCGACGAAGGCTCGATGGTCGATACGTGGGCCGCCGTCGGCTCATGCGCCCAGATCGGCAAGAACGTGCATCTGTCGGGCGGCGTCGGCATCGGCGGCGTGCTCGAGCCGATGCAGGCCAACCCGACCATCATCGAGGACAACTGCTTCATCGGCGCGCGCTCCGAGATCGTCGAGGGCGTGATCGTCGAAGAGAACTGCGTCATCTCGATGGGCGTGTTCATCGGCCAGAGCACCAAGATCTACGACCGCGCCACCGGCGAGATCTTCTACGGGCGGGTGCCCGCGGGCTCGGTGGTGGTGAGCGGCAACCTGCCGAGCGCCGACGGCAAGTACAGCCTGTACTGCGCGGTCATCGTCAAGCGCGTCGATGCACAGACGCGCGCCAAGACGAGCATCAACGACCTGCTGCGAAGCTGATGCCATGAGCCAGCTTCGAAGCGCCGCCGGCACCTGATCATGCGGACCCGCGGACCGCGTTCGCTGGTACAGGCGGCCGCGCTCGTCCTCGGGCTCCTGCTGGCGGCCGCGGCCCACGCCGGCGAAACGCTGCGCGTGCTGGCGTGGCCCGGCTATGCCGACCCGGACATCGTCAAGGCCTTCGAGCAGCGCTTCAAGGTCTCGGTGCAGGTGACCATCGTCAGCTCCGACGAGAACCTGTGGGAGCGCATCAGCGCCCGCCGCGGCGCCGACTTCGACGTCTTCGCGGTCAACACCGCCGAGCTCAAGCGCTATCTCGACGCAGGGCTCGTGGTGCCGCTCAATCTGGCGAGCATCCCCAACATCGCGCAGCAGCAGCCGCGCTTTCGCGATCGCCGCGCCATTCCGAACATCGCGCGCGGCTCGGACGTGTATGCGGTCCCGTACACGTATTCGGAGATGGGGCTCATCTACGACCGGCAGCAGATCAAGACGCCGCCGAACTCGATCGGCGCCCTGTGGGACCCTCGCTACAAGGGCCGCGTGCTGGCCTTCGACACCGGCGGCCACAACTTCTCGATCGCCGCCTTGTCGATGGGCCTGCCCGACCCGTTCCAGCTCGACGAAGCCGCCTACCAGCAGGCCGTGATGCGGCTGATCGAACTGCGCCGCAACGTGCTGACCTTCTACAGCCTGCCCGAGGAATCGGTGCAGCTGTTTCGCGATCACAAGGTCGCGCTGCTGTTCGCCAACTACGGCACGCAGCAGGTGCAGCAGCTGAAGAAGGCCGGCGCCGACATCGGCTACGTCATCCCCAAGGAGGGTGCGCTGGCCTGGCTCGACTGCTGGACCGTGACCCGCGGCGCGAAGAACAAGGCGCTGGCCGAAGCGTGGATCGACTACATGCTGGAAAAGCCCGTGGGCCGCGCGCTCACCGAGCGCCAGGGACTGGCCAACACGGTCGACCCGACCTCGCTGGACGAGCAGAAGAACAAGATCCTCTGGCTGGAGCCGGTCGAGGACGCGGCGCGGCGCTCGGCACTGTGGGCGCGCATCGTGTCCGGTGACCAGCCGGCCGCGCTCGGCCAGCCATGAAGCTCGGGCTGCGCGCTCGGCTGGGCTTGCTGCTGGCGGCCTTCGGGGTGCTGGCCACGGGCCTCACCGGGCTGTACTCGTACATCGAGAGCCGCGAACTGCTCGTGCGCGCCGCCGAGCGCGAGCTGATGGCCTCCACCCAGGTGTTCGGGCGGCGCCTGGCCACGGTGGTGCGCGGCATCGGCGACGACGTGCGCATGCTCGGCGAGCTCGAGCTCACGCGCAGCGTCGCGCTGTCGGAAGGCCCGCTCGGCGAGGCCCAGAAATCGGCGCTGGCCGATGTCTTTCATGCCCTGCTGCGAGCCAACCCGGGCTACTTCCAGGTGCGCTTCATCAGCGCCGGGCAGCATGGCCTGGAATTGGTGCGCGTGGATCGCGACGGCAGCAGCACGCTGCGCGTGCTCGGCCAGCAGTTGCAGGAGAAGGCGCACTTCCCCTACGTGTTTCGCGCACTGGGCCTGCCGCGCGGCGAGGTCTACCTCTCGCGCATCGGCATCGACCACGACGTCGGCTCGCATGCCGCCCAGGAGCAGCCGGTGCTGCACGTGTCCAGCCCGGTGGTGCGCGACGACGGCAGCGTGCTCGGCCTCGTCGTGGTCACCGTCGACGCCGCGCGCCTGTTCGGCAACCTGAAGGGCGACCTGCCCGCCTACCTCAAGCTCTTCCTGACCAACGAATGGGGCGACTTCCTCGTGCACCCCGACAGCTCGCAGACCTTCGGCTTCGACCAGGGCCGGCGCGTGCTGATCCAGGACACTTTCGCGCAGGTGCAGCCGTTGCTGGACAACACCGCGCAGCAGGTGCTGGCCCAGGCCGAGTTCGGCGAGAAGGAGCCGCAGACGCTGCTGGGCGCCTTCATGCGCCTGCCGCTCGGGCGCCAGGCGGACGGCGGCTTCCTGGTGCTGGGGGTGGCCGAGCCGCTGCCGGAGATCCTTGCATCGACGCGCATCCTCGGGCGCACGGTGCTGCAGATCGTCGTCGCCTTCAGCGCGATCGCGATCGTGCTGGCGATGTTCGCGGCGCGGCTGGTGACGCGCCCGCTCAACCAGATGACGAGCGAGGTGAGGCGCTTTTCGAGCGAGCACGCGGTGGGCGAGCTGCCCACCGGGCGGCGCGACGAGATCGGCGACCTGGCTCGCGGCTTCGACGAGATGCAGCGGCGCATCACGTCGACCATGGCGGAACTCGATGCGAGCCGCAACCACCTGGCTCACATGGCGCGCCACGACAACCTGACCGGCCTGCCGAACCGCGCGGTGTTCCTGGACCGGCTGGAGCACGCCATCCTCACCGCCAGGCGCAGCGAAGGCTGCCTGGCGGTGCTGTTCGTCGACCTCGACCGCTTCAAGCGCATCAACGACAGCCATGGCCATGCCGTCGGCGATCAGGCACTCGTGCAAACCGCCACGATCCTGCGCGCCGCGGTGCGCGAAGTCGACACCGTGGCACGCTGGGGCGGCGACGAATTCGTTATCCTGCTGGAGGCGATGGACAAGGAGCATGAGGCGCGACGCGTCGCGCAAGTGCTGCTGGACCGGTTCTCGCGCCCGATGGTCGTCGCAGGCACGGCCCTCGATCTCGGCGTGAGCATCGGCATCAGCATGTACCCGCGCGACGGGCTGGAGGCCGCCGAGCTGATCCAGCGCGCCGACGAGGCGATGTACCTGTCCAAGCACGACGAGGGCAACCGTTACAGCGTGTTCGGCGACGAGTTCGGCAGCGAAAGCATGGAATGATGAGAGTCTTTGAACAGCACTGGGAGAGGGCATGAGCGGCAACATGGAGCGGGTGCTGCGGCTGATGGCCGACAAGGGGGCGTCGGACGTGTACCTGTCGGCGAACACGCCGATCCTCATCAAGATCAACGGGCAGATCCTGCAGCTGTCGGACCAGCCGCTCACGCACACCCAGCCGCGGCAGCTGCTGTCGGAGCTGCTGTCGCCCTCGCAACTGGAGGAGCTCGACGACACCGGCGAGCTCAACGTCGGCGTGGGCCTGGCCGGCGTGGGCAGCTTTCGCCTGTCGGGCTTCAAGCAGCGCGGCTCGGTGGCGGCGGTGCTGCGCTGCATCCCGCACCACATCCCCGCGCTGGACACGCTGAACCTGCCGCCGCTGCTGAACACGCTGGTGCTCGAAAAGCGCGGGCTCATCCTGATGGTGGGTGCCACCGGCACCGGCAAGACGACCACCCTCGCCTCGATGCTCGAACAGCGCAACCAGCAGCTCGCGGGCCACATCCTCACCATCGAGGACCCGATCGAGTTCCTGTTCAGCAACAAGAAGTCGGTGGTCAACCAGCGCGAGGTCGGCCGCGACACGCAGTCGCTGCAGGTGGGATTGAAGAACGCCCTGCGCCAGGCGCCCGACTGCATCCTGATCGGCGAGATCCGCGACCGCGAGACGATGACCGCGGCCATCTCCTACGCGCTGTCGGGGCACTTGGTGCTGTCGACCTTGCACGGCAACAACAGCTACCACGCGCTGGGCCGCATCCTGTCGTTCTATACCCCGGAGTCGCGTCCCGCGCTGCTGGCCGACCTCGCTTCGGGCCTTCGCGCCATCGTGTCGCAGCGCCTGGTGCGCGCCGTCGCCGGCGGGCGGGTGCCGGCGGTGGAGGTGATGCTCAACACCAAGCTCGTCTCGCAGCTCATCGAGCAAGGCGACTTCAACGGCGTCAAGGAAGCGATGGAGAAGTCGCTGGCCGAGGGCTCGCAGACCTTCGAGCAGGACCTCGCGCGCCTGATCACGCAAGGCACCATCACGCGCGACGAAGGCCTGGCCTTCGCCGACTCGCCCACCAACCTGATGTGGCGGCTGCAGAACGACATGAGCCCGGTGTCGCGTGCCGCGCCCAAGAAGGAAGAGTCGGACGACCAGCCGACCTTCACCGAGATCACCCTCGACGTGCGCCCCGACGACTCCAGCACGCGCGGCGCGCCGCTGACGAAGTACTGATGTCGGCTGCGCTCCAGTTCACCGAGCAGCTGATCGCCTGCCGCTCGATCACCCCCGACGATGGCGGCTGCCAGGCACTCATCGCCGAGCGGCTCGAGCGGCTCGGCTTCGCCTGCGAGACGCTGCTCAGCGGCCCGGAGGACTTTCGCGTCTCCAACCTGTGGGCGCTGCGGCGCGGCCGCCGTGCCGACGCGCCGGTGCTCGCCTTCGCCGGCCACACCGATGTCGTGCCCACCGGGCCGCTGGCCCAATGGCACAGCGATCCGTTCGTGCCCACCCATCGCGACGGCCGCCTCTACGGCCGCGGCGCCGCGGACATGAAGACCTCGATCGCCGCGATGGTGGTGGCGATCGAGGAGTTCGTCGCCGCGCATCCGGCGCATGCCGGCTCCATCGCGCTCATGATCACGAGCGACGAAGAAGGGCCTGCCATCGACGGCACCGTGCGGCTGGTCGAATGGCTGAAGGATCGCGGGCAGCGGCTGGACTGCTGCATCGTCGGCGAGCCCACGTCGGTCGATGCGCTGGGCGACATGATCAAGAACGGCCGGCGCGGCAGCCTCTCGGGCCGGCTCACGGTGAAGGGCGTGCAGGGACACATCGCCTACCCGCAGCTCGCGAAGAACCCGATCCATCTCGCTGCTCCCGCGCTCGCCGAGCTGGCCGCCGTCGAGTGGGACCGCGGCAACGACCACTTCCCGCCGACCAGCTGGCAGATGTCGAACATCCACGCCGGCACCGGCGCGACCAACGTGATTCCGGGCGAACTGGTGATCGACTTCAACTTCCGCTTCTCGACCGAGTCGACACCTGACTCGTTGAAGTCGCGCGTGCATGCGGTGCTCGATGCCCACGGCCTCGACTACGAACTGGCGTGGACGCTGGGCGGGGAGCCCTTTCTCACCCGCGCAGGCAGCCTGAGCGAGGCGCTGTCGCAGGCGATCCGGTCGGAGACGGGCCGCACGGCGCAGCTGTCGACCACCGGCGGCACCTCCGACGGGCGCTTCATCGCGCGAATCTGCCCGCAGGTGGTCGAATTCGGCCCCATCAACGCTTCCATCCACAAGATCGACGAGCACGTCGCCGTCCAAGACATCGAGCCGCTGAAGAACATCTACCGCCGGACGATGGACAATCTCCTGCTGTGACCCACCCCCGAAGCGCCTTCGGCGCTCCCCCTCAAGGGGGCGCTGCCAGCGGACCGGCAGAGCCGGCTCCGCGGCCGCCGCTTGATGTGTTGGACGCGAGCGACCGAGGACAATTCATGCCCAGACGGGCGACGGAACTTGAATGACATTGGTTGACTTCATCACGGCCGAAGCCGCCCGCCTCAAAACGGCGGGCGTTTCGTTTGGGCACGGCACCACCAACGCCTTCGACGAGGCGGCCTGGTTGGTGCTGTGGGCGCTGGGCATGGACCTGGACGCGCTGGAAACGCACGCCAGGCGCGAGCTCACGGTGGAGGAGCAGGCACGTGCCGGCGCACTCGTCACCCGCCGCATCGAGACGCGGCAGCCGGCCGCCTACCTCACCCGGGAGGCCTGGCTGCAGAACGTGCCCTTCTACGTCGACGAACGCAGCATCGTGCCGCGCTCGTTCATCGCCGAACTGCTGGCCGACGGCGAAGGCACCGGCCGGCTCGACGCCTGGCTGTCCGACCGCACGCACAAGGTGCTGGACCTGTGCACCGGCAACGGCAGCCTGGCAGTCATCGCGGCCATGGCCTACCCGGAGGTGGAGGTCGACGCCGCCGACATCTCCGACGACGCGCTCGCCGTGGCGCGGCTCAACGTCGACCGCCACAAGCTGGGGCAGCGCATCACGCTGGTCAAGTCGGATCTCTTCGCCGACCTGAAGGGGCCGTACGACCTGATCGTGTGCAACCCGCCCTACGTCAACGCGCAGAGCATGGATGCACTGCCGCCCGAGTACCGCCACGAGCCCGCCCTGGCGCTGGCCGGCGGCGAGGACGGCATGGATCTCGTGCGCCGGATCCTGCGCGAGGCGCCCGCCAAGATGACGCCCGATGCCGTACTCGTGCTGGAGATCGGCAACGAGCGCGCCCACTTCGAGCACGCCTTCCGCCGCCTCGAGGTGGCCTGGATGGAGACCAGCGCCGGCGACGACCAGGTGCTGCTGGTCACGCGCGACGCCCTCGTGCGCTGGAGCCAACGCACGTGATCACCTTGCGCGAAGTGACGCTGCGGCGCGGCGTCAAGGTGGTGCTCGACGCCGCCACCGTGACGCTGCAGCCGGGCGAGAAGATCGGCCTGGTCGGCCGCAATGGCGCGGGCAAGTCGTCGCTGTTCGCACTGCTCACCGGTCGGCTGCACGCCGATGGCGGCGACGTCGACATGCCGCCGCGCTGGCGCCTGGCCGAGGTCGCGCAGAACATGCCGGAGACCGACGAAGGCGCGACCGACTTCGTGCTGCAAGGCGACACCCCGCTGATGGAGGCGCAAGCGCGGCTCGCCCAGGCCGAGGCGGCCGACGACGGCCATGCCATCGCCGAGGCGCACCACGCGATCAGCGATGCGGGCGGCTTCGATGCCCGCGCTCGGGCGCAGGCGATGCTGCTGGGCCTGGGCTTCAAGTCGGAGCAGCTCGACGCCCCGGTCAACAGCTTCTCCGGCGGATGGCGCATGCGGCTGCAGCTTGCCCGCGCGCTGATGTGCCCGGCCGACCTGATGCTGCTGGACGAGCCGACCAACCACCTCGACCTCGACGCGCTGGTGTGGCTCGAAGCCTGGCTGCAGCGTTACGAGGGCACGCTGATCGTGATCAGCCACGACCGCGAGTTCCTCGACGCGATCACCAAGGTCACGCTGCACCTCGAGGACGCCAAGCTCACGCGCTACACCGGCAACTACACCGCCTTCGAGGAGATGCGCGCCGAGCGCATGCTGCAGCAGCAGGCGAGCTACGAGAAGCAGCGCGAGCGCATGGCGCACCTGCAGAAGTTCATCGACCGCTTCAAGGCCAAGGCGAGCAAGGCCAAGCAGGCGCAAAGCCGCGTGAAGGCTCTGGCGCGGATGGAGAAGCTCGCGCCGGTGCTGACCTCGGCGGACTTCTCGTTCGAGTTCCGCGAGCCGCTGAGCCTGCCGAACCCCATGCTCGCCATGCAGGACGTCTCTTGTGGGTATCGACAGCCCCCGGTCGCCGGGTACGGCGACACACCCCCCGAGGGGGTCGGGCGCGCCTTGGGGCGGCCCGGCGCCGCGCCCGCGGGCGACAAGATCATCGTGCGCGACGTCAACCGCTCGGTGCTCGCGGGCCAGCGCATCGGCATCCTCGGCGCCAACGGCCAGGGCAAGTCGACCCTGGTGAAGACCATCGCCCGCACCCAGCCCGCGCTCGGCGGCACGATCACCGAAGGCAAGGGGCTGGCGATCGGCTACTTTGCGCAGCAGGAGATGGACGTGCTGCGGCCGGGCGACTCGCCGCTCAACCACATGATCCGATTGGCTCGGGATGTGAGTCCGCAGGCGCGCGAGCAGGAGCTGCGCAATTTCCTCGGCCAGTTCCGCTTCGAGGGCGACATGGTCAACCAGCAGGTCGGCACCTTGAGCGGCGGCGAGAAGGCGCGCCTGGTGCTCGCGATGCTCGTGTGGCAGCGCCCCAATCTGCTGCTGCTGGACGAGCCGACCAACCACCTCGACCTCGATACGCGCGAGGC
The DNA here is from genome assembly GCA_035254085.1 of Piscinibacter sp. Classification (GTDB taxonomy): domain Bacteria; phylum Pseudomonadota; class Gammaproteobacteria; order Burkholderiales; family Burkholderiaceae_C; genus Albitalea. The sequence continues at coordinate 8,613 of DATFAY010000376.1, forward strand.
GCTGAGCATGGCGCTCAACGAGTTCGAGGGCACGGTGATGCTGGTGAGCCACGACCGCGCGCTGCTGCGCGAGGTGTGCGACGAGTTCTGGCTGGTGGCAGCGGGCGGCGTCAAACCCTTCGACGGCGACCTCGACGACTACCAGCGCTGGCTGCTCGACAACTCGAAGGAACAGGCCAAGGCCGTGCGCGAGGCGGCCTCGAAAGCGAGCGCAAGCGGCGCGCCCAGCAAGCGCGAAGACCGCAAGGCCGCCGCGCTCGCGCGCCAGCAGCGCGCCGATCAGGTCAAGCCGCTGCGCAAGGAGCTGAACCTGATCGACAACCGCCTGGGCGTGCTGTTCAGCGAGCGCGACCAGATCGAGGCGCTGTTCGCCGAGAACACGCTGTCGCCGGCCGAGCTGGCGGACAAGGGCAAGCGGCTGAAGTCGATCGGCGACGAGATCGAGCGCCTGGAAAGCCGCTGGCTCGATCTCAGCACCCAGATCGACGCGATGAGCGCCGAGACGTCGTAGCGGCGGCTTGGGCGGCTCAGGCGGCCTGCACGTACCCGGCCACGAACGAGCGGGTGCTGCCGTCCGGAAACACGACCTGCACCTCGTCGCCGGCGAGCTGCTGCACGCGCCCGCTGCCGTAGCGCGGCACCCGGACTTCGTCTCCGATCCTGAACGGCGACGGGATCGTCGGCGACGTGTTGGTTTCCTCTTGCGGCGCGGGCGGCGGCGCGGGCCGCAGGCAGTTGTCGCAATGCCCGCAGCGCTCGCCTTCCATCAGCGGCTCGTCGAAATACTCCAGCAGCACCCGCCAGCGGCAAAAGCCCGTCTGGGCGTAGAAGACCATGCGCTCCAGCGCTTCGCGATCGCGCTCGGCCTTGTCCTCGTAGGCGCGAGCGAGTTCCTCCAGGCGCGCGAGGTCTGCCGCGACGCCGCGCGCCAACGACCAGGCCCGGGTGCGGTCGGCGCGGGCGATGCCCGCATCGCGCAGCAGGTCCAGCGCCACGCTGATCCGGTTGCTTGGCATCCCATGCAAGGTGTCCGCAATCGCGTCGAGCTTGAGCCGCGACGACGCTGCGGACAGCACCGCGTGCACCGCCTGCAGGTCATCGGCCGTCGGATAGCGCCTGGCGAGGAAGAACTGCTGCACCTGCTTGTCCCGGCGATAGAACAGCAGCAGGCAGTCGGCCGGCTGGCCGTCGCGGCCCGCGCGGCCGGCTTCCTGGTAGTACGACTCCAGGTTGCCCGGCATCTGGTAGTGCACGACGAAGCGCACGTCCGGCTTGTCGATGCCCATGCCGAAGGCGTTGGTCGCGATCATCACGCGCGCCTCGCCGGCCATGAAGCGGTCCTGGCTGGCGCGTCGTTCGGCCGCCGGCAGCTTGCCGTGGTATCGCGCCACCGGTTCACCGGCCGCGCGCAGCCGCTCGTGCACCTCCTCGCAGGCCTTCACCGTCGCGGTGTAGACGATGCCGCTGCCGGCAGCGCGGCGCAGCGCCTGCTGGAGCTGCGAGATCTTTTCCTCTTCGCGCGTCGCCTGCAGCACCTGCAGAGCGAGGTTCGGCCGGTACACGCCCGTGTTCACCACGTGCATGCGCGGCCGAGCCAGCTGCTGGCGGATGTCTTCGATCACGTCCGCGATCGCGGTCGCCGTCAAGGCCAGCACCGGCGGCTCGCCGAGCGCCTTCAGCGCCTGCGCGATCTCGAGATAGGCCGGGCGAAAGTCATGGCCCCATTGCGAGATGCAATGCGCCTCGTCGACGACCAGCAGGCCCACCCGCTGCCGCGCGAGCGTCGCGATGAAATCCGGGTCGGCCAGGCGCTCCGGGGTCGCGAAGACGATGTCGGCCTGCGCCTTTGCGATGCGCTGCATCGACGCCGCCTGTTCGCGCCTGGGTTGCGCGCTGTTGAGCTGCTCGACGGCGACGCCGGCCTTGTCGAGCTTGTCGGCCTGGTCCTTCATCAGCGAGATCAGCGGCGACACCACCACCGTCGTGCCGGCCAGGTGCAGCGCGGGCAGCTGATAGCACAGCGACTTGCCCGCGCCCGTGGGCATGATGGCGAGCGTGTCGCGCCCGGCCAGCACGCGTGCGATCACCTGCTGCTGGCCCTCGTGCAAGCGGGTGATGCCGAACGTCTCGCGCAGCGAATGCCGTACGGCGTCGGGTAGCGCCGGCGCGGTCATGCCGGTATGGCGGCAAACGGCGTACCCGCCGCGGCGGGCCGGGGCCGTACAAGACCGTTCCGTCAGAACGGTTTTGCACGTTTATATTGCGTGCAATATAATTGCGCAATGTCGAAAACGACCCCGCTCCACAAGGTGCCGGCCAGCGAGATGCTCAAGCTGGATCACCAGCTCTGCTTCGCGCTGTATTCGTCGTCGCTGGCGATGACCAAGCTGTACAAGCCGCTGCTCGACCCGCTGGGCCTGACCTACCCGCAGTACCTCGCCATGCTGGTGCTGTGGGAGCACGACGCGATCACCGTGTCCGAGCTCGGCCAGCGCCTGCAGCTGGACTCCGGCACCTTGACGCCCCTGCTCAAGCGGATCGAGGCCGCGGGCCTGATCCAGCGCCAGCGCGACCACGCCGACGAGCGACGGGTGCTGCTGCACCTCACGGCTGCGGGCCGCGCACTGAAGGCACGCGCCGCCAAGGTGCCGCCGCAGGTCGCGTGCGCCGCGGGCTGCGAGCTCGACGAACTCGCCGCCCTGACGCGCCGCCTCAAGCAGCTGCGCGACCAGGTTCAGCGCTTCTCCCTGGGCGAGGCCACCTGACGCGGCCCTCGCCTTCACGACCCTGCAACTCCACCAACCAAGGAAGCTCCATGGCACTCGACAAGGTTCTCTACACCGCCCACGCCACCTCGACCGGCGGCCGCGAAGGCAGCTCGAAGTCGTCCGACGGCGCACTCGAAGTGCGCCTGTCGACCCCGAAGGAACTCGGCGGCGCCGGCGGCCCCGGGACCAACCCGGAGCAGTTGTTCGCGGCCGGCTATTCGGCCTGCTTCATCGGCGCGATGAAGGTGGTCGCGGGCAAGATGAAGGTCGCCTTGCCCGCCGACCTGTCGGTCACCGCGGACGTCGGCATCGGCCCGATCCCGGCCGGCTTCGGCATCCAGGTCGCGCTCAACGTGTCCATGCCCGGCGTCGAGCTCGAGACCGCGCAGAAGCTGATCCACGCCGCGCACCAGGTCTGCCCGTACTCGAACGCCACCCGCGGCAACATCGACGTGGCGCTGAACCTGGTCTGAGCGGCACCCGCTGCTACAGCAACTGCAGCAGCAGTTCCACCCGCGCCTTCTCCGGCGGCAAGTCGTCGGCCGCGGGCAGCCGGTCGGCCGGCGTCGCGATGACGCGGCCATCGCGGCAGCGGGTGCTGCGCAGCACCCGCACGCCGCGCTGTTGCGCCTCGATCAGCGCGGCTTCGAGATCGCGGTGCACGCTGCCGTTGCCGGTGGCTGCGACCACGAGCCCCTGCACGCCGGCTGCGCACAGCGCCCGCACCACCGCCGCGCCCGCACCCGCGTGGCTCATCACGATCTCCACCTTGGGCCAGGCGGCGGCGTCCGCCGGCAGCACGGCCACGCCGATGCCGGCATCGTCCGGCCACGGCCTGAAGCGGCGCAGCACGCCTTCCTCGATCCAGCCGATCGGACCGGCATCGCCGCAGCCGAAGGCATCGAGGCGATAGGGATGGCGCTTGCGCACGTCGCGAGCGCCGCACACCTGCCCTGCGAACACCGCCAGCACCCCGCTCGCGCCGGGCTGCTGCGCCAGCGACACCGCATCGAGCAGGTTCTGCGGGCCGTCGCTTTGCAGCGCAGTGGCCGGCCGCATGGCGCCGGTGAGCACCACCGGCTTGGCCGGCGCCAGCACCCGCTGCAGGAACCAGGCGGTCTCTTCCAGCGTGTCGGTGCCGTGCGTCACCACCACGCCCGCGACCTCGTCTCGCCCCAGGTGATGGGCGCAGCGCAGCGCCAGCTGCCGCCAGACGAGCTGGTCCATGTCCTTGCTGTCGAGTTGCGCCACCTGTTCGGACTCGAGCGGCGTGCCGGCCAGGGCGGGCACCGCCTTCACCAGTTGGGCCACGCCCAGCTGCGCCGCGGTGTAGCCGACGTTGTCGGCGGCATCGGCCGCCGTGCCGGCGATGGTGCCGCCCGTGCCGAGCACGACCACGATTCGTCCCTTGTTTTGCATTTTTGGCGAGGCTGGATGAAAATACAGGTACTGGATGAATGTTCAGTTCGATGCGTGGCCACCAGCAGTCATTGGCAGGCAGCGAATTCGACGAATCACTTCGAGGACCACCGTGCACGACGCTCCCAAACTGACCGAACGACAGCAGCAGATTCTCGATCTCGTGCAAAGCGCGATCGAGCGCACCGGCGCGCCGCCCACGCGTGCCGAGATCGCGAGCGAGCTCGGTTTTCGCTCCGCCAATGCGGCCGAGGAGCACCTGCAGGCGTTGGCGCGCAAGGGCGTCATCGAGCTGGTGGGCGGCACCTCGCGCGGCATCCGGCTCAAGTCTGACACACTGCGCGCGCTCAACGAGAGCCGCGGCAAGCAGTTCAGCCTGCCGCTGCCCAGCCTGGCGCAGCTGTCGCTGCCGCTGGTCGGCCGTGTGGCGGCGGGCAGTCCGATCCTGGCCCAGGAGCACATCGACCAGACCTATCTCATGGAGGCGACGCTGTTCGCGCGCCGCCCCGACTACCTGCTCAAGGTGCGCGGCATGAGCATGCGCGACGCCGGCATCATGGACGGCGACCTGCTCGCCGTGCAGAAAGCCACCGACGCCAAGAACGGCCAGATCGTCGTCGCCCGCCTCGGCGACGACGTCACCGTCAAGCGCTTCAAGCGCACCCGCACCAGCATCGAGCTCATCCCCGAGAACCCCGACTTCAAGACCATCGTCGTGCCCTTCGGCGACGTGGACTTCCAGCTCGAAGGGCTCGCGGTCGGGCTCATCCGCAACAACATGCTGATGTGATGGCCGCCATCATGGAGTGCGCCGTGGTGATCAAAGCCCCCAAGGCCGCCAGCGCGGCCGACTGCCGCACGCTCGAGCAGCTGCCGAACATCGGCCCGGCGCTCGCTGCGGACCTGCGAGCCATCGGCATCCGTGAGCCGCGCGACCTGCGCGGCAAGGATGCCTTCGTGCTGTACCAGAAGCTGTGCGCCGCCACCGGCCACCGTCAGGATCCATGCGTGCTGGACACCTTCATGGCCGCCGTCGACTTCATGGCCGGCGCCCCTGCCGCGCCGTGGTGGAAGTACACGCCGCAGCGCAAGGCCCTGTTCGGCCACGTCTAGCGGCCGTTCAACGGCGCCAGCACCAAGGTCTTGCCGCTTCCTTCGCCCCACAGCGGCACGTACTCGACCTTGGCCCACGGCTCGACGAAGTCGCGGTACAAGGGCGAGAAGAAGATGCCCGACTGCCCGCTCGAATGCATGAACCGCGACTGCGAGAGGTCGCCCAGGTCGTACAAGGCGCGCAATGACGGGCCGTGTTCGTCCAGGTACATCTCGCCGGTCGTCGCATCCGGCTTCAAGGTCACGCGCGACACGTTGATGGTGTAGGTGTCGCCGCCCACCGGGCTGCGCAACTCGAACCATTGCGCCAGGGCCTTGACCCGGCTGAATGGCCGGTGCTCGGAGCGCGCCACGTGCACCCGCCCCCATTGCCACTTGGACACGTCGGGCCCTTGCGACGCCTGCAGTTCGTCGAGCGCCTTGGTGAACGCCGTGTCGATCTGCTGCTCGCAGGTCTCGACCGCGGGCGTCGTCTTGTCGTCGCACCACCAGCGGTCGTCTCGCTCCAGCACGCCTTCGGTGGCGTCGCGAAAGAGCCGGCTCGAACGCTCCCATTGCGCCGCGCCCATCTCGTCGGCGAAGAGGCCCTGCGCCAGATGGCGTGTCCAGACCCAGAAGATCAGCGGCGCCGCGCGGTCGGCCGCCATGGTGCCGTCGAAACCCGCCAGTTGCTCCTGCGCGGCCGCCGCCAGCGGGTGGTTCGAGCGCGCCTTCTGCAGGTAGGGCAGCAGCCGCCGCGTCGCCAGCGACACCACGTCGCCCTGGATCGCGCGCAGGCTGTCGATGCTGTGCTGGGGACGCGCGCGCAACAGCTGCTCGATGCGCTGCATGCGGTACGGCAACGCCCACTCGTTGGTGATGTAGTGCGGGTAGTCGAGCGGATGGATGCGCTGGTTGGCGGTGGCGATCCAGCCGCGCGCCGGGTCCATCTCGCGCGGGGTCTGCGCGGGGTCGAGGTAGCCGGCCCAGTCGTAGCGCGCCTCCCAGCCTGGCGACGGCACCTGGCCCTTGAGGTCGTTCTCGGGCTTGCGCAGCGGCACCCGGCCGGCCGACACCTCGGCGATATGGCCGTCTCGGTCGGCCACGACCATGTTCTGCATCGGCGCCGTGTAGTGCGCCGATGCGGCGATGAACTCCGCGACCGAGTGCGCCGTGTCGAAGCCGATGGACGCGTCGATCGTGCCCGGATCCGGATCGAGCGCCGTCCAGCGCATCGCCAGCGCATAGCTCGGGTGGTTGGCCGGGCCGATCACGCCCTCGGCGACGCTCCCGGCATCGGAGATCACCGGGCCGTGGCGCGTGGCGCGCAGGGTCATCTTCACGTCGGGGCGGCCCTTGACCTTGATCACCTCCTCGACCGTGTCGAACCTGGCCCAGCCGGTGGGCGTCTGGTACTGCGTCGGATCGTCGGGCTTGATGCGTTCGAGGTAGAGGTCCTGCACGTCCGGGCCGGTGTTGGTGAAGCCCCAGGCGACATGCTCGTTCTGGCCCAGCACCACGCCGGGCAGGCCGGGCAGCGTGGCGCCCGCCACCTTGACCCCGGGCGCCTCCAGCCGCGCGAAGTACCACAGCGCCGGGGCGCTCAGCTTGAGGTGCGGGTCGTTGGCGAGCAGCGGCTTGCCCGTGACGGTGTGCGAACCATGCACCACCCAGTTGTTCGAGCCGATGCCTTCGATGCCGCTTTCCGGCGCGGCGGCCAGTGCCTGCTGGCCGAGCCGGCCGTCGACCTTGAGCTCGCGGTACAGCGCGGCGTAGTCGGTCTGGATCAGCGGCTTGTCGCCCGGATACGGCGGGATCAGCTCGTCGATGCGCGCCACCGGCATGCGCAGCGACAGCCGCATGCGCGTGAGCTCGGTGGTCCAGTTGCCGCCGAGGTCCCAAGCCATCATGATGGCCCAGGCCATGCTGTCCTCGGGCGTCCATTCCTCGGGATGCAGCCCCAGCACGACGAATTCCGGCGGCCGCGCCTTCATCGCGTTCTTCAGGTAGGCGTTGATGCCGGCGGCATAGGCGCCGAGCGCCGCCCTGGCCTGCGGGCTGGCGTGGGCCCACTGCACCTTCGCGGCACGCTTCACGCCGAGCGCACGCAGGAACTTGTCGTTGTCCAGCGCGCCTTCGCCGAAGGCTTCCGCGAGGCGTCCGGAGCCGATGCGCCGGTGCGTCTCCAGCTGCCACAGCCGGTCCTGGGCGTGGACGAAGCCCAAGCCGAACAGCACGTCGTCGATCGAGGCGCCCTTGATGGTCGGGATGCCCCGCGCATCGCGCTCGATGCTGATCTCGGCATGCGGGCCTTCCAGGCGCAGCGTGCCTTCGGTCTGCGGCAGCGCCTGCCGCGTATAGAACCATGCCGCGCCGGCCAGCGCCACGGCCAGCAGCAGGATCAGGATCGCAAAGCGACGCAGCCACTTCATCGGGAGTCTCCCAGCACGAGGTGGGCGAAGCGTAGCCGAGGAACGACGTTG
>DATFAY010000377.1:0-2000 GCA_035254085.1 Piscinibacter sp.
CGTCCAGGCTCGCGCGCCATTGCAGGCCGATGCGCGCATCGGTGTGCGCGCCATCGGGCGCACGCACGTGCAGCCAGTCCAGTTCGGCCACGAGGTCGATGCCCTCCCACTGGAACGCCTGGCGTGCCGACAGGCCCAGCAGCGGGCCGCTCGTCTGCGGATCATGGTCCAGCGCGCTGAAGCTGCCGACGCGCGAGCCGATGCGCCCGCGGTGCACGCGCAGCGTGGTGCCGCCCGCGGCGTCGATCCAGCCCAGCGTCAGCACGCGCGAGTCCGGCCCGAAGGGCGAACCGATCCAGCGGCCGGCGCTCGCATAGCCCTCCGGGTAGCCGTGGTTGCGGTAGGCGCAGGGCCGCATCGGGTTGTGCTCGCGAAAGCCGCCGCACAGGGTCTCGGCGAATTCGCCGAACCAGCGCTGCGTGCCGTCGGCCGACCACGACTCGATGCCGTACAAGCCGAGGAACCGCCCCGGCCAGCCGTGCGTCGCGTCCTCGCCGATCAGCTGCGTGTAGACCGCGCAGCGCAGGGCATCGCCGCAGCGCAGCCGCAGGTCGTAGCCCGACATCTCGTTGGCCGGATCCTCGGGGACCTCCGCGGGCGTGTTCGGATTGACCCCGATGCCCAGCAGCATCTTGGCGAAGCTCTTGACCGAGTTCGGATGACCGGCGCCGCCCCACTGCGCGGTGCGGGTGAGGCCGATCTCCAGCCGGCGCCATGGCTTGAAGGTGAAGCGGTTGCCGACGAAGAAGGCGTGGCGCCCGCCTTCGTCCTGGGCGACGAAGAACTCGAAGTTCCACGGACCCAGCCACGCGAGCAGCGGCGGGGTGGAAGTCGACGCCGACGCGCGCTGGAAACCGACCCCGGCGAACGGCGGCGCATTGTTGCCCAGCACCAGGCTGCCCTGCCAACCCGGCCCCCACCAGCTGCGATGCGCCCACGCCTGCAATTGCCAGCCGAGCAACTCGGTCGCCACTGCGCTGTCGTCGAGGCGGAACTGCCCGCCATGGGTGGCCGCAGGATCGACACGGCCGCCCAACTGCACGGCCAGCCGGTCGGCGGACCAGCTTCGGCTGCGCACGCCCAGCGAAGTGCCCGCCGTCGCGTCGTCGCCGAAACCGGCGATCGCCTCGTCCTTGTTACGCAGCCGCAGCGTGAGCCGGCTTTCGTCCTGCGCACGCAGGCTGCGCTCGACGTGCGATCGTGCGGCATCCAGCGCGTCGGGCAGGGTCGCAGGCAGGGCGTCGATGGCGCGCTGCACGGCCGCACGCGGCAGCGGCCATTGCGTCAGCGGCAGGTCGAGTCCGGCCTCGTCGACGAGCAGCTCGACCTGGTGGCGTGTGGACGCATCCGGCATCCAAGGCACGGACGGCTGGGCGCGTGCGGCCGCGGAGCCGGCCGCGATCACGGCGCACCCGATGGCACGTGCGAGCCATCGGCCCGGTGTGCATTCACGATGGCGCACGCGGCCTGGGGCCGGTGCGCGCCTTGTCTGGCGCATGTCGCCTCTCCCTGGCCGTCGCTTGTGATTTGCGACCAGTCTACGGAGTCGCGGTGTTACCAACCGAACGAAAGCCCACGACGGCGCAGGGTCGGCGCATGCGGCGCAGTAAGCTCGACGCATGCTGTCCGAGCCCGTCGCCTGGCAGCTTCCTGCGCCGCTGCATCGGCGCGTCGAAGCGCAGGTCGCCCACCTGTTCCAGCCGCCGGGCCGCGCGGCCGAGGACTTCAGCCGGCCCGCGGGCGAAGCGGCCCTGGTCGCGCACGACTCGGTCTCGTGGCGGGTGTTCAAGAACCCGGTCACGCTGTTCGTCGGCGGCGTGGCCGCGGTGGTGCTGGAGCTGGCCGAGCCCCGCGTGCGCAGCGGCGTGTGGGACCACACCTCGTTTCGCACCCAGCCGCTGCAGCGCCTGCAGCGCACCGCAGCCGCCACCGTCACGACGGTGTATGCCGCGCGCAGCCGCGCCGAGCCGATGATCGCGCGGGTGCGCCAGCTGCACGAG
>DATFAY010000378.1:0-3879 GCA_035254085.1 Piscinibacter sp.
AGCTCGGCGGGCTCGCCGATGAGCGCACGCAGTTGTGCTTCTGTCTCAATGACGTGAGACGTACGAGGGTGTGCTGAAGCGCTGGTCATCTGCTGCCTTGGTGGCCACGAAGAGCGGTCATTGTGCAGCCCGGCGTCCCCGGTTCAGTCCCGCTCCCGCTCGCGGCCCCTGCCGTTGCCATGCTTTTCCGGCTCCGCGCGCGGATCGCGATGGCACTCGACGCAGTTCTCGAAGTTCGCAATGCCTTCCTCGACGTGCTCCGCGCGCACCTTCGCCTGCGAGTGCTCGTGGCAGCCGTAGCAGGTGTAGCGGCTGTGGTCATTGTTCGTGTGGCAGGTCTCGCAGCTCGCCTGGTGGTCGCGGTCGAGGACGAAGTGCTTGTCGTGGTCGAAGGTCGCCGGCTTCCAGGCCTCGGTCTTGTGGCAGGCCTTGCAGCTGCCCTGGACCTGTCGATGCAGCCGGTCGGTGGGCGGGTTGTGGCAGCCACTGCATCGATCGAGCACCGCCGGGGGCAGCAGCGCATGGTCGAACTGTGCCGGCTTCCAGGCCGTGCTGCGGTGACACTGCCCGCATTCCACCTTGAAGTCGCGGTGCACCGTGTCCTTCGGCGCGGCATGGCACGAGGAGCAGCGGCCCCGCACCGTCTCCTTGAGCAGAACGTGCGAGAACGGCTTGCGGCTGCGCTTGGTGAGCTTGGGACCTTGATGGTCGCTGTGGCAGGCCATGCAGTCCTGCTCGATCAGCTCCTGGTGGAACGATCCCTTGATGGTGCCGGTGGCGATCGGCACGCCCTTGGTCGTGCGCAGGCCGATGTCCGCGATCGCATGACACTCGACGCAGCGTGATGACGACGCGCCTCGCAGCGGCGCATGGCAGGCGAAGCAGTTGCCGGTCAACTCGGCATGGCCCTTGACCAGCGGCCCGGGGCTCACCATCAAGTGCGGGTAGGCGAAGGCCAGCGCGACCAGCGCGACGAGGTTGAGCGCGACGACGATCCAGAGAACCGGGCGCTGCCTCACTTCCAGCCCCAGAACAGGAAGATCGCCACGATGTGCGCCGTCGCGAGCACCGCGAAAGCGAGCGTGATCGGAAAGTGCACGACGCGCCACTGCTTGACGACGTCGAAGGTCAGGCTGTCCCAGTACAGGCGGTCTTCGAGTTCCTCGCCGGCGAGCCCGTGCGCGCGCATGCGATTTCGGGCCTCCTCCAGGCGGCGGCGAGAGCGGTCCAGCAGGAACTTGCCGGTCAGCCCGCTGCCGACGTTGATCAGCATCGCCCCGACGGCCAGCCAGCCCAGGATGGCGTTGAAGTGCACGCCGGCGTGCACCAGCACCAGCAGCGACCCGAGCCAGGCCAATGCCTCATGCCAGCGCAGCAGCGCCGCCGGATGACCGCGCCGGATCAGCTTTCGCTTGCGCAGCGAGTACGCCGTGGACCCGATGATCATCAAGATCCCGGGAATACCCAGCCAGCGGCCGACCCACAGCAGGTCGAGCTGGTGCAGCAGGCCATCGAGGGCCAGCGCCAGCAGCGCGAGCGCCGCAAAGCTCGCCAGGAAGGGCAGCACCTCCCGGCGAATGATGCGGGCCTTCAGCGGCATCAGGCCTCCAGCACCACAGCGGACGAGGGCCGGCCGACGCAAAGCAGGCAATGCCCCGGCGCCACGTCGTGGTCGGGCGCGTGCTCGTACTGCACCGATCCTTCGATGAGCCGGGTCTCGCAGCTGCCGCAGCCGCCCGAGCGGCATCCGGACTCGACCTCGATGCCGTGGCGTTCGGCAAAATCCAGCAGCGACGCGTCGCGACCGTCCCATGCCAGCGTGCGCCCCGAACGGCGGAAGTGCACTTCGAATGCGTCGCCCGCGAGCGCCGCCGGCTCAGGAGCACCGGGCAACCTCACCGACGCGGGTCCGAAGGCTTCGTAGTGGATGTCGCCGAGCGGCACACCCCATTGCGCGAGCGCGGGCACCAGCGACTGCATCATTGCCGCCGGCCCGCAGACGTAGAACTGGTGGCGCCCGTGGGGCAGCGTGCGACGCAGGAGCTCGAGGTCGACGTGACCCGCATGCTGGTAGTCGCGCCCCTGGACGTCGGCCGCCGCCGGGCGGCTGTACGCGACGTTGAGGCGCAGCGCGGGGTGTGCAGCAGCGATGTCCTCGAGCGCTTGCTTGAACGCGTGCTCGCCGCCGTGGCGCACGCCGTAGTACAGGTGCACCGCGCGCTGCGGTTGTTCTGCCATGCACCATCGCAGCATGCTCATCATCGGCGTGATGCCGATGCCGCCGCCGATCAGCACCACCGGCACGCTCGCGTCCGGGTCGATGAAGAAGTGCCCGGACGGCGCCTTCACGCGCAGCACGTCGCCTTCGCGGACGTGATCGTGGAAGTGGTTGGAGGAAAGGCCCGGCGCAAGGTCGGGCTGGTCGGCCGGCGCGGGTATGCGCTTGATCGTCACGCGGTACTGCGCCGGGTCGGGCCGGTCCGAGAGCGAGTAGCAGCGGGTGACGGCACGCATCGCAGCGGCGCCATCCGGGCCCGGCGCCGCGACATCGAGCGAGAAGGTCAGGAACTGGCCCGGCTTGAATGGCGGCAAGGGCAGCCCGTCGACCGGCTGCAGGTAGAACGAGCACTGGGACTGCGCGGCGTCCTCGACGCGACGCTCGGCGACACGAAACTCTCGCCACCCGGCCCAGGCTGCATCCGGGGCGGCGTGGGGCGCGTCGCTGACCCGCGGTTCGATGGGAGCCGATCGCCGCCGCCATGCCGCGACGCCGATGCCCGCCGCCAGTTGCAGCAGCAAGGCGGCGGTGATCAGGCCTAGCAGTTGGGCGGCCGTCATCGCGGATCAGGAGTCAGGACGGGAACGACACGACGACATGTCGGTCGCGCAGCGCGACTCGAATCGATTCTGTGTTTCGGGTCGTGGCCCGGTCTTGACTCGCGTCAACGGCAGCGTACTGCTCGCGCTGCCGCTAAGAAATCCTTAAGGCCGGCCCTCGATGCTCGACCGCACCAAAGACCATGCCGAAGCGCGAACCGATTGGAGATCTCATGAAGTGCCCGACCTGCCCCGACACGACGCTGCTGATGACCGACCGCCAGGGCGTCGAGATCGACTACTGCCCGCAATGCCGGGGCGTCTGGCTTGACCGCGGCGAACTGGACAAGCTGGTGCAGATGGGATCGGCGCAGACTGCCGCCGCGAATGACCCCGGCGGCACCGTGCATCCGAACTTCAGGCGGCCGGAGTTCGTGGACTCCGGTCACCATGACAGCCATGGACATCACTACCGGCGCAAGAAGTCCTGGCTCAGCGAGATCTTCGACTAGGCGGGCAGCCGCACGCGCCGCGGGACCGAACGCGTTGGCTCAGGCGCCCTCGCGCTGCAAAGGCTTGATCATGTTGAACCCGGTGATGCCGTAGCCGATCGAGCGGTACAAGGCCTGCGCCCCCGCGTTGTGGCTGAACACATGCAGCGAGATCGCCGACAGGCCCCGCGCCAGGCCTTGCGCCTCGATCAGCCTGAGCGCCGCCGTCGCGTGGCCGCGGCCGCGCCGATCGGGACGGATGACGATGTTGTAGACGTGCCCGGTGCGCACGCCATCGTTGTCGGTCTCCGCCAGCCAGATGAAGCCGACGTTCTCGTGCTGGGCCTCGTCGTGGATGTTGTAGATGAAGTGTCCCGGCGTGGCCAGGCCCTCGGGCAGCAGGCGGTGGAACTCGGCGCGGGCGCGTTCGACGCATGTGGATGCGGGCCAGCGGCCGGAGCGCAGGTTGTCCTGCGCGTAGCCGGAGGTGGATTCGGATTCGAAGGACGCGAAGTCTTCGGCGGGCATGGGGACCAGGGTGGTCATCGCGAACTCCCCTTCTCGATGATGC
>DATFAY010000379.1:0-5011 GCA_035254085.1 Piscinibacter sp.
GATGTCCTTCCAGTCGATGTGGAAGACGGCGAGGTTGAGCGTGAGCCGGTTGTCGAGCAGGCGCGACTTGGTGCCCAGCTCGTAGCTCCACAGGCTGTCGGGCTGGTACGAGTCGGGCGGGCTGGTGATCGGCAGGTGCAGATCCTGGATGTCCTGCCGCACGAGCGCGGTGTCGGGCACCGGGCGGTTGGCTGAGCCGAGCCGGAAGCCCTTGGCGATGTTGGCATAGACGGTGGTCGCGGGATCGGCATCCCAGCTCAGCGCGAAGCGCGGCGTGACGGCATGCGAACTGCTGTCGATGACCACCGAGCTCGGCCCGCCGGCGTAATAGAAGTCGCCTTCACGGGTGAAGTGCTGCGAAGCGCGCAGCACGCGCAGGCCGACGATGCCGCGCAGGGTGGGGCTGGCGTGGTAGGTCAGCTCGCCGAACACCGACGACTGCTTGTCGTGGTAGTGGCGTGCGCTGTAGTAGGAGCTGTCGCCGGTGAACGCGCCGGGGAAGCTGTCGGCCAGCTCGTTCGGGTCGTTGATGTCCTTGCCGGCCGCGGTGAAGGCCGCGTTGATGCCGAACACCGGCTCGTTGTCGAACACCTGCGTGCGGGTGTTCGCCAGGTACACGCCGCCGATCCAGGTGAGCGGGCCGCGGCCCGGGTCGTAGTCCTTGGACGCGACGCGCAGCTCCAGCGAGGTCTGGTCCACCTTGTTGTTCAGCATGACCGCCGAGGGCAGCCGCGCCACGGCGGCGCTCAGTGCCGGATCGGTCACCACCGACGCGATGTAGGGCACGTTGACGAAGGTGCCGTCCTGGATGCGCTCGAAGCGCCGGGTGTAGCCGCTCAGGATGCCGGTGAGGTCGCCGAAGCCGAGGTCGCCGTTGACGGTGAGGCTGGGCACCGTGAGCTTGTCGGTGCCCGGCTCGCGCACCGTCTTGCTGGTCTGGAAGAGCGCCAGCGGCGGCATGCTGCCGTCGGTGCGCTGCGCCTCGCCGACGGTGAGGTAGGCCGCGTCGATGTCGTCGCTCTTGAAGCGCTGGTGGAACAGCGCCGGCGTGGCCGACCAGCCCGGCGCGAGATCGGCCTTCAGCGCGAGCTTGAGCACGTCCCAGTGCGAGCTGTTGATGCCCTTGTCGACGACCGCCAGCGTGTTGGGGTCGACCTGGTCGATGTAGCCGCTGTCCTTGCCGGTCTGCACGCCGATGCGCAGGCCGATGCGGTTCTTCACGAGCGGCACGTTCAGCACGCCTTGCGCCATGTAGTTGGCTCCGCCGTGCGAGGTGCTGGACAGCTCGGTGTTCGCGTAGCCCTCGTAGTGGCTCGCGTCCGGCTGCTTGCTGACGAACTTGATGGTGCCGCCCAGCGAGCTCGCGCCGTACAGCGTGCCCTGCGGACCGCGCAGCACCTCCACCCGGTCGAGGTCGAAGAAGCGCGGCTCGGCGGTGCCCTGGCTGTAGATGTTGCGGGTGGTGAGCGACACGTCGTCGAGGTAGACGGCCGCGGTGGCCGATCCGGCCTGCGAGCTGATGCCGCGGATCGCGATCGTGCTCAAGCCGCTGCCCGCCTGGCTGGAGAACGACACGTTGGGCACGCTGGCCAGGTCGACGAAGTTGGCGATGTGGTTGTCCTCCAGCGCCTCGCCGCCCAGGACGGACACGCTCAGCGGCACCTTGCGCACGTCTTCCTTGCGCTTTTGCGAAGTGACCATCACCTCGTCGAGCAGCACGGCCTTCGGCGCGGAGGCCGCTGCCGCAGGAGCGGGCGCCTGCTGGGCGCGCGCGTCGAGGGTCGACAGGCAGGCGACGGCAACGGCCGACAGGACGGCGGGGGCAAGCGGGTTCTTCGGCACGGGTTTTCCTCCAGATGGTCTGAGCATCAACTGCACGCGAGCCGATGCGCGCTGCCAAGCCATCGTGTGGCTCGCGTGTCGCCCGACTCCTCCTCTTGCCCGAACGGGCGCGCTATCGTACGAGCAAGACCCGCGCCACAACCCCCCTAGGCACCCGCATGTTGCGCGCGCGCTGCACGCGCGTGAGCGCGGGGATGCGCCAAGCGGTTCAACGTCCGCGCAGGTGGGCAGGGGCTTCGAGCCGCTTGGCCAAGGTCGACAGCACCAAGGTGAGCACGAGGTACACCGCCGAGATGAAGAGGTACGGCTCCCAGTAGCGCGAATACGCGCCGGCCACGGTGCGTGCTGCCAGCGCGAGCTCGGCGAGTCCGATGGCCGACACCAGCGAGGAGTCCTTCACCAGCGTCACCGCCTCGTTGACCAGCGCCGGGACCATGCGCCGGAACGCCTGCGGCAACACCACGTAGCGCATCGCCTGCCGGTGCGTGAGGCCGATGCTGTAGGCGGCCTGTGTCTGTCCGCCGTGGATGCTCTGGATGCCCGCTCGCAGGATCTCGGAGATGTACGCGCCGGCGTTCAAGGTCAGGGCCAGCGCGCCAGAGAAAAAGGCGCCATGGTCCTGGCGGAATTCACGCGCCGCCTCGCCGCTCAGCAGCAGCCCGCCGTCGGGATGGATGAGCGTGGGCATGAGCGCGAAGTGCACCAGCAGGATCTGCACGAACAGCGGCGTGCCGCGGAAGAAGCCGACGTAGCCGCGGGTCGCCAGCCGCAGGGCCGTCCACAGGGCGGCGCCGGCGCGCGACGCGGAGCGGGGCGCGTCGCCCGAACTGCTGACGAGGCCGAGCAGCACGCCAAGCAGCAGGCCGCCGGTGATCGCCACCAGCGTGAGCTGCAGCGTCATCCACAGCCCGGCCGCGAAGAGCGGCGCGTAGCCGAGCAGGATGCCCCAGCGCAGGTCGAGCAGGCCCACGGCGCGCTTACTTGGCCGCCGGCGCGCCTGCGCCGAAATACTTGGCGTGCAGGGCGGCATAGGTGCCATCCGCCCTGATCGCGGCCAGCCCCTGGTTGAGCTTGGCCAGCAACTCGGCGTTGCCCTTGCGCACGGCGATGCCGTAGTGCTCGGGCACGAAGCCCGGGTCGTTCACGGTCTTGAACTTGCTGCCCGCGTTGTGGGCCACGTAGTTGATGACCACGCCGTTGTCGGCGACCACGGCATCGACGCCGCCGGCTTCGAGTTCCTTGAGCGCCAGCGGCGTCGACTCGAAGCGCTTGATGTTGGTGCTGTTCTTGCCCTGCAGCTTGGAAACGGCCTCGTCGCCGGTCGTGCCGTTCTGCACGCCGATCTTCAGCGGCTTCAGGTCCTCGAAGCGGGCGACCTTGGAATCGGCGCGCACGGCGATGAGTTGGTTGGCGTCGAAGTAGGGATCGGTGAAGTCCATCGTCTGCTTGCGCTGGTCGGTGATGGTGATCGACGACACGAGCAGGTCGCGGTCGCCCTGCTGCAGCGCGTTGAAGATGCCTTCCCACGGCGTATTGACGAACTTGACCTCGATGCCGGCCTTCTTCGCGATCGCGCTCACGACGTCGATGTCGAAGCCGACGATCTCGCCTTTCTCGTTTTGCGACTCGAAGGGCGCATAGGCGGCATCGGTGCCCACGACGTAGGCATGCGCCGCCGGCGCGGCGGCCGAGGCGCCCGAGGCCGCGGGCGGCGCCTCGGGCTTGCTGCAGGCCGCGAGCGCGAAGGCCGCGAGGCCGGCGCAGCCCGCGTGGACGAGACGTTGGAGCATGGCAGCGTTCATCGAATCCCCGGCGATTGCGTGTCAGGAGCAGCGCGAAGTGTATGTCGCGCCGATGCACGCGCCGCCGGGGCTCAGCCGCCCGATGCCAGCCGGGCCAGTTCCTCGTCGCTGAAGCCCGCGGCGCGTCGAGCCGCCTCGTTGAAGGGCGGGCGCAGCCGCGGCGCGGCGTGGCGCGCCACCAGCTGCGCATACAGGGCGACCGGGTCCAGCCCGTCGCGCTCGCACAGCCAGCGGTACCAGCGATTGCCGATCGCGACATGGCCGACCTCGTCGCGCAAGATGATGCCGAGGATCTCCACCGCGCGCGCGTCGCCGGCCCGCGCGAACTTCGCCTGCAGCGGCGGCGTGGCGTCCAGGCCGCGCGCTTCGAGCGTGCGCGGCACCAGCGCCATGCGCGCGACCACGTCGTGCGCGGTGCGCTCGGCCATCAGCCAGAGGCCGTCGTGCGCGTCGAAGTCGCCGTAGTCGTGGCCGATGCCCAGCAGGTGCTCGCGCAGCAAGGTGAAGTGCAAGGCCTCCTCGCCCGCGACGCGCAGCCAGTCTCGGTAGAAGGCCTCGGGCATGCCGGCGAAGCGCCACACCGCATCGAGCGCGAGATTGATCGCGTTGAACTCGATGTGGGCAATGGCATGCAGCAGGGCGGCTCGCCCTTCGGTCGTGAAGGGCGAGCGCGTGGGCACGTCCTTGGGCGGCACCAGCCGCGGCCGAGGTGGGCGCCCGGGCAGGCCGGACGGTGTCTCGATCTGCGCCGACGGGTCGAGCGGGTACGCCTCGGCGCGCAGGAACAACTCGCGCGCCGCCGCGGCCTTGTCGGCGGGCACGCTCATGCACAGCAGCTGCAGGGCACGCTCGCGCAGGGTCATGGAGGCCATCCGTAGAATTATCGACCTGCATTGCATTGGTGACTCCATGGCCCTGTACCAGCTCGACGAAGACACCCCCCAGCTTGCCGAAGGGGCCTGGGTGGCCGACAGCGCCCAGGTGATGGGCCTGGTGGTGCTCGAGGAAAACGCGAGCGTGTGGTTCGGCGCCGTGCTGCGGGGCGACACCGAGCTCTTGCGCGTCGGCTCCGGCAGCAACATCCAGGACAGTGCCGTCGTCCATGCGGACCACGGCTTTGCGGTCAGTATCGGGCGCGACGTGACGGTGGGCCACCAGTCCGTGCTGCACGGTTGCACCGTGGGCGACGGCTCGCTGATCGGCATCCAGGCCGTGGTGCTCAACGGCGCGAAGATCGGCAAGCACTGCCTCGTGGCCGCGGGCTCGCTGGTGACCGAAGGCAAGGAGTTTCCGGACGGCTCGATGATCATGGGAACGCCCGCCAAGGTGGTGCGCCAGCTCGGCGCCGAGCAGATCGCCGGCCTGCA
>DATFAY010000380.1:0-3359 GCA_035254085.1 Piscinibacter sp.
CTTCGCTGGCTGGCGCTGCCACTTCTTCACCGCCGACCTGCGCCTCGCGAAGCTGATCCGCCTGCAGCCCGCGCGCCGGGTACCGCTCTACAACGGCGCGCTCGAGTGCCGGCTATTCGAGTTCAGGATCGTGCGCGGCAGCCACCGCAAATAGGGCAAGCGGGCAAAATGAAAAGGGCCGCTCGCGCGGCCCCTTCATTTTCGTCCAAGGAACGCTCAGACGATGTCGAGGTGCTCGATGCCCTTGGTGAGGTCCTTGTCCTTCGCCTCCTTGCCGTGCAGCTTGATGTTGAGGCGCACCTCGTTGGTGGAGTCGGCGAAGCGCAGCGCGTCCTCGTAGCTGATGCGGCCCATCTCGAACAGGTCGAACAGCGCCTGGTCGAAGGTCTGCATGCCGAGCTCGCGCGACTTCTTCATGATCTCCTTGATCTCGTGGATCTCGCCCTTGAAGATCAGGTCGGAGATGAGCGGCGAGCTGAGCAGCACTTCCACCGCCGCCGCGCGGCCCTTGCCTTCGCGCAGCGGGATCAGGCGCTGCGAGATGACGGCCTTCAGGTTGAGCGACAGGTCCATGAGCAGCTGCTGGCGGCGCTGCTCGGGAAAGAAGTTGATGATCCGGTCCAGCGCCTGGTTGGTGGAGTTCGCGTGCAGCGTGGTCATGCACAGGTGGCCCGTTTCCGCGAAGGCGATGCCGTGCTCCATGGTCTCGCGCTCGCGCGTCTCGCCGATCAGGATCACGTCGGGCGCCTGGCGCAGCGTGTTCTTCAGCGCGTGATGCCACGACTTGGTGTCGACGCCGACCTCGCGGTGCGTCACCAGCGACTGGCGCGACGGGTGCACGTACTCGACCGGGTCCTCGACGGTGATGATGTGCCCCGCCGAGGTGCGGTTGCGATGGTCGATCATGGCGGCCAGCGTGGTCGACTTGCCCGAGCCGGTGGCGCCCACTACCAGCACCAGGCCGCGCTTGGTCATCACGACCTCTTTCAGGATCTCGGGCAGCTTGAGCTTGTCGAAGCTGGGGATCTCGCTGGCGATGGTGCGGATCACCATGCTCACGCACTGCTGCTGCACGTACACGTTGACCCGAAAACGCGACAGGCCCGCCACCGAGATGGCGAAGTTGCACTCCATCTCCTTGGCGAACTCCTGGCGCTGGCTCTCGTTCATCATCGAGTGCGCCAGCATGCGCGTCATGTCGGGCGCGAGCTTCTGCGTGGTGAGCGGCTTCATGCTGCCGTGCGCCTTCATGCTGGGCGGGAAATCGGCGGCGATGAACAGGTCCGAGCCGCCGGCCTGGACCATCGCGCCCAGCAGCTTGTGCATGTAGGCGCGGGCTTGTTCTTCGGTGAATGCGGCAGACATCCCGTGAGCATGCCAGCCCGGTGCCTTGCCGGATCGCCGAAGTAGCGGCACAAATCGACGCGTGATCCGCGGGGCACGCGGCGTGCGCGGACCGCCCGCGCCGGAAAGCCCCTTGTCGCAACAGATCGCCGGCAAAGGGATGGAGTACCATGCGCTTCGTAGACATGCACAAGACCGACTTTCGTTAGGTCTCTTCTGTTTCCGCCAGCCCTGCTGGCGCTCCCGGTCGAACTCCCCATCGGTGATCTTCTTGGCGTCTCTGCGCTGCGCAGCATGTTGCTGCGCTTTCACCTGATAGGAAATCGACATGACGACAGAAACCGGCACCGTGAAATGGTTCAACGAGGGCAAGGGCTTCGGCTTCATCGCCCCGGACAGCGGCGGCAAGGACTTGTTCGCGCACTTCAGCGAGATCAAGGGCAGCGGCTTCAAGACCCTGGCCGAGAGCCAACGCGTGCAGTTCGAGGTGACGCAAGGCCATAAGGGCCTGCAGGCATCGAACATCCGCGCGGTCGAGTGAACCGCGCATCGGGCCCGCAAGCGGGTCCGATGCTTCACACCACAACCGCGGCTTCGGCCGCGGTTTGTCTTTGAGGGCCGCCATGAAGAACCTGCAAGAGGCCACCGAGCTGATCTGCGACCTCAAGGGCAGCATCGTCGCGCTCGATGCGCTGATGAGCGCCCTGGTTCAGGAACTGCCCGCCGCGCAGCGCGAGCGGCTGCTCCAGCGCTTCGAGAAACACGTCGAAGTGGCGCGCACCGTGCTGCTGCACGCGCCGATCTCCGATCACACGATCGCCGCCTTCGAGCGCGACAGCGTGCGCCTGGCGGCGCTGATCGAACTCCCCGCGGCTTGAGGCCGCGCCCTCAGCCGGCGGCGGGCCGCGAGAGCAGCTCGACCGCGGCCAGCAGGCGCTCGGCCTGGTCCGCAAGCGCCACGCCTTCGCTCGCCGCCATGCGCTGCAGACGCTCGAGCGCTGTCGCGCGGTCGAGCGAATAGCGATGCATCAGCACGCCCACGGCCATCGCCACCGGCGTGGCGATGGGCTCGTTCGATGCGGCGGGGCCGCGCGGGTGGTGCAGGCCGCCGAAGTTGGTGTCGGCCTTGCGCTGGCCGGCGCTCGCGAACGCCGCCTCGACCGCCGGCACGATCTGGCGGATGTCCAGCGGCTTGACGAGGTAGGCGACCGCGCCGAGCGCCTTCACCTGCCGCACCGTCTCGTCGTCGGAGAAGGCCGACAGGAACATGAACGGGATCTCGCAGTACTCGCGCAGGTAGGCGGCGACATCAAAGCCGCTCTTGCCTTCCATGCGGATGTCCAGCAGCGCGAGGTCGGGCTTGTGCTCGCGCGCGAGCAGGATGGCGTCGTCGCCGTTGTCGGCGTCGATCACCTCGTAGCCGGCTTGCGCGAGCCCGTGGGTGAGCGTGGCCAGCACCAGCCGGTCATCGTCCACCACGAGGATCTTGCCTTTGCCTTGCATCACCGCCACGGTTGTGAAGCCGGCCGCTGGCCGGCATGACTTATCGCACCGCTCCCCCCGCCCCCTCCAAGCGGGGGCTCCAGCAAGTTCGACGGCTCCCACCAGCCTCCCTCCGCGAGGGAGACTCCAGAATGATAGACGAGGGCCGTCCTTACGCCGGCTCCAGCCTCGCAATCCCCGGCGGCGCCAGCGACACCGTCGCCACCACGTCGTCCCCCCGCTGCTCGATCGCGAGGCTCGCGCTGCGCCGCGGCAGCAGCGAGCGCACCAGGCCCAGGCCCGACACGCCGCCCGGGAAGCGCGCCAGGCTGAAGCCCGGCGGCAGCTGCGCGCGGTTGGAGATCTGCACCCGCACGCCCTCTTCTGTGCACACCAGCGTGCACGTGACCTGCATGCCGCGCTCGGCGATGCTGTGCTTGACGGCGTTGGTGAGCAACTCGTTCACGGTGAGCGCGATCGGGATCGACTCCGCCTCGGGCAGCGCCCAGCGGTGCGGCGCCGGGCCTTCGACG
>DATFAY010000381.1:0-2624 GCA_035254085.1 Piscinibacter sp.
CATCATGGCCTCACGTTATCCGGCTCCCTTCTCCTATGGCCGCGACCTGCGGCCGATGGATCCGCTGCTCGACCTGCACCGCGAGATGAACCGCCTGTTCGACGACCTGTTCACCGGCAACGCGGGCGCGGCGGGCGGCGCGGCGGGCATCGTGTCGGCGCCGCGCATCGATGTGCACGAAGACGAGCACGAGATCGGCATCTCGGCCGAACTGCCCGGCGTGCGACCCTCGGAGGTCGACGTGCGCGTAGACGGCGACATGCTGACAATCAGCGGCGAAAAGAAGTGCGAAACCGACCGCACGCAGAAGAACATGCACGTCATGGAGCGCAGCTACGGGCGCTTCCAGCGCAGCATCCAGCTGCCGTTCTCGCCCGATCCGGCACAGGTGCGCGCGGAGTTCAACCAGGGCGTACTGAGCGTGCACCTGCCCAAGCAGGCGCAGATGGAGCGCTCGCGGCGCATCGAGGTGCGCGAGGCGGGCGCATCGGCGCACGGCGAGGCCGGCGGCACGTCGGGCGTCGGCGACACCGGCCGCACCGAGCCGAGCGGCCCGACGACGCACTGAGCGCCGGCAGGCTTTCGGCAGTGTTTGTCGAGCGCTGAAGAATGTATACGCCGCTGTGGGCGTACACCGTCCCGCCGGTGCCGGAGCCCGCCCCCGGCCCGCAGCCGGCGCCGCCGCCGCCGCGGCCCGACGTGCCGCCGCCGGACATCGAGGACCCACCCTCGCCTGACGCCCCGGCCCCGGTGCACGAGCCGCGGGTGCCGCCGCCCGACGTGGCGCGGCGGTCGCTGCGTCTCAGCGCGCCGCGCTGCGGCGCCGCGTGCGCACGGCCTGGGCCAGTTCGCGCAGCACCGGCACGGTCTGCGCGAAGCCGATGCAGGCGTCGGTGATGGACACGCCGTGCCGCAGCGGCACGCCGGGCACGAGATCCTGACGGCCTTCCTCGAGGTGACTCTCGATCATCACGCCGGTGATGCGGCGCTCGCCGTCGGCGAGCTGCTGCGCGACGTCGTGCGCGACGTCGATCTGCCGCCGGTGCTGCTTGCTGCTGTTGCCGTGCGACACGTCGATCATGACCTGTTCGCGCAGCCCGGCCGCGCGCAGCACCTCGCAGGCGGCGGCCACGTGGGTGGCGTCGTAGTTGGGTGCCTTGCCGCCGCGCAGGATGACGTGGCAGTCGTCGTTGCCGCGCGTCTCGAAGATCGCCGCCATGCCCATCTTGGTCATGCCCATGAAGGCGTGGGGCGCGCGTGCGGCGAGGATGGCGTCGGCCGCCACCTTGAGGCTGCCGTCGGTGCCGTTCTTGAACCCTACCGGGCAGCTCAGGCCCGAGGCGAGCTGGCGATGGCTCTGGCTTTCGGTGGTGCGCGCGCCGATCGCGCCCCAGGCGATCAGGTCGGCGATGAACTGCGGGCTCAGGAGGTCGAGGAACTCGGTGCCGGTGGGCAGGCCCAGCGTGGTCAGCTCCAGCAGCAGCCGGCGGGCGCGCTCCAGGCCTTCGTTGATGGCGAAGCTCCCATCGAGGTGCGGGTCGTTGATGTAGCCCTTCCAGCCCACGGTCGTGCGCGGCTTCTCGAAGTAGGTGCGCATGACCAGCAGCAGATCGTCGCCCAGCTCGTCGGCGACGGCCTTGAGCCGGTGGCCGTATTCGAGCGCCTGCTCGTGGTCGTGGATCGAGCAGGGCCCGACCACGACGATCAGGCGGTCGTCGCGCCCATGCAGCACCGCGGCGATCGCGGCGCGGCTCGTCTCCACCAGCGCCAGCGTGTTGTCGCGCACGGGCACGCGCTCCTGCAGCAAGGCGGGCGTGATGAGCGGGCGCACCGCGCCGATGCGCACGTCGTCGATGCGCGTGGTGTCCAGCGTGCTGTCGCGCATGCCGATTTCGCGGTCGTGGCGAGGGTCGTCGAGCGGGTTCATGCAAGGTCCACGAGGAGGTCGTCGAGTTCGATTTTCGCAAACCCGCGGCGCGCCGGCGGCGACGCGGCCGCGCGCCGCCCCGTCACTTGACGAGCATCACCCGCATGCCCAGCAGCCGGCCGTCGGGCCGGTCGAGCACGTTGATGGTGGCTTGTCGCGCATCGAAGCCGTCGGGCAGCGGCGCGCCGCCCCGCACGCTCTCGACGAGGCCGACGCTGATGGCCACCGGCTCGAGCTTGACGGTCGTGGGCGAGCCGCGTTTGCCCGCGCCCGCCACCACCAGCTGCAGCACGCCGCTCAAGGGCTTGCCCGCGGCGCGCTCGCGCGACAGCACGACGTCGTAGAGCAGCCTGCCGCCTTCGGCGCTGAGCCGCGCGGCGCGCACCTGCACCGTGCCGCCGCGCGGATCGGGCGGCAGCGACGACGCGAGCGACACGACGTCCTCGCGCAGTCGCTGCGCGCTGCGGCGCGTGCTCGCCAGTTCGTCGGCCAGGCCCTTGTTGCTGGCGAGCGTGGCCTCGAGCTTGCTGGTGGTGGCGGCCAGCTCACGCCCGAGCCGCAGCCGCTCGGCATCGGCCTGCTCGAATGAACTGCGCAGTGCCGCGGAGGCCTCGGCCGACAGCCGCGGCGGCAGGTAGCGCTGCTGCACGAACAGCACACCGCCGCCGCCGATGACGATGCCGACCAGCAGCAGCAC
>DATFAY010000382.1:0-6561 GCA_035254085.1 Piscinibacter sp.
CCGGCGTCGAGCAGCGCGATCGCGGTGGCGCGGCCGATGCCGCTGCCTGCGCCGGTGACGAGGGCGACCTTGTTCATCGGGATGCCTCCACGGTGTCGGATGGCGGCGCGGACGCCGGCCACTCGAAGCTGTCGGCGAAGCTGAAGTAGAGCGACGCGTAGAACGCCGCCGAGACGATCAGCATCGCGGGCGTGACGACGGCGAACGCGAGCTGCGGCATGCCCAGCAGCGCGAACAGCAGGTTCGACAGCAGCGCGAACAGCACCACCAGCGCTGCCCAGCCGAGCGAGAAGACCAGCAGCGCGCCCTTGTTGCGCCAGCACGCCACCGTGCTGAAGAACAGCGACTTGGCTGCGCCGAGCCCACCCCAGTGGACCAGCGCGGGGGCATGCCAGAACGGCACGGCCAGCAGCGAGATGCCGGCCACCAGGATCAGCCAACCCCATTGCAGCGCCGGGTCGGCGAGCAGCGGCTCCAGTTGCTCGGGCGCGGTCCGGCCGGTGGCCACGGCCTCGCGCAGCGCATCGAGCGAGGCGCCGCCGACGGCGTCGGCGAGCCAGAACACCAGCCCGATGCCGACCGCGTACGCGATGCCCAGGCGCACCTGCGCCCAGCGCTGCGCGCGGCCGGCCTGCAGCGGCTGCAGGAACACGGTGGCGAACGGAAACCCGCCTTCCAGGGACTGCCGCGTGGCGATCATGAAGCCGACGGTCGCCAGGGGCGCGACGGTGAACATCAGCAGCGGCCCCGCGAACATGTAGATGAACAGCAGCATGCCGAAGGCCAGCGGCCGCCGGAAGAACACGCGCAGACCCTGGCGCACCCAGACGGCGCCCTGGCGCGCCGGGACATGCCTGAACTTCATGGACCCGGCGCGCGCTGCGGCGTGAAATGCCAGGGCGTGGTCACGCGCTCGCGCAGCACGCGCTCGAAGTGGCCCGGGTCGTGCGCCTTGAGCATCGCCGCGTCGCGCGGCAGATGGAAGTCCCACAGCCGGGAGATCCAGAAGCGCAGTGCGGCGGCGCGCAGCAGCGCGGGCATCAGGCGCAGCTCGCCGCCGCCCAGCGGACGCACGCCGTCGTAGGCGGCGACGAAGGCGTTGGCGCGCTCCTCCACCAGGCGCCCCGACTCCAGGTCGACGCACCAGTCGTTGAGGCACACCGCGATGTCGAACAGCAGCGTGTCCACGCCCGCGAAGTAGAAATCGAAGAAGCCGGTCAGCCGGTCGCCGTCGAACATGACGTTGTCGCGGAACAGGTCGGCATGGATGGGGCCGCGCGGCAGCCCCGTGTAGTGCGCCGAGGCGGCCAGGTGCTGCTGGTAGGCCAGCTCGCCGGTCAGCAACTCGCGCTGCGCGTCCGCCAGGAAGGGCAGCACCACCGGCACCGTCACTTCCCACCAGGGCAGGCCGCGCAGGTTCGGCTGGTGCATCGGGAAATCGGCTCCTGCCAGGTGCATGCGCGCGAGCATCGCCCCCACGCTCGCGCAATGGTCGGCATCGGGCGCGAGGTGATGCCGTCCGCTCAGCCGGTTGACCACCGCCGCTGGCTTGCCCTTGAGTGCGTGCAGGATCTCCCCGTCGGCATCGGGCTGGGGGTCGGGCACCGGGATGCCGCGCGCGGCGAGGTGCTTCATCAGGTGCAGGTAGAACGGCAGCTGCTCGAAGCCGAGCCGTTCGAACACCGTGAGCACGTAGTGCCCGCGCGTGGTGTCCGCGAAGTAGTTGGTGTTCTCGATGCCGGAGCTGATGCCGGTGAGGGCGGTGAGCTCGCCGATGGACAGGCGTGCGACCAGCGTGGCGGCCTCGTCGAACGAGACCTCGGTGAAGACGGCCATCGGTTCAGGGACTCGGCGCCCGCGAGGCGACGTGAAGCTGCATGTCAGAAGCTGAGGATGTGCCAGACCCGCTTGCCGGCAGCGCCGCGCTGCGAGCCGGCGCCGTCGGACATGTCGCGCCCCTGGCTGGCCGGGATGATCTCGTAGCCCTTCATGCCCTTGGGCTGCACCGTGAGCCGCTGCGTCTGGCCGCGCACCCGCAGTTCCTCGATGCGCGTCGAGTCGTCCTCGATCACGATGTTCTGGACCTTGGGTTCGTTGTCCTTGGCGGCCCCGCGAGCGGGATCCTTGGGCGGTGCGGCGTCCTGCGCATGCGCCGCCGCACCGGCGAGGCTGAGCAGCGCGAAGACCAGAAGACGACGGGAGCGGGCATTCATGCCGCAGATTCTAGAGCCCACCCGGCCGTGCCCGGGTGCCGGGCCGCTCGCATGGAAGGGGTGCTCGAAGGCGCCCTGCCTTTGACCGGTGGACACGGGACCAGCAGGGTGCGACAGGCGAGGGGAGTCCGAGGGGTATACCTGCCGCGGCGCCTTCGAGCAAGCGAACACTAACAGCCGGGCGTCGACAGCGGCAAGCTGTCAGGGCTTACAGGTTGACGATCGCACCCCAGCCGCTACCGTAGGCGCGCCCATCGCACCGCGGCGCGCCGATCCCCGGCGGGCCGCGCAGGCGCTCGCTTGCCCGGGGCAGGCCGTACCCAGGGAAGGACCCCATGCTGCGGATACTGGTGATCGAGGATTCGCCCGTGAACATGGCCTTGACGGTGGCCATCCTCGAGAACGCCGGACACACGATCCTGCAGGCCGAGCATGCCGCCGCCGGGCTGGAGATGGCACGCGCCGAGCAGCCGGACCTGGTGCTGATGGACATCCAGCTGCCCGACCTGGACGGCCTGTCGGCCACGCGGCTGCTCAAGGCCGACCCGCGCACCAGGCACATCCCGGTGATCGCGCTCACCGCGTTCGCCATGAAGGGCGACGAGGACGGCACGCGCGAGGCGGGCTGCGACGGCTATGTCACGAAGCCGATCCGCTACAAGGAGTTCCTGGCCGAGCTGGACGCGGTCATGAAGCGCCGCGCCGCGCTCGCGCGACGCTGACGCGCGGCCTGGGCCTTCGCCGCGTCCGGCGGCAGCGCTCGCTCGCTTCATCCATGACAATCGCCGGATGAGCGACACGACCGAAACCGATCCCAGCACCTTGCTGCTGGTCGACGGCTCCAGCTACCTGTACCGCGCCTTCCACGCACTGCCGGACCTGCGCGCGCCCGACGGCTTTCCGGTGGGCGCCATCCACGGCATCGTGGGCATGATGAAGAAGCTGCGTGAGCAGGTGCCCTGCGAGCATGCCGCCTGCGTCTTCGATGCCAAGGGCAAGACCTTTCGCGACGACTGGTACGCCGAGTACAAGGCGACGCGCAAGAGCATGCCCGAGGACCTCGCACTGCAGATCGAGCCGATCCACGAGGTCGTGAAGCTGCTCGGCTGGCCGGTGCTGGAAGTGCCGGGCGTGGAGGCCGACGACGTGATCGGCACGCTCGCCTGCGCCGCCGCCAAGGCCGGCCACAAGGTGGTCATCTCCACCGGCGACAAGGACCTGGCGCAGCTGGTCACGCCGCAGGTCACGCTCATCAACACCATGAGCAACGAGCGGCTCGACGTGGACGGCGTGATCGCCAAGTTCGGCGTGCCGCCCGAGCGCATCATCGACTACCTCACGCTGGTGGGCGACACCGTGGACAACGTGCCCGGCGTCGAGAAGGTCGGCCCCAAGACGGCCGCCAAGTGGATCGCCGAGCACGGCTCGCTCGAAGGCGTGATGGCCGCGGCCGCCGGCGTGAAAGGCGTGGCCGGCGAGAACCTGCGGCGCGCGCTCGACTGGCTGCCGCAGGGCCGGCGCCTGATCACCGTGGTGACGGACTGCGACCTGAGCGGCCACGTGATGGACTGGCCCGAGTTCGAATCGCTGGCCCTGCGCGACGTCGAGCGCGACGGCCTGCTCGCCTTCTACAACCGCTACGGCTTCAAGAGCCTCAAGAAGGAACTGGAGGCCGAGTTGCGCGGCGACGCGGCCATCGCCGGCGTCGACGTCTCCGCCGCCGCCGCGTCGGCTCCCTCGGCAACGATCGAGAAGCACTACGACATCGTGCTCACGCAAGAGGCGCTCGAGCGCTGGCTGGCGAAGATCGACGCCGCGCCGCTCACCGCGATCGACACCGAGACCGATTCGCTGGACGCCATGGTGGCGCGCATCGTCGGCATCTCGCTCAGCGTCGCGCCGGGCGAGGCCGCCTACATCCCGCTGCGCCATGGCTACGCGGGCGCGCCGGAGCAACTGGCCTTCGACGAGGTGATCGCGCGGCTCAAGCCCTGGCTCGAGAACGCGCAGGCCGCCAAGATCGGCCAGAACATCAAGTACGACGCCCACGTGTTCGCCAACGCCGGCGTCGCGGTGCGCGGCTATGCGCACGACACCATGCTGCAAAGCTACGTGCTGGAGGCGCACAAGCCGCACAGCCTGGAAAGCCTGGCCGAGCGCCACCTCGGCCGCAAGGGCCTGAGCTACGAGGACGTCTGCGGCAAGGGCGCGAACCAGATTCCCTTCGCGCAGGTCGAGGTCACGCGTGCGGGCGAATACTCGTGCGAAGACAGCGAGATGACCCTGCACGTGCACCAGGCGCTGTGGCCGAAGATCGAAGCGGAGCCCGGGCTGCTCGACGTCTATCGGCGCATCGAGATGCCGGTGGCGCTGCTGCTGCAGCGCATCGAGCGCCACGGCGTGCTGATCGACGCCGAGGTGCTGCGCGCGCAAAGCCGCGAGCTCGGCGAACGCATGATGGCGCTCGAGCGCGAGGCGCACGAGCTCGCCGGGCAGCCGTTCAACATCGGCTCGCCCAAGCAGATCGGCGACGTGCTCTACACCAAGCTCGCGATGCCGGTGTTGAAGCGCACCGCCAGCGGCGCGCCGAGCACCGACGAGGAGGTGCTGGAGAAGCTGGCCGAAGACTATCCGCTGCCGGCGAGGATCCTCGAGCACCGCGGTCTGTCCAAGCTCAAGGGCACGTACACCGACAAGCTGCCGCTGATGGTGAATCCGGCCACCGGCCGGGTGCACACCAACTATGCGCAGGCGGTGGCGGTGACGGGGCGGCTGTCGAGCAACGAGCCGAACCTGCAGAACATCCCGATCCGCACGGCGGAGGGCCGGCGCATCCGCGAGGCGTTCATCGCCCCGCCGGGGCACGCGATCGTCAGCGCCGACTACTCGCAGATCGAACTGCGTCTGATGGCGCACATCAGCGAAGACGAGAGCCTTCTCAAGGCCTTCACCGAAGGCATGGACGTGCACCGCGCCACGGCGGCCGAGGTGTTCGGGGTGGACCCTCTGCAGGTGACGAGCGAGCAGCGCCGCTACGCGAAGACGATCAACTTCGGCCTCATCTACGGCATGAGCGCCTTCGGCCTCGCCTCCAACCTGGGCATCGAGCGCAGCGCCGCCACCTCGTACATCGAGCGCTATTTCGCGCGCTATCCGGCGGTCAAGCGCTACATGGACGAGACCAAGGCGAGCGCGAAGGCCAAGGGCTACGTCGAGACGGTGTTCGGCCGGCGCCTGTGGCTGCCCGAGATCAACAGCCCCAACGGCCCGCGCAAGTCGGCCGCCGAGCGACAAGCGATCAATGCGCCGATGCAGGGCACGGCCGCCGACCTGATCAAGCTCGCCATGATCGCCGTGCAGCAGGCACTGGACGACGCGCAGCGCGCCACCAGGATGGTGATGCAGGTGCACGACGAACTCGTGTTCGAGGTGCCCGAAGGCGAGCTCGATTGGGTGAAGGCCGAGGTGCCGCGCATCATGGCCGGCGTGGCCGACCTGAAGGTGCCCCTGCTGGCGGAGGTGGGGGTGGGGCCGAATTGGGACGAGGCGCATTGACGGAGCGGCCCCGCCTCGACTCGTCGGGGACCTCAGGCGCGAGGCAAACATCACGGGCCGGCCATGCCCGTTGGCGTGCTGATTCGGAGCCGATGGGCCAGAATCCGGGCTCCAACCACTCGCGACACGACCCACGGGATGACCTCGGATCGAACGGCCGAAGAACGACGGTGGCGGCTGGCGCTGGAGAGCGCCACCTTCGGCGTCTGGGACCTCGATCCGCGCGCCGAGACGGTTCACTATGCGTCGCCGTGGAAGGCGCGCCTTGGCTTCCCCCGCATCCACGCACCTGACAGCACGGCGTTCTGGCGCTGCCGGGTGCACCCGGCCGATGTCGATGCGATGCTCGTGTCCTTGCGAGCGCATCTCGACGGCTTCTCGTCGAGCTACGAAATGCGATTTCGCCTCCGCAGCAACGGCAGCGGCTACCGCACGATGCTGTCGCGCGGCCGTGTCATCGAGCGCGATCATCGTGGCGACGCCACGCGGATGGTCGGCACCATGGTCGACCTGACAGGCCGACCGGCTGCCGCGGCATCGCACGGGCTCCCGGCCGAGGAGCCGGGGCAGGCCGGTGCGGGACCGCACTCGTCCCTTCACGCAGCGCTCGGCGTCGGCAGCGCGGGGCGCGAGAGGGCGCATGGCGTCATCGACCTCATCGATGACCTGCTCGAGCGGGCGCTGCGCGAAGGCGCTCGCGCACTCTAGGGTCCGTCAACGCTATTGGTGGGTTCGCGCTTGACGCGCAGGACGACGGGACTCGGGTAGCGATTCTTCTCGCCCGAGCGCATCG
>DATFAY010000383.1:0-7481 GCA_035254085.1 Piscinibacter sp.
ATCATCGCGTTCATCACGCCGGGCGGCAGCTGGTAGACCGTGTGCATCACGCCGTCGATGCGAAATCGGATCGCCGACAGCTCGCGCCGCGGCTCGAGGTGGATGTCGGAGGCGCGCTGGTCGAAGGCGTACTGCCACAGCCAGTCGACCACCTGCACCACGCCCTGGTCGTTGGCGTCGAGCTGGCGGTTGCTGCGGCCCAGCTCGACCAGCTGCTCGAAGCTCGCGATCGCGGCCGTCTCGCCGGTCTTGATGGCCGCGCGCACGGACTTCGACAGCGTGTAGAACTCGGTCGTGTAGCGCTGCAACTCGGCCGGGCTGGCGACGACGAGCTTGACGCCCTTGCGCGTGTGGCCCTCGATCTCGGCGACCCAGGCAGTGTCGAACGGCTCGCAGGTGGCGATGGTGACCTCGTGCGGCCCCACCTGCAGCGGCAGCGCGCGGCGCCGCTCGGCATAGCTGATCGACATCACGTCCGCGACGCGGCCGACGTCGACCTTCAGCGGATCGATGCGCACGTAGGGCAGCCCGCATCGCCCGGCCAGCCACTCGGTGAGCGCTTCACTGTCCAGGGGCTTGCCGCTGCCCTTGCGCGTGAGGCCCGCGGCCGCCAGCCGCACGATCGGATGCTGCGCGCTGTCGGCCGCGCCGAAGCGCTTCTTGGTGCGCTCGGCGTCCTCGGCGCTGATCACGTGGTCCTCGCGCAGCCACTTGACGAGCATGCGCCAGTCGAGCTTGCCGGTCGGAGGGGTGTGGGCGCTCTGGTCGTGCGGATTCATGGGTGGTCGGCAGTCGCCGGCAGCGTGCGGATCATGCGCAGCCACTTGCGTGCCGGCAGGCCGAAGCGAGTTTCAATGTTTTCGCAACGAGCGGCAAGCTCGTCGCGATCGGGCATCTCGCCGCCCTTCCAGGCGATGACGACGGTGTTGCCCTCCTTGGTCGGCCGCAGCGTGCGCACCCGCGACTCCCCGAACGCCGCGACGATGCGCTGGGTGCTGCGCTCGAAGCTCGCGTCGCGTCCAAACAGGTTGACGCTCATCACGCCCTCGTCGGCGAGCAGCCGGTGGCAGTCGCGGTAGAAGATCGCGCTGTCGAGCACGGGCGCGGCCGCCTCGTGGTCGTACAGATCGACGCACAGGACATCGGCGATATCGGCGTTCGACGGGTCGGCGGCGAAACGCCCCGCATCGCCTTCGATGACCCGCAGCCGTGCGCCATCGTCGGGCAGCCTGAACCACAGCCGGCAGGCCGCGATCACCGTCGGGTTGAGCTCGACCGCGGTGGTGCGCATCTTCAGCACGCCATGGCAAAAGCGCGTGATGGCGGCGGCCCCCAGGCCCAGCTGGACCGCGTGTCCGTGCATCAGCTGCGGCATCGGCCGCCACAGCATCCAGGCCATCATGCGCTGCACGTATTCGAGCTCGATGGCCTGCGGCTTGCGCAAGCGCATGGCGCCTTGCACCCAGGGCGTGCCCAGATGCAGGTAGCGCACGCCGTCGGCTTCGGAGATGGTGGCCGGCGCGAGCTCGGCCGCGGCAGCGCTCGTCTTGCGGGTCATCGGGCCGGCCCGAGCGTCGGGGAGATGAAGGACATGTCGGATTCGTTCACGGTCGCTCAGTCTGCCAGAGCGCCGAGCGCGGCCAGCCGCGGCAGCGCGGCCTGCGCGTTGGCCTGGTTCTGGCGCGCCAGCTCGTCGGGCGTGCAGCCGCGCAGCCCGGCCAGCACCTGGGCGATGCGCGGCAGCTCGGCCGGCTCGTTGCGCATGGTCGCGCCGGCGGCGCGCTGCGAGGCGGTGCGGTACAGCCAGTGCGGCGGGATGTCCGGCGCATCGGTTTCCAGCACCGGCACGGTGGCCGGCAGGGACTGCGCGAGGCGGCGGATCTGCAGCGCGCGGTCGAAGGTCATGGCGCCGCCGAAGCCCAGCCTGAATCCGAGCCCCGCGAAGGCCTGCGCCTGCTGCTCGCTGCCGTTGAACGCGTGGGCGATGCCCTGCACCGGGATGCGGCGCAGGTGCTTGAGCAGCTGGTCGGCCGATCGCCGCACGTGCACGATGACCGGCAGCCCCGCCTCGTGCGCCATCTCGAGCTGCGCGACGTAGAAGCGCTCCTGCCTGGCGCGGTCGGTCGCCGGCACGAAATGGTCGAGCCCGATCTCGCCCACGGCCACCAGGCGCGGGTCGTCGCGGTGCGTGTGCAGTGCAGCATGCAGCGCCTGCAGGTCGTCGTCGCCCGCCTGGTCGACACACAGCGGATGGATGCCCAGCGCGTAGGCGTACCCGTGGCGATGGGCGAGCGTGCGCACGGCATCGAAATTCCAGCGGGCGACAGCCGGGATCACGATTTGCACGACCCCGGCGGCGCGGGCGCGTCGAACGACTTCATCGCGGTCGGCATCGAACTCCGGCGCGTCGAGATGGCAATGCGTGTCGATCCAACCCATGCGAGCAATGATGCCCGCGTTTGTGAATGCACGAAGTCGCGCGCCGTGATACGGTTTGGGCACGAGGTTTGCCGCACGGCGACCGAGGGGGTGCAGCGATGAAGAAGGCTCCGCTTTACAGCCGTTCTCGTCAGCGGTCGGAGTTGCCGGCCCAACCGACGGGAGCCGCTCGACTGCGAGAGCCGGTCAACGCGCCCTCCTCGCCAATCACCGAGGTCTCGTCCACCGGCGAAGCGACGGCCTCGCCCCCGCAACGTTCACGCTGGCGCGCCGCCTGGGCGCGACGCCGCGCCGGCTGGTGGGTGCTGGCCGCGCTGCTGCTGGTCGCGGCCGGCGGCCTCGCGCAGCGCGCGATGTTCGCCCCGCCCGTCGCCTGGACCCAGCGCGACATCGATCATGCCGTGCGCCAGTCGCTCGAGAAGAAGCCGCTGCCGTCACCGTATGCCAAGGCCTACGCCGCCATCCAGCCGTCGGTGGTGCGCGTGGTCGGCCTCGACGACGACAAGGACGAGCCGCCCAAGCCCGGCGACGATCCGCGGCTGCACATGCGCTCGACGGGCAGCGGCGTCGTCATCATCGACAACGGCACCATCCTCACCAACCTGCACGTGGTCACGGGCTCGCGGCGCATCCGCGTGACCTTCTACGACGGCCACGAGTCCGAAGCGTCGATGATCGGCGCGCAGCCCGAGAACGACCTCGCGGTGCTGCGCGCCAAGAGCATCCCCGACGACCTGCAGGCCGCCACCATGCGCGGCACCGGCGACCTGATGCCGGGCGACCAGGTGCTGGCGGTGGGCTTTCCGTTCGGCATCGGGCCCTCGGCGTCGGGTGGCGTGGTGTCGGGGCTCAAGCGCAGCTTCCGCGCGCCCGAGGGCGAGCGCCTGACCAACCTGATCCAGTTCGACGCCGCTGCCAACCCCGGCAACTCGGGCGGGCCCCTGGTGACCATGGACGGCGCGGTCGTCGGCATCGTCACCGCCATCCTCAACCCCGGCGACCAGGGCACCTTCATCGGCATCGGCTTCGCGGTGCCCATCGAGAACGCCGCTGCCGCCGCCGGCCTGCCGCCGTTCTGACCCTTCGCCGATCCACCCTGCCCGAGCACGCCATGGACAACACCGACGCGCACAACACCGCCACCCTGATGGAGCGCATCCTCTACGAGGTCAAGCGCATCGTCGTGGGGCAGGACCACTTCCTGGAACGCGTGATGGTGGCGATGCTCGCCCAGGGCCACCTGCTGGTCGAAGGCGTGCCCGGCCTGGCCAAGACGATCACGATCAAGACGCTGGCCACCACCTTGCGCGGCTCGTTCAAGCGCATCCAGTTCACGCCCGACCTGGTGCCGGCCGACCTGGTGGGCACGCGCATCTACAACCAGAAGACGGGCGACTTCAGCACCTCGCTCGGCCCGGTGTTCGCCAACCTGCTGCTGGCCGACGAGATCAACCGCGCGCCCGCCAAGGTGCAAAGCGCGCTGCTGGAAGTGATGCAGGAACGACAGGTAACGATTGCAGGCGAAACGCACAAGGTCCCGTCGCCTTTTCTGGTGATGGCCACGCAGAACCCGATCGAGACGGAAGGCACCTACCCGCTGCCCGAGGCGCAGGTCGACCGCTTCATGATGAAGGTGCTGGTGGGCTACCCGAGCGAGGAAGAGGAGTTCGTGATCGTGCAGCGCGTCACCGGCGAGCCGGAGCAGGTGAGCGCGGTGGCGAGCACCGGCCAGCTCGCCGAGCTGCAGATGGAGTGCCGCAAGATCTACGTCGATCCGTCGCTGATGCAGTACGCGGTCAAGCTCGTCACCGCCACCCGCGAGCCCGGCCGCCACGGCCTGCCCGACCTCGGCAAGTACATCACCTTCGGCGCCAGCCCGCGCGCGACCATCGGGCTCATCGAGGGCGCCAAGGCGCTGGCGATGCTGCGCGGGCGCAGCTACGCGCTGCCCGAGGACGTGGTCGACCTGGTGCCCGACGTGCTGCGGCACCGCCTGGTGCTGAGCTACGAGGCGCTGGCCGACGGCCTCGTGCCCGATCAGATCGTCTCGCAGATCGTGGGCAAGGTCCCCAAGCCCGACAAGCCCTTGGCCCATCGCCCCGATGAACGCGCCCAGCTCTGACGCCATCCTGCGTCGCCTCGAATGGACGGTGATCCGCCGTCTGGACGGGCTGCTGCAGGGCGACTACCGCACGCTGTTCCGCGGCGCCGGACTGGACCTGGCCGACCTGCGCGAGTACCAGCACCACGACGACGTGCGCCACATCGACTGGAACGTGACCGCGCGCCTGCAGGTGCCGCACGTGCGCGAGTACACCGAGGACCGCGAGCTCAACGCCTGGTTCCTGCTCGACCTGTCCGGCAGCGTCGACTTCGGCTCGGCCGAGCGCAGCAAGCGCGTCGTCTCGTCCGAGTTCGTCGCGGTGCTGGCGAGGCTGCTCACGCGCCACGGTAACCGCGTCGGCGCGCTGCTGTTCGGCTCGGCGGTCGACGCCGTGATGCCGGCGCGCCATGGCCGCACCCACGTGCTCGAGCTGCTGCAGCGCATGCGCAGCTACCGCGCGCCGCCCGCGCGCAGCGAGACCCAGTTGCGGCACCTGCTGGAGGCGGCGCACCAGATGATCCCGCGCCGCTCGATGCTCTTCGTCGTGTCCGACTTCATGAGCGCGCCCGGCTGGGAGGCGCCGCTGGCACGCCTGGCGCAGCGCCACGAGGTGCTGGCGGTGCGCCTGTACGACGCGGCCGAGCTGGAGCTGCCCGACCTGGGCCTGGTCACCATCCAGGATGCCGAGACCGGCGAGCAGCTCTTCGTCGACACGCACGACCCGGGGTTTCGCGAGCGCTTCGTCCAGGCGGCCGAGCACAACGAGACGCTGCTGCACGAAGCCCTCACG
Source organism: Piscinibacter sp. (assembly GCA_035254085.1). Taxonomy (GTDB): domain Bacteria; phylum Pseudomonadota; class Gammaproteobacteria; order Burkholderiales; family Burkholderiaceae_C; genus Albitalea. Next base: position 5,334 of record DATFAY010000383.1, read on the forward strand.
CGCGCCGGGGTCGATACGCTGGAGCTGGCCACGGACGATGATCTGGTCGACGCGGTGCTGCGCTTCGCGCAAATGCGGCAGCAGCGCGCGCGCCTGTCCGGCGGCGCCGCCATGCCGGTGCACCTGCTGCGCCGCGGCTCGCCGGCCTTGCCCGAAGGAGGTCGCTCATGACGTTCGTGTGGCCTGATCTGTTGTGGCTCTTGCTGCTGGTGCCGCTGCTGGCGCTGGCGTACTGGTGGCTGCTGCGGCGGCGCAAGAAGAACAGCGTGCGCTTCGCCAGCCTGGCGCTGGTCAAGCAGGCCGTGGGCAAGGGCCCCGGCTGGCGCCGCCACGTGCCGCCCGCGCTCATGCTGCTGGCGATCGCGACCTTGTTGGTCGCCACGGCGCGGCCGCTGGCGATCGTCACCCTGCCCAGCCAGCAGGAGACGATCATCCTGGCGATGGACGTGTCCGGCAGCATGCGCGCCACCGACGTGCTGCCCAGCCGGCTGGTGGCCGCGCAGGACGCCGCCAAGGCTTTCGTGCAGGAGCTGCCGCGCAGCGTGCGCGTCGGGGTGGTGGCATTTGCCGGCACCGCCGCGGTGGTGCAGCCGCCCACGCAAAGCCACGAGGACATCTTCGCGGCCATCGACCGCTTCCAGCTGCAGCGCGCGACCGCCATCGGCAGCGGCATCGTGCTGTCGCTGGCGACGCTCTTCCCCGACGCCGGCATCGACCTGTCGCAGATCACCGGCGCGCGCATCATGCCGCCCGATCCCAATGACAAGCCCAAGCCCGAGCCGGCGCCGGTGGCGCCCGGCTCCTATCCCTCGGGCGCGATCATCCTGCTCACCGACGGCCAGCGCACTACCGGACCGGACCCGATGGATGCAGCCAAGATGGCGGCCGACCGCGGCGTGAAGGTCTACACGGTGGGCATCGGCACCAAGGAGGGCGAGATCATCGGCTTCGAGGGCTGGAGCATGCGGGTGCGCCTGGACGAGGACACGCTCAAGAACATCGCGAGCCTGACCCGCGCCGAGTACTTCTACGCCGGCACCGCGGTCGACCTGAAGCGCGTCTACCAGTCGCTCAGTTCGCGCCTGGTGGTCGAGAAGAAGGAGACCGAGATCGGCGGGCTGTTCGCCGCCGCCGCGGCCTTTCTGGTGGTGTGCGCCGCCGGCCTGTCGCTGGCGTGGTTCGGACGCGTGATGTAGCGCTCAGCCGACCAGCCGGCCGTGCTTGAGCCGCAGCACGCGGTCGCACTTCTTGGCCAGCGTCTCGTCGTGCGTGACCATCACGTAGGCCATGCCCTGCTCGCGCGCCAGGCCCAGCATCAGCGCGAACACGCCGTCGGCCGTCTCGCGGTCGAGGTTGCCGGTGGGCTCGTCGGCCAGCACGCAGGCCGGCCCGCCCGCGAGTGCGCGCGCGATCGCGACGCGCTGGCGCTCGCCGCCCGACAGTTGCGACGGCCGGTGCTGCACGCGCCCGGCCAGGCCCACCTTGGCGAGCACGTCCTGCGCCTTGGCGCGCGCGTCGTGCACCGTGGCGCGGCGGATGCGCAGCGGCATGGCCACGTTGTCGAGCGCGGTGAACTCGGGCAGCAGGTGATGGAACTGGTACACGAAGCCGAGATGCCGGTTGCGCCACTCGCCCTGCTCGGTGGGCGCCATGTGCGCGAAGTCGCGCCCCTGCAGTTCGACGGTGCCCGCGGTCGGGGCCTCCAGCCCGCCCAGCAAGTGCAGCAGCGTGCTCTTGCCCGATCCCGACGCGCCCACCACGGCCACCGTCTCGCCGCGTCTCACCTGCAGGTCGACGCCTTGCAGCACGTGGACGTCGAGGCCGCCCTCCTGGAAATGCTTGTGCAGGCCGATCGCGCGGATCACCGTGTCACGCTCGCTCTCATTCATAGCGCAGCGCCTCGGCGGGTTGGACGCGGCTGGCGCGCCAGCTCGGGTAGAGCGTCGCGACGAACGAGAGCACCAGCGAGATCGCCACGATGGGCACGATGTCGCTGCTTTGCGGATCGCTGGGCATGCGGGTGATGAGGTAGATGCTGCCGGGCAGGAAGCTCACGTGCAGCGCATGCTCGATGGCCGGCACGATGACGTCGATGTTGAAGGCCACCAGCAGTCCCAGGCTCACGCCGGCCAGCGTGCCGATGACGCC
>DATFAY010000384.1:0-6384 GCA_035254085.1 Piscinibacter sp.
CGCGCCGGTGTACGAGCACCGGCCGCCGCAGGCGCCGCTCGCGCGCGCCGACAAGCTGGCCCGGGTGCGCGAGGCCTTCCTGCGGCAGGGCGCGACGCATCACTTCGTCTCGACCGTCGACGACGTCGCGTGGCTGTTCAACCTGCGCGGCTCGGACGTCAGCTACAACCCGGTGTTCCTGGCCCATGCGCTGCTCGACGCGCAGGGCGCGACGCTGTTCGTCGGCGAAGGCAAGATCAATGCGGGCCTGCAGGCGCTGCTGGCCGCCGACGGCGTGAAGGTCGCACCCTACGCCGGAGCGCCGCGCGCACTGGCGGCCCTGCCGAAGGGCGCGACGCTGCTGATCGATCCGCGGCGCGTCACGCTCGGCCTCAAGCGCAACGTGCCGGCCCACGTCAAGCTCGTCGAGGCGATCAATCCGAGCACGCTGTTCAAGAGCCGCAAGAGCGAGGCCGAGGCGCGGCACGTGCGCGAGGCGATGGCGCAGGACGGCGCGGCGATGTGCGAGTTCTACGCCTGGTTCGAGCAGGCGCTGGGCAAGGAGCGCATCACCGAGTTGACGATCGACGAGAAGCTGTCGGCCGCGCGCGCGCGCCGCGGCGGCTTCGTCGGCCTGAGCTTCAACACCATCGCCGGCTTCAACGCGAACGGGGCGATGCCGCACTACCGCGCCACGGCGCAGTCGCACTCGGTGATCGAGGGCGACGGCCTGCTGCTGATCGACTCCGGCGGCCAGTACCTGGGCGGCACCACGGACATCACCCGCGTGTGGCCGATCGGCACGATCGGCGAGGCGCACCGTCGCGACTACACCCTGGTGCTCAAGGGCACGATCGCGCTCAGCCGCACGCGCTTCCCGCGCGGCACGCTGTCGCCGATGCTCGACGCCATCGCACGCGCGCCGATGTGGGAACACGGGCTGGACTACGGCCACGGGACCGGCCACGGGGTGGGCTACTTCCTCAACGTCCACGAGGGTCCGCAAAGCATCAGCAAGGCCATCCCTGAGCCGACCATGGCCATGGAGCCGGGCATGATCACGAGCATCGAGCCGGGCCTGTACCGGCCGGGCCGCTGGGGCATCCGCATCGAGAACCTGGTGATGAACGTCACTGCCGACACCGCCGAGCGCGACACGTTCGGCGAGTTCCTCGAATTCGAGACGCTCACCCTGTGCCCGATCGACACGCGCTGCATCGATCGATCGCTGATGCGCGCCGACGAGATCGACTGGCTCAACCGCTATCACGCCACGGTGCGCGAGCGCCTCGCGCCGCTCGTGCGCGGCGACGCGCTGGCCTGGCTGCGCGAGCGCACCGAGGCGATCTGAGGGAGGGGGCCGCTCCCCGTCCACACACGTCATCCCGGCGAAATCCACTTCCATCGCGCCTGCCCGCAGTCCATCCACGGCCTGCCGCAGTTCATCGCAAGCGGCTTTCGGTCGATCGCCCCGGCTCCTAGAGTTCGTTCCATCGCACCACGGTGCTTCGCAACGAACCCTCAGGAGCCCACCATGATCAGCCGCCTCACCGCCTTCGCCGCCCTCTTCGCCGTCGTCACCACCGCGTCGCTGGCCTACGCCGCGAACGTCGTCCATCCGCGCCAGATCGTCGCCGAAAGAACGGCCGCCCCGGTCGTGGTGCTGGAACGCGTGACGGTCACCGGCCATCGCGTCGCCGCCTCCAACTGACCCGCGCAGGCGCGGTTCATTCCGCCCGAGGCCCGACGATCTCCGGGCCTCGGGTTTTTTTCATTTGGGCTTGCCGCCGGTCGTCTTCGGCCGCGCAGGGCGCGGCGCCGGAGGCTGGCCGCGGTCGATGCGGCGCTGCGCGTCGCAGGTGTTGATCGGCTCGATCTCGCACAGGCAGCGAGTGGTGTCCAGGTTCCCGTCGCTGTTGACAGCGACGTAGCCCAGCGGTGCGTAGTGATGCTCGACGCCGCGCGGCGGCTGCGGCTGCCACTGCACCGTGCCGCTGGCATCCAGGGTGCTCGGCCATTCGATGCTGCCGGTGGCCACGCGCGCCGGGATCAGCCAGTAGTCGCCGCTGCGGTAGCTGCCGCCGGCCGCGAACTGCACCTGGATGCCGTCTTCCAGCGTGAGCCAGTTCGGCTCGGTGGCGCTCGCCTCGACCAGCGGCACCGCGCCCTCGTCCAGCGTGGTGTCGTCGGTCTCGCGCTGATCCCAGCGTCGCACCTTGGCGTGGCGCAGCGACGTGGTGAAGGCGATCGACGCGCCGCTGGGGATGCTCGCCGGATCGACGCTCAATCGATCGCCGTCGACCTTCGCCAGCTTGACCAGCAGGCCCGGTTCGCCGAGCAGGTCGTTCGAGTCGTCGCCCAGTTCGACCCAGCAGCCGGCGCTGAAATCGCGGCCGCTGGTCACGACGAGGTCGTTGCCCTCGGTGCCCAGCCAGCGCGTGGCGACGCTGCCGTTGTCGCGCGACCACTTGAAGGTCGGCGCGACGCCGGCCGCGCTGCCGCGATGAACCTCGACGCGGTAGAGCTGGTTCTCGGCGCCGCGGTACAGCGCATCGGGCGACACCGTGCACGGGTCCTTGATCTGCTGGCCGGGATCGAGCCGCGCCGTCATCTGCGCGTCGCTCAGGCCGACCAGCGCGTCCAGCGGCGCGGTGCAGTCGTTGCGTGCATTGGTGCCCGTGGTCTGCGCCAGGCGGTCGATGTCCTGCTGCAGCTTGTCGTGCTGCGCCTGCAGCGTCGCACGCTCGTCGTCGGTGAGCGACTGGTCGTTGTCCAGGCGCACCTGGATTGCGTCGCGCCGCGCGGTGAGCGTGTCCACCAGCGCGTCGCGCGCCACCGCGCGCACCTGCCATACCACCTTGGCGCGTGTGCAGGTGTCGGGGCCGCCGAGCGCACTCTCGCGGATGCGGTCGTCCTCGATCCAGGTGACGTGGCGCTCCCACACGTCCAGGTAGAGCCAGAAGTCCTGGCCGCTGCCGGCCTTCAGGCGCAGCAGCAGCGGGTCGTTGCTGCCCGCCGACCAGTCGGGCTGGGTCGCGTAGTCGCAGTCGCTGTCGTTTTCGACCAGGATGCCGTCGACGTAGTAGCGGCCCTTGCCGATGGTGAGCTTCGGATGGCTGCTGTCGCTGGTGTCCAGCGTGAGCTCGAAGCCGAGGTGGTCCGGTGGCCCGCCGCAGGGGCCGATGAGGTCGCGTGCCAGCGTGCGCAGGTAGTGCAGCAGGATCGCGCCCTCTTCGTTGGGGTCGGCGTCCAGCGTGACGCGGCCTTGCTGCAGCAGCACCCGGCTGAAGTGCCGGGTGGCATCGAAGCTGATGCGTGAGAAGTCGCCCTTCATGTCAGTGTCCCTTTCGGTTCGATGTCGTTGTCAGCTGGCCAGGATCAGACCCACCGCCATGCCCGCCGGCGTGTACTCGGCGAGCCGGGTGCGCAGGTTGGCTTCGCGCTGCGGCTGGAACAGGTCGTGGAACGCGCCCATCTCCGACTCGTCGTCGGCGCCGCGCGTGATCTCCGCTGCGCAATCGAGGCCGAGCTGCGCATAGGCCGGCTTGCCGTAGCGCCGCGCGGTGAACTGCGGCTCGACGCGCAGCGTCTCGTCGGCGATCTCGCTCGCCTGCTTGGCCGCGTCGTCGGGCAGGCGCGCCTTCACCGCGGCGATCACGCCGTCGGGCTGGCAGCGGTAGCGCCTGGGCGTGCGGCACTCGACCGGCACGTGGCAAAAGCGCATGCAGCCGATCTGCCGGCGCGCCACGTTCACGCAGCCGCTGAACAGGCTGTTCTCGCCCAGCGGCATCGCGTGCACGTCGACGATGCCGAACACCGTGCAGCGACGGATGTCGAGCAGCACATGCGCCCAGCGCGCGCCCGGCGCGCCGATCGCCTGGCGCTCGGACGATGTGGCGTCGACGATGCTGTCGGTGATGTGCAGCGGGATCGGGTCGAGCCGCACCTCGTCCTCGCTCACCTGGATCGCGCCCACGATGCTGTGCTCGATGCACACCCGCGCGCGCAGGTTGGCGAGTTCCAGGCTCGGCTCCGACGGCCGCTTGGGCTCGCAGTCGCAGTCGATGCCCCAGCCCGGCACCAGCGTGCAGTGGCGGATGATCACCTCGTCGCCGCACACCGACTGGCGCGCCGCACGCTCGCGCGCGCCGGCGATGCGCACCGGCCGGCCGGTGACCAGCAGGCCGTCGAGCACGAGGCGGCTGCCCTCGCCCATCGTCACGCTGAGCGCGTCGGGCAGATCGGTCTGCCAGTCGATGAGCCGCAGCACCGGCCGCACGCGGTCGGCCGCACGCAGTTGCAGGCTCTGCCCATCGTGCAGGGTGATGCGCAAGGGCTCGACGTAGACGCCGCTGCTGGTGATCTCGATCACCGCGTGCGGCGGCTTGTCGTGGTGCCACTCGGCCAGCGCGTCGCCCAGCCGATGGTGCTTCTCGTGCTCGCCGACGCGGTACAGCGTGAAGCCGTCGGGCGGCTGCAGCAGCGGCCGCGAGTACTCGCCGCCGCCCATGTCGGCCGGGAAGCCGTACTGGTAGCTCACGCGCACGCCGCGCTTGGGCAGCTGGCCGGGCGGGAAGGCGAGGCGCCCCAGCACCGGATCGACGGCGATGTGGTTGGCCGGCGGCACGTAGGTCCAGCCCGAGAGATCGGCCGGCAGCAGCTGGGCCGCGGGCACGATCTCGCCGGACTTCGCGCCGGCCCAGCCCTCGGTGCGGATGGCGAGGCTGAGGCCGTCGCCGTAATAGTCGGCCACGCGCCGCTCGAATGCGAAGCGGCGGATCGGCGCCGGCACGTTGAGTTCCTGGGCGATGTGCGTCGGGTCGTGCTCGGGTTGCGGCTTGACGAACAGGGGCGCGTCCTGGCCCAGCACGCTGAAGGTGAAGCAGTGCGGCCCCGCCTCTTCGGCGCAGTAGGCGGGCGTGCGCGTGACCGGGTAGCTCTTGAGCCGCCACACGAACACGCCCACGCTCGGGATGTTGAAGCGGCCGCGGGTGCGTGCCGAGTCGATGCGCCGCACGTCCACGCCGTGGCTGATCGACTCGAACGGCCCGCCCAGCCTGTCCAGCGCATCCATGTCGCGCAGGTTCACCGTGCGGTGGCGCTTCGGGTGCAGGTGGTCGATGTTCTGCGCCCAGCCGAGCAGCCTGAAGAACTCCACCGCGCGTGCCGGCCAGCCGGCGATGTCGTGCGCCAGCTGCTCGAGCAGCGCCAGCGTGCCCTTGCGCCGGCGCGTGCGGATGAGGTTGGCGATCTCGCGGCGCGGCACCAGCACGCGGGGAGCCTCGCCGCAGCGCGCGGTGTCCGCGGGCAGCCCCGCCTCGGCCACCGGGACGTAGCCGACGAGCTCGCCGATGTAGGGCACGACCCAGTCCGCGGCCGTCTCGATGAACTCGTTCTCGTAGAGCTGTGCGATGTCGTCTTCGACCAGGTTCACCTGCTCGGAGATCACCTGCAGCAGCGCCTTCAGCGGATAGCCCCGCTCGGCATCGCGCATGCGGTGGATGGCCGGCAGCAGCTCGTACAGGCGCTGATTGCGCACCGGGTCGGGGGAGGTGATGTCGGCGGCGTTCATGGCACTTGGTTGAGGATGAGGGTGTCGGGCACCGAGGGCGTGAAGGCCACGATCTCGGCGGGCCGCAGCAGTTGCTCGCTGGCGTCGAGGCCGCCCGGCCAGGCGTCGACGTCGGGCGCCATGTGCTCGGCGGTGTCGCCTTGGGCATGCGTGGCGGAACCGGCCGCGATGATGTCGGCCACCGCGTCGAGGATGTCGTCCTGCGTGAGCAGCACGCGCTCGCGGTGCACCGTGCCGTCGGGGTCGATGCTCACCTGCAGCACCCGCTCGGGCACGGCGCCGAACGCGTCGACGTCGACCCAGGCGACGCCGCGCACCGCCTGGACGGCGGCGATCGCCTCGCACAGCAGCGCAGGTTGGCCGAGCGCGCGGCGATCGAAGCCGAAGCGGTCGAGCAGCGTCGCCCGCACCTCGGCCACCACCGGCTCCCACAGGAAGTCGGGCAGCAGCTTGAGGCGCGCGCTCAGCACCAGGGCCTTGCGCTCGCGCAGGTCTACGCGCAGCGGCAGGTCCGCGTCGCCGAAGCGTCGCAGCGCGTCGAGCAGGTTGCGGTAGAGGTCCGAGCTGGTGTCGATCGGCACGTCGTCGGTGCCCGCGATCGTGAGGTAGACCAGCTGGCGGCTGCCGTCGGTGGCGCGGCGCGCCAAGGCCTTGGCGATGCCGGCGAAGCGGCGCGTGAAGTCCTCGTAGTCGCGCACCGAGACCAGCCGGTCCAGCGGCATCACCGACAGCGGCACGTTCTCGCGCGCGAGGTCGCGGCTTTCCTTGTCGGCGCCGCCCGAGGCGCGCAGCGGATTGACCACCTCGGTCACGCCGAGCGGGCGCGACTGCAG
>DATFAY010000385.1:0-8538 GCA_035254085.1 Piscinibacter sp.
AGCCGATCAGCCAGGCCGCGGCCAATCAGCGTGCGGGGCGCTGCGGCCGTGTGAGCAACGGCATCTGCATCCGCCTCTACGAGGAGAAGGATTTCGCGGCGCGGCCTCGCTTCACCGATCCGGAGATCCTGCGCTCCTCGCTGGCCGGCGTCATCCTGCGGATGAAGTCGCTGGGGCTCGGCCTGGTCGAGGACTTTCCGTTCCTGGAGCCGCCACCGCGCCGCGCGGTGGCCGACGGCTACCAGCTGCTCGCCGAGCTCGGCGCCGTGGACGAGCAAAACGAGCTCACGCCGATGGGCCGCGAGCTGTCGAAGCTGCCGCTGGACCCGCGGGTGGGTCGCATGATCGTCGAGGCACGCGATCGACAGGCGCTCAGCGAGGTGCTGGTCATCGCCGCCGCGATGAGCGTACAGGACGTTCGCGACCGTCCGCTCGAGCACCAGCAGGCGGCCGACCAGGCGCACAAGAAGTTCGATGACGAGAAGTCCGAGTTCATGGGCGACCTGAAGCTCTGGAATTGGCTGGAGGAGGTGCGCGGCGGCACGGCCGAGCACAAGCTGTCGCATCGCAAGCAGGAGCAGCTGCTGCGCGACCAGTTCATCTCGCCGCGCCGCGTGCGCGAGTGGCGCGACATTCACACGCAGCTGCACACCGTGGTGGCCGAGCACGGCTGGCGTCTCAACGGCACGCCCGCCACCTACGAGCAGATCCACCTCTCGCTGCTGGCGGGCCTGCTGGGCAACATCGGCGTCAAGAGCGAGGAGGACGACTGGTACCTGGGCGCGCGGGGCATCAAGTTCTACCGCCACCCGGGCGCGAACCTGTCGAAGAAGCCGGGCCGCTGGATCATGGTGGCCGAGCTGGTCGAGACCGCGCGCCTGTTCGGACGCGGCATCGCCGCCATCGAGCCGCAATGGATCCCGCCTATCGCCGGCCACCTGCTGAAGAAGCAGCTGCTCGATCCGCACTGGGAGAAGAAGGCGGCCGAGGTGGTGGCGCTGGAACGCGCGACGCTGTACGGCATCGTGATCTACAGCAATCGGCGCGTGAATTTCGCGCAGGTGGACGCCGCAGCGGCGCGAGAGATCTTCATTCGCGAAGCGCTCGTCGGCGAAGAGTGGGAGACGAAGCTACCGTTCCTCGCGGCCAACCGGAAGCTGATCGCGCAGGTCGAAGAGCTCGAGCACAAGTCGCGGAGGCAGGACGTGCTGGTCGACGATGCACTGATCTTCGCCTTCTACGACCAGCAGGTGCCGCAGGACGTCGCCGGCGGCGCGAGTTTCGAACGCTGGTACCGCGAGGAGAGCAAGCGGCAGCCGCGCCTACTGTTCCTGACCCGCGAGGAACTGATGCGCCACGAGGCGGCGGGCATCACCACCGCCGCGTTCCCCAAGACCTTGCGGCTGGGCGGCGTCGACTGCGGCGCCACCTATCTGCACGAGCCGGGCGACGCCAAGGACGGGGTGACCGTGACCGTGCCGATCTACGCCCTCAACCAGGTCAACGAGGAGCGCTGCGAATGGCTGGTGCCCGGCATGCTCAAGGAGAAGGTGCTGGCACTGGCCAAGAGCCTGCACCAGCGGCCGCGCTCCCGGCTGATGCCTCTGGCGGAATTCGCGCAGTCCTTCGTCGACGGCGTGAACGAGCAGCAGATGTTCGGCTCGGGAAGCCTCGTCGACGCGCTGCTCAAGGTGGTGCGCGAGCGCACCCAGCTCGACGTCAAGCGCGGCGACTTCAAGCTCGAGCAGGTGCCGGCGCACCTGTTCATGAACTTCCGCGTGGTCGACGAACATGGCCGCCAGCTCGGCATGGGGCGCAACCTCGCCGCGCTGAAAGCCGAGTGGGGCAGCGAGGCGCGTTCGGCCTTCCAGGCGCTGGCCAAGCTGAAGACAGTGGCGGCGCAAGTCGCGCCGGTCGCTGCGCCTGCCCCGGCGACCCGGGCGCCGAAGGCGGCCGCGCCGGCGAGCGCTGCGCCATCGCCCGTCGACTCGGCGCCGAGCGCCCAGTACACCGACTGGACCTTCGGCGAGCTGCCCGAGATCATGGAGCTGCGCCGGGGCAGCCAGAGCCTGGTGGGCTTTCCCGCCTTGATCGACAAGGGCTCGCACGTCGTCATCGAGGTCTTCGACGAGCCCGACATGGCGGCGTCGCGGCACCGGGCCGGCTTGCGCCGCCTCGTCGCCTTGCAGATCCGCGATGCGCTGAAGTACCTCGAGAAGAACATCCCCGACCTGCAGAAGATGTCGGTACTGTTCATGCCGCTGGGCACGGGCGATGAGCTCAGAGAGCAGATCATCGACCTGGCGATCGATCGCGCCTTCCTGGCCGATCCGCTGCCGACCGATGCCGCGGGCTTTCGGCGCCGCATCGAGGAAGGGCGCGGGCGCCTCACCCTCATTGCCAACGAGGTGGCGCGCAGCGCCCAGCAGGTGCTGGTGGATCACGCGGCAGCGGTGCGCAAGCTCAGGGACAGTCGCGTGCCCAAGGAGCTGAGCGACGACGTGCAGGCCCAGCTCGCGCGACTCGTGCCCAAGCGCTTCGTCGTCGCCACGCCCTGGGCGCAGCTCGCGCACCTGCCGCGGTACCTGAAGGCGATCACGCTGCGCCTGGAGAAGTGGCGCGGGGACCCCGCCCGCGATGCCGCGCGCCTGGCCGAACTGCGCCCGATCGAGCAGCGCTTCTGGCGCACGCTCGCCGAGCGCAAGGGCGTCGCCGATGCCCGGCTGGAAGAGTTCCGCTGGCTGCTGGAGGAGTTGCGGGTCAGCCTGTTCGCACAGGAGCTGCGCACGCCGCAGCCCGTGAGCGTGAAGCGACTGGACAAGGCCTGGAGCCAACTGACCCACTGACCGCCCCCTCGCGTCTACAATTCGCGGCTTCGGGGTGTAGCGCAGCCTGGTAGCGCAACTGCTTTGGGAGCAGTGGGTCGGATGTTCGAATCATCTCACCCCGACCATCTTCATTCGGCCTCGTCTTTCGGCCTTCTGCCCGTAGCTCAACTGGATAGAGCAGCTGCCTTCTAAGCAGCAGGTCGGGGGTTCGAGTCCCTCCGGGCAGGCCAATCCATGCCGTGCGCGGGCGTGCTGTCCCTCGTTCTGGCCGCCGCTCAGCAAATCTTGCACCCGCCCGCTCTTTCTTACCGGGGCGCCTGCGTGGTCGTGCGGTGCGCGGGCTCAGCCCGCGCGCGCTGCGTCGGGGCCGCTCATCACGCCCAGCAGTGCGCGCCAGTCGCCGACCGTCTGGTGCGCCCACAATTTTGCTGCGTCGACCAGTGAACGGTCGCTCACCGCGGCCAACGACGAGCGCAGCGCCTCGGCTTGTTGCTCGGGCAGGCGGCTGGCGCGGATGCGCTGCGTCAGCAACTGGCGCAAGGTGGCCGCCTCCAGGCGGTCGAGCAGGGCAGCGGCTTCGTCGGCATCGCGGGCCAGGCCGTCGGCGACCGCCATGCCCTTGTCGGTGATGCACGGCGCATCGGGCAGCGATGCCGCGCCGGGATCGGAGGCGCTGCGCGTGCGGGCCAGCCCGCTCGCGACGAGATCGGCCACGCACGCCTGCAACTGCGCCGCGTCCTGACCGAGCACCATGGAGAGCAGGCCCACGTCGACCGGGTCCGGATAGGCCTGGGCCATTGCTTGCAGCAGGCGTTGCCCGATCGGCATCTCCAACGATTCCACGAGTTCTCCCAGCAAGAAGACGCGACAGGGGGCGCGAGTTCCCTCGGGTTCTCCTGTCCGTTCGCGGACCCCTTGCCCGGGAACAGCAATCGGTGTGCCGATTCGCGGCACGCCGCGTGGCTGCGATGTTGCGCGGTTCAGCGGCGCTGGTACTGCTGGCTGCCGAACAGCGCCTCGCGTGCGCTGTCGCTCACCAGCGGCTTGCGCTGGTCGGCCAGCACGCCGACGCCGCGCTGCACGGCGGGTCGGGCGCCGATCTCGTCGAACCAGCCCTTGAGGTGCGGGTAGTCGGCCCAGTCGATGCCCTGGTTCTTCCAGGAGCGCAGCCAGGGGTAGATCGCGATGTCGGCGATCGTGTATTCGGCGCCTGCGATGTACCTCGACTTGGCCAAGCGCTTGTCCATCACGCCATACAGGCGCTTCGCCTCGTTCGTGTAGCGGCTGATCGCGTACTCGATCTTCTGCGGTGCGTAGATCCGAAAGTGATGTGCCTGCCCGAGCATGGGACCCACGCCGCCCATCTGGAACATGAGCCACTGCAGTGCCTCGTACTTGCCGCGCACGCTGGCAGGCAGGAACCGGCCCGTCTTGCCGGCGAGGTAGAGCAGGATCGCGCCCGACTCGAACAGCGACATCGGTTCGCCGTCCGGGCCGTCCGGATCGACGATCGCGGGGATCTTGTTGTTGGGGCTGATCGCGAGGAACTCGGGCTTGAACTGGTCGCCCGCGCCGATGTCGATCGGGATCACACGGTAGGGCAGGCCACACTCTTCGAGCATGATGTGAACCTTGTGGCCATTCGGCGTGGCCCACGAATACACTTCGATCATCGACTGGACTCCTTGGTATTGTCGTGGCGCGGCTCGCCGCCACTCTACTCGCCACTCATGCTCAACGCGATCAAGCGCTGGATCTCAGGCAACACGCCCGGCCCCGATTGGAGCAGCGTCAGCAGTTGGGCGCAGAAACAGGGGCATGGCTTCAAGCGAGCCAAGGAAGGCGAGGGCTTCGTCGTCGACGGCAGCGTCGCCGACCGGCCCTGGCGGCTGGAATGGGGCCCGCCCCAGCGTGCCTACATCCGCTCGCGCGAATTGCGCATCCGCATGGAGCTGCAGTTGTCCTCGGGCCTGCAGATGCTGGTGATGAGCCGGCCGCTGCTCGAGATGCTGGAACGCGAGACCTTCGAGCGCTACACCGAGAGCAACCAGACGCTGATCGACATGTCCACGCCCGAGGAGATGCGCTGGCTGGCGATGTTCCCCAAGGTCGTCCTCGACTTGCCCAAGAACGTGCGGAGCAACTTCGCCGCGGTCGCGAGCGACCCGCCGGCAGCGGCCAACTGGGTGGACGAGGGTTTGGCGCAGCAACTGGCCCTGGCCTCGGTCAACCTGCTGCGCGAGCAGCCGCCGTTCGTGCTGATGACCTTGCGCGGGCGACTGTACATGCGCATGCAGCTCGAGGACCCTGACCCGAACGCCATCGCCCAGGCCATCGAGCTCTTCCATGCGGCTGCAGCGTCGGCGCTGCGCGTGGCCGCCGGCGTCCACGAGGAGCAGCCTCAGGAATTCCCCACCACGGCGTCGACCGCCTGGCAGACCGACATCCTGCCCGAGGAGTCGAAGAAGGGGCGCTGAAGCGGCGAAGCCCCGGCGGCCGGGGCTTCGCGGGTCTCGGGCCGTGCAATGCTCAGGCGTAGCGGCCGAGTTCCATCTTGGCGATCGCGTTGCGGTGCACTTCGTCCGGGCCGTCGGCGAAGCGCAGCGTGCGGGCGATGGTGTAGAAGTTGGCGAGCGGGAAGTCCTGGCACATGCCGCCGCCGCCGTGCACCTGCATCGCCCAGTCGATCACCTTGCAGGCCATGCTGGGTGCGACGACCTTGATCATCGCGATCTCGGCCTTGGCGGTCTTGTTGCCCGCGACGTCCATCATCCAGGCGGCCTTGAGGGTGAGCAAGCGCGCCTGCTCGATCAGGCAGCGGGACTCGGCGATTCGTTCCTGGGTCACCGTCTGCGCCGCCACCGGCTTGCCGAAGGCGACCCGCGCGCTGGCGCGCTTGCACATCAGTTCCAGCGCGCGCTCGGCCAGGCCGATCAGGCGCATGCAGTGATGGATGCGGCCCGGCCCCAGGCGGCCCTGCGCGATCTCGAAGCCGCGGCCTTCTCCGAGCAGGATGTTGGAGACCGGCACGCGCACGTTCTCGAACAGCACCTCCATGTGGCCGTGGGGCGCGTCGTCGTAGCCGAACACCGACAGCGGGCGCAGCACCTTGACCCCCGGGGCGTCGGTGGGCACGAGGATCATCGACTGCTGCGAGTGCCGCGGCGCCTCGGGGTCGGTCTTGCCCATGAAGATCAGGACCTTGCAGCGCGGGTCGCCGGCGCCCGACGTCCACCACTTGCGGCCGTTGAGCACGTACTCGTCGCCGTCGCGCTGGATGCGCGCAGTGATGTTGGTCGCGTCCGACGAGGCGACCTCCGGCTCCGTCATCGCGAAGCCGCTGCGGATCTTCCCCTCGAGCAGAGGCTCGAGCCACTGCTTCTTCTGCTCGGCGCTGCCGTAGCGCACGATCGTCTCCATGTTGCCGGTGTCTGGGGCCGAGCAGTTGAAGACCTCGCTGGCCCACGGCGTGCGGCCCATGATCTCGGCCAGCGGCGCGTACTCCTGGTTCGTGAGGCCGGCGCCGTATTCGCTCTCGGGCAGGAAGAGATTCCACAGGCCCTGCGCGCGCGCCTTGGGCTTGAGCTCCTCGATCAGGGCCAGCGGCGTCCAGCGCTTGCCGGCGCGCGTGTTCGCCTCCAGTTCATCCCAGTAGCGCTGCTCGTTGGGATAGACATGGTCCTGCATGAACTGCCGCACCTTGGCCTGCAATTCCTGGGTCCGAGGGGAGTAGCCGAAATCCATGATGTTCTCCGGAAAGCCAGTCGTCGTGAGCCGCCATTCTTGGCCCGTGCGCGGCGCGGCGCGGTCGCCTGCGCGACTTCGTCGGCGATTTTTATGCGCCGTGCTGTGCGATGCGCCAGCCCATCTCGGCCAGTGGCCGCGCGCCGGCGGCGGCCACCTTCGCCTGCGCGCTGGAGGCCGTGCCGTCCACCACCCGCTTGGCGATGCCCTGCAGGATGCCGGCCATGCGGAACAGGTTGTAGGCCATGTAGAAGTTCCAGTCGGCCATGACGGCATCCGGGTCGCCGCGGCCGGTGCGCTCGCAGTAGCGCCGCACGTAGTCCTTCTCGCTCGGGATGCCCAGCGCGGCGATGTCCAGCCCGCCGATGCCGCGTGCCATCGTGGCCGGGATGTGCCACGACATGCAGTGGTAGCTGAAGTCCGCCAGCGGATGGCCGATCGTGGACAGCTCCCAGTCGAGGATCGCGAGCACACGCGGCTCGCTCGGATGGAAGACCAGGTTGTCCAGGCGGTAGTCGCCGTGCACCACCGAGACCTGGCTCTCGTCGCGCGCGCTGGCGGGCATGTGCGCCGGCAGCCATGCCATCAGCTCGTCCATGGCCGCGATGGGCTCGGTGATCGAGGCGACGTACTGCTTCGACCAGCGTCCGATCTGGCGCTCGAAGTAGTTGCCCGGCTTGCCATAGCTTTCGAGCCCGGCCGCCTTCACGTCCACCTGGTGCAAGGCGGCGATGACGCGGTTCATCTCGTCATAGATGGCAGCCCGCGAGGCCTTGTCCATGTCGGGCAGCGACTGGTCCCACAGCACGCGGCCCTGCACGAACTCCATCACGTAGAAGGCGCGGCCGATCACCGACTCGTCCTCGCACAGCAGGTGCATCTGCGGAACCGGCACGCCGGTGGGATGCAGCGCGCGCATGACGGTGAACTCGCGATCGATCGCGTGCGCCGACGGAAGCAGCTTGGACGCCGGCCCCGGCTTGGCGCGCATCACGTAGGCGGCGCCCGGGGTGAGCAGCTTGTAGGTGGGGTTGGACTGCCCGCCCTTGAACTGCTCGACGCTGAGCGGGCCTTTGAAGCCGGGCAGCCTGGCCTGCAGGTAGGCCTGCAAGGCGCCGACGTCGAAGGCGTGTTGATCGGCGACGGGTTTGGTTCCGGTGTAGGCGTCCATGCAGCGAGTGTCGAGTGAATCGGTGTGGCACGCACTGCGGATCGACCCGCGGCGCGGCGCTATTGCCTAGAGGCGATCGCGAGCAGCTTTTCCTTGGACAGCACCACCAGCCGTGTCGGCTCGATGCGCACCGCGCCCTCGCGCTCGAAGCCCTTGAGCTCCTGGTTCACGCGCTGGCGCGAGGCACCGAGCAGCTGTGCCAGGTCTTCCTGCGCCAGTTGCAGGCCGATGCGGGTCTCGTCGCCGTCCTGGATGCCGTAGCTGCGCGCCAGCAGAACGATCTGCTTGGCCAGGCGCGAGGCGAGCGGGCGTGTGTTCAGGTCCTCGACCGCATCGAACATCAGCCGCAGGCGCCGGCAGTTCAGGCGCAGCAGGGCGTCGTACAGCTCGACATGCTGCGCCAGCAGTTCCTTGAAGTCGGACTTGCGCACGACCAGCAGCGTCGTCGCGCCGTGCGCGTTGGCGTCGTGCGTGCGAGGCATGCCGTCGAAGAGCGCGATGTCGCCGAACCACACCCCCGGCTCGACGTAGGTGAGCGTCACCTGCTTGCCCGACAGCGATACCGAGCTCACTCGCACCGCGCCCTTGGCCACGCCGACCCAGTCCTGTGCCGGCTGCCCGCGCGACGACAGCAGCGCCCCGTCGGGCAGTCGGCGCACGATGGCGCGCGACATGATCGCGTTGCGCAACGGCAAAGACAGTTTGGAGAACCACGGGCCCGATTCGATGTTGTTGCGCTCGGGCATTGTAAGAACGGGGCTATTCATGTTTTGTCTCTGACGTGACAGCATGATG
>DATFAY010000386.1:0-4906 GCA_035254085.1 Piscinibacter sp.
GGCGGGCACCGCCACGCCGTAGCAGCCGAGCTCGGCCAGGCCGCGCAGCTGCGCCTTGGGGAAATGCCCCTCGCGGTCCCACTGCGCCGCATTCGGCGCGATGTGGTCCTGCACATAGGCGCGTACGGCGTCTTGCACCGCGCGGTGGTCATCACTCAGGAGCATGCGGTTCACCAGTCGATGGCCGAGCCATCGTGATCGAGGAAGCGGCCGTTGTCTTGCTCGCCCAGGCCGGCGATCACGCGGCGCATGTCGGCGACACTGGTTTCGGCGGTGAGCGGGGCGCCGGGGCCGCCCATGTCGGTCTGCACCCAGCCCGGATGGAGGCTCACGCACACCGCGCGGCCGGCGAGCGCGATGGACGCATCCTTGAGCAGCGAGTTGAGCGCCGCCTTGGACGCGCGATACAGCCACCCGGAGGTGGAGCTGCGCGCGCCGATCGAGCCCATGTTCGACGAGATGACCACCAGCCGCGCAGCCGGCGCCAGCGCGTCGGCGATCTGCGCCACCACGCGCATCGGGCCGAGCACGTTGGTGTGCATCACTGCGTCGAAGTCGGCCTGCGAAGGCGGCTGCAGGCCGCTGGTGCGCGGTCCGTACACGCCGGCAGCGACGATCACGATGTCGAAGGCGGTCCCCTCGATCTGCCACCCCAGGCGCGAGGCGCTTTCCGCGCTGGCCACGTCGAGCTCGACCGCCCGTGCGCCGAGCGCGCGCAGTTGCGCCACGCCGGCAGCGCTGCGCGCGGTGGCCGTCACCTGCGCGCCGGCGGCGCAGTACTGGCGCGCGAACTCCAGCCCGATCCCGCGCGACGCGCCCACCACCAGCACGTTCACGCGACGCCCTCCTTGACGAGGATGGTGCCGCGCGCCACCACGGCCGGCTTGCCGCGCGTGACCGAGGCGCTGCCGTCGAGGTGGGCGAGCACGCCCTGCAGCTTGCCGTTCCATTGGGCGCTGGCCACCTTCCAGGCCAGGTCCAGGTCCTGGTCGGCGAACACCGGCCCCTTGAAGGCGAAGTTCATGTTCAGGCACAGCATCTCGCGGCGCAGGCCATCGTCGGCGCGCGAGAAGTGGGTGGCGAGCAGGCCCATCAGGATCGCAGCCGTGTGCTGGCCGCTGGCGATCAACTCGCCGAAACGCGCCCGCTGCGCCGCCTGGATGTCGGTGTGCAGCGGGTTGGCGTCGTGGCTCATGCGCGCGAAGGCGACGATCTCGTCGCGCGACACGCGCACGGTGCGCGCCAGCGTCTCGCCGACCGCCACGAGGTGGTCGGTGGCTCGTGCATCCATCAGGCGACGAGTTCGATCGCCATCGCCGTGGCTTCGCCGCCGCCGATGCACAGCGAGGCGACGCCCTTCTTCAGGCCGCGCTTGCGCAGCGCGCCCAGCAGCGTGACGACGATGCGCGCGCCGCTGGCGCCGATCGGGTGGCCCAGCGCGACCGCGCCGCCGTTGACGTTGACGATCTCGTGCGGCAGCTTGAACTCGGCCATCGCGGCCATCGCCACCGCGGCGAAGGCTTCGTTGACCTCCCACAGGTCCACGTCCTTGGCGGCCCAGCCGGTCTTCTTCAGCAGCTTGTCGATCGCCCCGACCGGCGCGGTGGTGAACCAGGCCGGCGCCTGCGCGTGCACCGCGTGGCCGACGACGCGCGCGAGCGGCTTGACGCCCAGCTTCTTGGCGGTGGATTCGCGCATCAGCACCAGCGCGGCGGCGCCGTCCGAGATGCTCGACGAGGTGGCGGCGGTGATGGTGCCGTCCTTCTTGAACGCCGCCTTCAGGCCGGCGATCTTGTCGAGCTTGGCCTTGAAGGGCTGCTCGTCGTGCTTGATGAGCGTGTCGCCGCCCTTGCCCGCGATCGTGACCGGCGCGATCTCCCAGTCGAAGCTGCCGTCCTCGTTGGCCTTCTTGGCGCGCTGGGTGGAGGAGATGGCGAACTGGTCCATCGCCTCGCGGGTGAACGAGTACTTGGCCACGCAGTCCTCGGCGAACACGCCCATGGCCTTGCCGACGCCGCCGGGCAGCTTCTCGTAGGCGTCTTCCAGGCCGTCGAGCGCCATGTGGTCATACAGCGAGGCGATGCCGTACTTCACGCCCTTGCGCATGAAGGTGAGGTGCGGCGCGTTGGTCATGCTCTCCATGCCGCCGGCGACCAGGATGTCGGCCGTCTCGGCGCGCAGCATGTCGTGGGCGAACATCATCGCGCGCATGCCCGAGCCGCACATCTTGGACATGGTGACGGCGCCGGCCGACTGCGGCAGGCCCGCGCCCAGCGCCGCCTGGCGCGCCGGAGCCTGGCCCTGCCCGGCCATGAGGCAGTTGCCCAGCAGCACCTCGTTGACCGCGTCGCCGGTGATGCCGGCGCGCTCGACCGCGGCCTTCACTGCGACGGAGCCGAGCTGGTGAGCGGCCAGGGAGGAAAAGTCGCCCAGCAGGCCGCCGATCGGCGTGCGGGCGGCGGAGACGATGACGATGGGATCGGACATGACAGACTCCTTTGCGAGATGCGGAAATGATCGCCGTGCGATCAGGCGGAAACCGCGGACGGGGCCGGCGCGACGGCTCCCGCGGGGGTGGATGCAGCGGCCAGCGCACGCGCTTCGCGCAGGCGGCGCTGGACCTTGAATCGTCTGCTCGGGTCGTAGGGAAAGACGTCGTGCACGTGCCCGGCGAGGATGCGCTCCTTGTGGGCCTGCCAGAACGACGCCTCCAGCAGGTCGGCATGGTGTTTCATGAAGACGTCGCGGATGGTCGGGTTGCCCAGCAGGAACGGGCCGAAGGTCTCGGGGAAGACGTCCTTGGGGCCGACGTGGTACCAGATCTCGCCGGACATCTCTTCCTCCTCGGTGCGCGGCTCGGGCACGCGGCGGAAGTTGCACTCGCTGAGGTACTCGATCTCGTCGTAGTCGTAGAAGACGATCTTGCCGTTGCGCGTGACGCCGAAGTTCTTGAACAGCATGTCGCCGGGGAAGATGTTGGCCGCGACCAGGTCCTTGATCGCGTTGCCGTATTCGATCACCGCGCGCTCGATCTGTTCCTTGGTGGCGTCTTGCAGGTAGATGTTGAGCGGGATCATGCGCCGCTCGATGTACAGGTGCCGCAGCACCAGGTCGTCGCCGTCCTCCTCGACCAGGCTGGGGCAGAAGTGCTTGAGCTCGTCGATCAGCTCTTCCTCGAAGCGCGAGCGCGGGAAGGCGACGTTCGAGTACTCCAGCGTGTCGGCCATGCGGCCCACGCGGTCGTGGGTCTTGACCAGCAGGTACTTGCCCTTGATCTGCTCGCGCGTGGTGTCCTTCTGCGGCGGGAAGAAGTCCTTGATGACCTTGAACACGAAGGGGAACGAGGGCAGGTCGAACACCAGCATCACCATGCCCTTGATGCCGGGCGCGATGCGGAAGTGGTCGCTGGAGTGGCGCAGGTGGTAGAGGAAGTCGCGGTAGAAGAGGTTCTTGCCCTGCTTGTGCAGCCCGAGCGCGCTGTACAGCTCGGAGCGCGGCTTGCGCGGCATCATCGAGCGCAGGAACTGCACGTAGGCCGAGGGCACCTCCATGTTGACCATGAAGTAGGCCCGCGCGAAGCTGAACAGCATCTGCAGGTCGTCCTCGCCGAAGAGCACCGCGTCGATCGCCAGCCGGCCCCCGGATGACGGCCCCGAGGCGCCTGCGGCGTCGGCCCCCGAGGGGCGCGGCGCCGCCTCGGGGCGGCCCAGCGCCGGCGCCGACGTGTGCAGGATCGGCAGCGCGAAGGGCATCTCCCAGAAGCCGTTGATCACCTTGCCGATGACGTAGGCGCCCTTGTTGCGGAAGAACAGGCTCGACAGCACCTGCACCTGGAAGTTGGCGCGCGGACGGAAGTCGCCCAGCTGCGTGAGCACCGCCTGCAGCACCTGGTCGATGTCGCGCTCGAGGTCCTCGAAGGGCCGCCGCAGCTGGAAGTTGTAGATGATGCGCAGCCAGCACTCGCGCAGCGAGTCGCGTGTCGGGTAGTAGGCGCGGTAGGTGGGCAGCGAGGCCGGCTCGTCGTTCTCGATGTACTCGGTCGAGACCGCGGGGCGCACGAAGATGAAGTCGTTGTTGAAGTAGCTGCGGTGCAGGATCTTGGTCGTCACCGAGTTGAAGAAGGTCTCGGCGAGCTCGGGCTGGTGGTGGTTGGTCAGCAGGCCGATGTAGTGCAGCTTGACCTGCTGCCACACGTCCATCGACAGCGCGCCCGCGTTGAACTCGTTCTGCAGCCGTGCCGCGCCTTCCTCGACGCGCTTGTCGTAGAACTCGATGCGCTCGCGCTGCGCATGCTGCTGCCCGTGCCAGTCGCCGGCCTCGAAGCGCTCCTTCGCGTGCGCGTTGGTCTCCTTGAACAGCCGGTAGTGGCGGTCGAAGCCGTCGAGCATCGCCTGCGCGATGTCGAAGGCCCGGCTGTCGCTGAGCGCGCGCGGAAAGCCGGCGTTGCGCATCAGGGCGCCTTCGACTTGCCGCCGGCGTAGCGCTCGCGCACGGCGGCCAGCGCCTGCTCGTACGCGGGTGCGACGTCCTCGCTGCTGGTCACCGTCATGGCGAGGTCCTGCAGCAGGCCGTTGTGCAGGCCGTAGACCCAGCCGTGCACCACCACTTCCTGGCCGCGCTGCCAGGCGTCCTGCACGATGGTGGTCTGGCACACGTTGAGCGCCTGCTCCACCACGTTGAGCTCGACCAGCGCGTTGACGCGCTGGTCCGGCGCCACGGTGTCCAGCCACGCGTGGTGGCGGTTGCGCACGTCCTGCACGTGGCGGATCCAGTTGTCGGCCAGGCCGATGCGCCGGTCGGTGAGCGCCGACACGACGCCGCCGCAGTTGGAGTGGCCCACGACGATGATGTGCTTGACCTGCAGCACGTCGGTGGCGAACTGGATCACCGACAGGCAGTTGAGGTC
>DATFAY010000387.1:0-20710 GCA_035254085.1 Piscinibacter sp.
AGTTGGCCTCCAGGTTCTTGACGACCACCTGCTGCTGCCCGACCAGCTGGTCCACTTCGAGCGCGACGGTGCGCGCCTCGGCTTGTACCAGCACGAGCATGCGGGGCACGCCGTCGTCGAACTTGTGCAAGCCCATGGCCTGCCCGAGCCGCACGACCGGCAGATACTCACCCCGCACCTTCACCACCCGCGCGCCGCCGGCCATCGTCTTCACCACGTCCGGCTGCGGCTGGAACGATTCGACCACGCTCGCCAGCGGCAGCAGGTACAGCTCGCCGCCCACGGCCACCGACATGCCGTCCATGATGGCCAGCGTGAGCGGCAACCGCACGCGCACGCAGGTGCCGCGGCCGGGCGCCGAGTCGAGATCGACCGAGCCCCCCAGCGCCAGGATGTTGCGCCTGACCACGTCCATGCCGACGCCGCGGCCGGAAATATCGGTCACGATGTCGGCGGTCGAGAATCCGGGCGCGAAAATAAGTTGCCAGACGTCGGCATCGCTGATGTCCGGGGGCAAGGCCATGCCGCCGGCACGGGCCTTGGCCAGGATCTTTTCGCGGTCGAGGCCCCGGCCGTCGTCGCGCACCTCGATCACGATGGAGCCGCCCTGGTGCGACGCCGACAGCGTGATCGTGCCGTGCTCGGGCTTGCCCCTGGCCAGCCGGTCGGCCGGCAGCTCGATGCCGTGGTCGCACGAGTTGCGCACCAGGTGCGTGAGCGGATCGGTGATCTTCTCCACCAGGCCCTTGTCGAGCTCGGTGGCCTCGCCGTGCGTCACGAATTCGACCTTCTTGCCCAGCTTGGCGGCGAGGTCGCGCAGCATGCGCGGGAAGCGGTTGAACACGACCGACATCGGGATCATGCGGATCGACATCACCGATTCCTGCAGGTCCCGCGTGTTGCGGTCGAGGTCGGCCAGGCCGGCGGCCATCTGCTGGTACAGCGCCGGGTCCATCTGCTTGCTGTTTTGCGCCAGCATCGCCTGCGTGATGACGAGTTCGCCGACCAGGTTGATGAGCTGGTCGACCTTCTCCACCGAGACGCGCAGCGTCGACGACTCGAGCGCGGCGGCCGGCGCCTTCTCCTGGCGCGCGACGGCACGGGCCCGCGCGGTGCTCGGGGCGGCCTGGGGCGCCGCCGCCGCGGCGGCGGGTGCCCGCGCGTCGCTCGCCGCGCCCGGTGCGCCAGGGGCGTCCTCGAAGAAGCCGTAGCCGGGATCGTCGTGGGCCTCGGCCGGCGGCACGCCGGGGTTGCCCTCGTGGAAGCCGTAGCCCGGGCCGAGTGGCATCAGCTGCACGTGCTCGCGCGCGACGTGGAAGGTGAACAGGTCCAGCAGGTCGCTGTCGCTGCTGGTGGTGGTGATGCGAAATCGCCGGATGCCGTCGGCCGCCTGGCCGCCGTCGATCGGCTCGATCGTGCCCAGGTCGGTGATCTCGCGGAACAGCTCGACCAGGTTGTCGGCCTGGGCAGGGTCGTCCATCGGGCCGATGCGGGCCTCCACCGAGCGTGCGGTGGTGGGCATGTTGCCCGCCGGGGTGCCGGCGGGGGCGGCGGGAGCGGCCGGCTCGGCCGCCGGCGTCGAAGGCGCGGCCGCAGCCGCAGCCGCCACCGGGAAGACCACCGGGTTGACCGAGGGCGGCGTCTCGCCCGCGACCATGGCGCGGATGTTGAACAGCAGTTCGGTGGTGTCGATCTCCGCGCCGCCGCCGCCCTGGTGGCGCGCCAGCTGCGCGCGCAGCGCGTCGCCCGACTGCAGCAGCACGTCGACCATCGCCGCGGTGGGCGACAGCTCGCGGCGGCGCAGCTTGTCCAGCAGCGTCTCCATCTGGTGGGTCAGCTCGGCCACGTCGGAGAACCCGAAGGTGGCCGCGCCGCCCTTGACCGAGTGCGCGCAGCGGAAGATCGAATTCAGCTCCTCGTCGTCGGCGTCCTCGATGTCGATGTCGAGCAGCTGCTGCTCCATGCGGTCCAGGTTCTCGCCGGCTTCCTCGAAGAAGACCTGGTAGAACTGGCTCAGGTCGATGCCGGCGCTCAAGCTGGCCCCTTCGTTGCTCATCTCGCCCATGGGGTGCTCCGTGTCTTTTTCGTCGTGATGGCGGCGCCCTGGATCAGCGCACGACCTTCTTGATCACTTCCAGAAGCTTGGCCGGATCGAACGGCTTGACCAGCCAGCCGGTGGCGCCCGCGCTGCGGCCCGCCTGCTTCATCTGGTCGCTCGACTCGGTGGTGAGGATCAGGATCGGCGTGGCCTTGAACTTCGGGTTGTCGCGCAGCTTCTTGGTGAGGCTGATGCCGTCCATGCGCGGCATGTTCTGGTCGGTGAGCACGAGATCGAAGTCGCGGCTGCCGGCCTTCTCCCAGGCGTCCTGGCCGTCCACCGCTTCCACCACGGTGTAGCCCGCGCTCTTGAGCGTGAAGGTCACCATCTGGCGCATGGAAGCGGAGTCGTCCACGGCGAGGATTGAATGCATGTCGTTCTCCGGAGGTCTCGTTTGGATGTCGGTGGGAGAGGGGTGCGGCGAATTCGCTTGGGCCTAGAACAGTT
The DNA here is from genome assembly GCA_035254085.1 of Piscinibacter sp. Classification (GTDB taxonomy): domain Bacteria; phylum Pseudomonadota; class Gammaproteobacteria; order Burkholderiales; family Burkholderiaceae_C; genus Albitalea. The sequence goes on from DATFAY010000387.1 coordinate 2,546, forward strand.
CGATGGAACCGGCGTCCATCTCGTCCTGGGTCACGGGATTGGGGTGGTGGGGCGCTTCCTGCACGACGGTCGCACCGTCCTCGTCGTCGCCCATCGCGACGCGCGCGATCTGGTCGGCGCACGAGCGCAGGCGGCGGTTGGTGTGGTGGATCAGCTGCGAGGCCATGTCCTGGAACTGCAGCGCGGTGACCGCGCCGCCGAGCTGCTGCATCAGGCGGGGGTAGACGTCGGCGTGGCCGCCGGCGGCGCCTTGTTCCATCAGGACCTTGAGCTGCTCGGAGGCATCGCAGAAGCTCTGGGCCAGCACGTCGCAGGCATGCTCGAGCAGCGCGTGCAGGCGCTCCAGGTCGTTCGACGCCGTCATCAGATGGTCCTGAAGATCGGCGGCCGCCAGCAGGGGCAGCGGGCTGCTCCTGTCGGACTGCTCGGTGGCTTCATTCATCAGGTTCTTGCTCCGAGAAGGGCGGTTTCGGTGGCCGATGGGCGCCGCGAGCGAGCGCCCATCGACGCCGCAGGACTGCGCATACGAGCCATTTTCGGCAGCAAGGGCGAAGACATTAGCGAAATCACCCGGCAAAACACCGCGCAATTCACCCCCCCTGGCGTGACGCAGTCGGCGCGTGGAATCGAGCACGCGGCTGCCGGGAGGGCCGCGGTCGGTGCAATACTTCACGGATGACGTTTTCCACGCCCTGGGCGCCCGAGCGGCCATTGCGTCTGCTCCATCTGGAGGATTCGGAGCTCGACCACGAACTGACGCTGGCGCACCTGCGCCGCGGCAAGGTGCCGGTGCAGGCCCTGCGGGTCGACTCCGAGGCCGACTTCCTGCGCGCGCTGGAGCAGCCCTGGGACGTCATCGTCTCCGACTACAACCTGCCCGGCTTCTCGGGCCTGGTGGCCCTGGACCTGCTCAAGGCCCGCGGCCGCGACATTCCCTTCGTGCTGGTGTCGGGCGAGATCGGCGAGGACACCGCGGTCGAGGCCATGCGCAACGGCGCCAGCGACTACCTGCTCAAGAACAACCTGGCGCGGCTGGTGCCGGCGCTGATGCACGCCATCGAGGCGGCCGAGACGCGGCGCGCGCGCGAGCGCGCCGACATGGAACTGGGCCAGTCCAAGCAGCGCCTGCACGAGCTGGCCCAGCACCTGCAGACCAGCATCGAGATGGAGCGCGCGGCGATCGCGCGCGAGATCCACGACGACGTGGGCGGCTCGCTCACCGCCCTCAAGTTCGACCTGGCCTGGATCGCCCGTCACACCGACGAGCCGGAGGTCCAGGCGCGGGTCAACAACGCGCTCGAGACGGTGACGGCGGCCATCGAGGCCAGCCAGCGCATCATGCACAACCTGCGCCCGGCGATCCTCGAACAGGGGCTGGTGGCGGCGCTGCAATGGATGGCCGCGCGCTTCGAGCGGCGCACGGGGGTGGCCTGCGTGCTGCGCACCCCGCCGCCGGCGCTGCCGGCGCTGCAGCACCTGCCGTCGGGCGTGCCGCTGGTGGCCTACCGGGTCGCCCAGGAGGCGCTGACCAACATCACCAAGCACGCGCAGGCCTCGCGGGTCGAGATCGACCTCGCCCTGGCCGGCGGCGTGCTGTCGCTGGAGGTGAGCGACAACGGGCGCGGCCTGAGCCAGGAGGATCTCGCCAAGGCCCGCTCCTTCGGCATCCGCGGCCTTCACGAGCGCGCGCGCACGGTCGACGGCTGGGTCGACTTGAGCAGCGGCCCGGGGGGCACGACGCTGATCCTGTCGGTGCCGCTGCAGGAGGCGCAAGCCCAGGCCGAGCGGACCGTCCAGCCGCCGCCGCAGATCCACGCGGACCACGACCCGACCGGTTGGGGAGAACTATGATCAAAGTCATCCTGTGCGACGACCATGCGCTGATCCGGCGCGGCATTCGCGACACGCTGTCCGACGCGCCCGACATCCAGGTGGTCGGCGAGGCCGGCGACTACGGCGAGCTGCGCACCCTGCTGCGCACGACCGCCTGCGACGTGCTCGTGCTCGACATCAACCTGCCCGGGCGCAGCGGCCTGGACGTGCTGCACGTGCTCAAGGACGAAGGCTCCACCCTGCGCGTGCTGGTCGTCTCGATGTACCCCGAAGACCAGTACGCCATCCGCGCGCTGCGCGCCGGTGCCTTCGGCTACGTCAACAAGGGCGGCGACCCGGCGCTGATCGTGGCGGCGGTGCGCACGGTGGCGCAGGGCCGCAAGTACGTCACGCCGGAGATCGCGCAGATGCTGGTCGAGAGCCTCACCACGCCGATGAGCGAGATGGCGCACGAGAAGCTCTCGGACCGGGAGCTGCAGACGCTGGTGATGATTGCTTCGGGGAAGCGGCTGTCGGATATCGCGGATGAGCTGATGCTCAGTCCGAAGACGGTGAGCGTGTATCGGGCGCGGGTGCTCGAGAAGCTTGGGTTGGCCAACAACTCGGAGTTGACTGTTTACGCGATTCGGAATGGGTTGGTGGGGTCGTGAGGGTGCTGCCGGGAGTTTGCCCCCCGGGGGGCGGTTTCCCGGGGTTCCGCCCCGGGGGGCGGGTAACTTTCTTCTGTTGGCCCAGAAGAAAGTCACCAAAGAAGAGGGCCTGAATACGATTTGACCTGAGCATTAGTCTAGAAATTGGCTTGGCTAATGACCCTCGTGCTTCATCGAGGCACCTGAGCAGTCCATAAGCGGAAGGGTGTGGCACCGGCCGTGCCACACCCTTCCGCTTATGGACTGCTCGACGATCCAAGGCAGCACCGCACTTCATTAGCCAAGCCAATTCCTGCGCTAGTGCTCAGGTCAAATCTGTATTGAGGCTCTTCTCTTTGGTGACTTTCTCTTGAGCCAGCAAGAGAAAGTTACCCGCCCCCCGGGGCGGAACCCCGGGCCCCCTCCGCCGGCGCGGAATCCCGGGCCCCACAATCCCATCAAACACACAGGAGAAACCTGATGCCCGATTCCACAGACACCATCACCCTGGCCGGCGGCTGCTTCTGGTGCCTAGAAGCCGTCTTCGACCGCGTCCAAGGCGTGACCGCAGTCGAATCCGGCTACGCCAACGGCGAGGTGCGAAACCCAAGCTACGAGCAGGTCTGCACCGGCAACACCGGTCATGCCGAGGTGGTGCGCGTGAGCTTCGACACGTCGAAGATCTCGCTGCGCGACATCCTCGAGATCTTCTTCACGATCCACGACCCGACGACGCTCAACCGGCAGGGCAGCGACGTGGGCACCCAATACCGCTCGGGCATCTACTTCCACGATGCCGAGCAGGAGAAGATCGCGCGCGACGTGCTCGCTGAAGTCAACGCCCATCACGGCGGGCGGGTGGTCACGGAGCTGGCGCCCGTGCACAACTACAGCCGCGCCGAGGACTACCACCAGCGCTACTTCGAGAACAACCCGAACCAGGGCTACTGCGCGTTCGTCGTCGCGCCCAAGGTGGAGAAGTTCCGCAAGAACTTCGCCAGCCGCCTCAAGACGGCCTGAGTCGGGGCAGGCTCAAGGCGCGAGCCGCTCGCGGACCCAGGCACCGCCCTCGCGGCGGTAGTGCAGCCGATCGTGCAGGCGGGACTTGCGCCCCTGCCAGAACTCCCAGGCGTCAGGGATCAGGCGAAAGCCTCCCCAGTGCGGCGGCCGGGGCGGGTTGAGCAAGTACATCGCGCCGTACTTGGCGACGTTGGCCACCAGCGTCGCGCGCGAGGGGATCACCTCGCTCTGCGGCGATGCCCACGCGCCGATGCGCGAATCGAGCGGCCGCGAACGGAAATAAGCGTCCGACTCTTCGTCGCTCACCTTCTCGACCGCGCCTTCGATGCGCACCACGCGCTCGAGCTCGACCCAGTGGAACTGCAGCGCGGCAAAAGGATGCGCGGCCAGTTCCCGGCCCTTGCGGCTGGCGTAGTTGGTGTACCAGACGATGCCCCGGGCGTCGTAGCCCTTGATCAGCACCACGCGTGTCGATGGGCGGCCGTTCTCGCCCACGGTGGCGACCGTCATGGCGTTCGGCTCGGGCAGTTGCGCTGACAGGGCCTGGTGCAGCCACAGCTCGAACTGCTTGAGCGGGTCGGCGTCGGAGGCCTGCTCGTCGAGCTCGGCCCGTTCGTAGCTCTTGCGCAGATGGGCGATGTCGGTCATGGGCCCGAGTATAGAAAGCGCCGTCGGCGTGTGGGCGGCGGGCAGCGCGCCTGCAAGGAAACCAAAACAGGCGTATACCGGCGCCTTCGTTTTTCCAGCGCAATCGCGGTGTCCTCAATCTTCCGGGAGAAAAAACGATGACCACCTTTCAAGTCAACGGCAAGACGGTGACCGTCGATGCCGATCCATCCACGCCCGTGCTGTGGGCCTTGCGTGACCACCTGCAGCTCACCGGCACCAAGTTCGGCTGCGGCGCGGCGCAGTGCGGCGCCTGCACGGTTCATCTCAACGGCCAGCCCGTGCGAAGCTGCAGCACGCCGATCTCCGCCGTGGCGGGCCAGAAGATCACGACCATCGAGGCGGTCGCCGCGGACAAGGTCGGCAAGGCGGTGCAAGCCGCCTGGGTGAAGAACGACGTGCCTCAGTGCGGCTACTGCCAGAGCGGACAGATCATGAGCGCGACGGCGCTGCTGCGCGCCAACAAGAAGCCCACGGACGCCGACATCGACAGCGCCATGGCCGGCAACATCTGCCGCTGCGGCACCTATGCCCGCATCCGCGCGGCGATCAAGGACGCGGCCAGCGCGCTGGCCTGAGGAGCATCCGCATGAACTACGACCACCTGATGGCCCGCGTGGGCCGCACCGCGGGCCTGGCTGGGCATGAGCAAGGCATCGATCGGCGCAGCTTCCTCAAGCTCGGCGCCGGATCGGGCTTCGCGGGCTTCACGCTGGGCCTGTTTGCCGGCGGCGAGGCGCTGGCCGAGAACGCGCCCGCGGGCGCGCTGAAGCCGGCGCAGATGCCGGCGGCCTTCGTGAGCATCGACCGCGAGGGCATCGTGACCGTGATGGTCAATCGCCTCGACTTCGGCCAGGGCGTCATCACCGGCCTGCCGATGCTCGTGGCCGAGGAGATGGACGCCGACTGGTCCAAGGTGCGCGGCCAGTTGGCGCCCGCCGGCGAGGCCTACAAGGATCCGGGCTTCGGCATCCAGATGACCGGCGGCTCCAGCGCGGTGCACAACTCGTGGCAGCAGTACCGCGAACTCGGTGCGCGCACGCGCGCGATGCTGGTCGCGGCCGCCGCGAAGAAGTTCGGCGTCGCGCCCTCGGCGTGCCGGGTCGCCAATGGCGTCGTCTCGGCCGGCAAGCACAGGGCCGGCTTCGGCGAGCTCGCGGCCGACGCGATGAAGCAGCCGGTGCCCGAGAAGGTCACGCTCAAGGAGCATGCGCAGTTCAAGCGCATCGGCCAGCGCACCGGCCGGCTGGACGCGCTCGCCAAGTCCAGCGGTCGGCAGCAGTTCGGCATCGACGCCCGCGCCGAGGGCATGAAGACCGTGCTGATCCTGCATCCGCCCGTATTCGGAGCCAAGCTGGCGAGCGTCGACGCATCGCATGCCAAGGCGATCCGCGGCGTGGTCGAGGTGTTGCAGGTCAACCTCGACCGCGGCGCCAGCGGCGTGGCCGTGGTCGCCGACGGCTACTGGCCGGCCAAGCAGGGCCGCGACGCGCTGCAGGTGCAGTGGAACACCGAGGGCGTCGAGAAGGTCGATACCGAGCAGCAGCTGGCGCGGTACCGGCAGCTCGCGACGCAGCCCGGCATCAAGGTTCGCGAGGCCGACACTTCGGGCATCGCCGGTGCGCCCCACAAGATCAGCGCCGAGTACGCCTTCCCCTATCTCGCGCATGCGCCGATGGAGCCGCTGAACTGCCTGATCGAGTTCGACGGCACGAGCTGCAAGGTCTCGGCGGGGTCGCAGTTCCAGACCATCGACCAGGCCAACGTCGCGGCGACCTTGGGCCTCAAGCCCGAGCAGGTGCAACTGACCACGATGATGGCCGGCGGCGGCTTCGGCCGGCGTGCCGTGCCCACCAGCGACTACCTCGTCGAGGCCGCCCAGGTGGCCAAGGCCTGGAGGGCCGCCGGCAAGTCGGGCCCGCTGAAGATCGTGTGGAGCCGCGAGGACGACATCCGCGGCGGCTACTACCGTCCGATGCACGTGCACCGGGTGGAGATCGGCCACGACGACAAGGGCAGGATCCTCGGCTGGAAGCACGCCATCGTCGGACAGTCGATCCTGATGGGCACGCCCTTCGAGCAGTACATGGTGAAGAACGGCGTCGACTCGGTGAGCATCGAGGGCGTGGGCGACACGCCGTACGAGCTGCCGATGACGCTGGAGGTGCACCATCCCAAGGCGAACGTGCCGGTGCTGTGGTGGCGTTCGGTCGGGCACACCCACACAGCCTTCGTCATGGAGACGCTGGTCGACGAGATCGCGCGCAACACCGGGCAGGACCCGGTGGCCTATCGCCATTCGCTGCTCGCGGCGAAGCACACCCGGCATCGCGCCGCGCTGGACCTCGCGGTCGAGAAGTCGGGTTACGGCAAGAAGAGCCTGGCGTCGGGGCATGCCTGGGGCGTGGCGGTGCACGAGTCTTTCGGGAGCGTGGTGGCCTACGTGGTCGAGGCCTCGATCAAGGAGGGACAGCCGGTGCTCCACAAAGTGACGGCAGGGGTGCATTGCAACACCGCGGTCAACCCGCTGTCGGTCGAAGCGCAAGTGCAAGGCGCCGCCCTGATGGCATTGGGCACGACCTTGCCCGGCGCGGCGATCACCATGAAGGACGGCGTCGTGCAGCAGAGCAACTTCGGCGACTACACGGTCGCCCGCATGCCGCAAATGCCGGCGATCGAGGTGCACATCGTGCCCAGCACCGATGCGCCCACCGGCATGGGCGAGCCCGGCGTGCCACCGCTGGCGCCCGCGTTCGCCAACGCCCTGGCGCGGCTCACCGGCAAGCCGCTGCGCGAGCTGCCGTTCAAGACCGCGGCCGCATGAACACCGCGCATGACCGCATGACGCGCGTGTGACGGAAGGCGGGCACACCGCGTGCTGTGCCTGCTTTCCGGCGTAACTTTTTCGTAACTGGATGGGTGGAACCACCAATCCAGAAAACGCTTACGGGGAATGCCTTAAGTAGACCCCCTCTGGCCGAAAGCGGCTGCGCCTTCCATCCTTGATTCGGGTGCGCTTCGTGCGTCGCGCACCTTCAGATGGTTCACATGCAGTTGCTCGGAGGGATGATGAAGTCGCGGCCGGCGGTGATCGTATTGGCAGCCGGAACGGGATCGCGCTTTGCGGCGCCCGGCCACAAGCTCACGCAACGCCTGGGCTCGTCCAGCGTGCTCGGGTCCACCTTGCGCCATGCGCTCGCGACCCAGCTGCCGGTGGTGGTGGTGACCACCGAGGCCTTGGCCGACGGTGCGCGCCGCCATGTCGCCTCGCGCGACGTGGTCGTGCTTCCCGTGGTGGGCACGCCGGGCCCGCAGCCGCTGGGCATGGGCTTCTCCATCGCGGCCGGCGTGTCCGCGCGTCCCGATGCCACCGGCTGGCTGGTGCTGCCGGGCGACATGCCGCTCATCCGTACCGCCACGATGCTCGCCGTCGCCGAGGCGCTCGAGCAGCATCCTGTCGCGTACGCGCAGTACCGCGGCCGCCGAGGCCACCCGGTGGGCTTCGCGGCGGAGCTCTACTCGGAGCTCGCCACGCTCACCGGCGACGAGGGTGCGCGCCGCCTGGTCGCACGCTATCCGGCACACGGCGTCGACGTGGACGACCCGGGCGTGCTGATCGACGTCGACACCGAAGCCGACCTCGAACGCGTGCGCACCCAGCAGGCGCAGCAGGCCACCGCGCCGATGCCGCGCTGAGAAGCGCCGCGCTACGCGGTCAAGGCGTGGCGCCGCGCGAGCTCCACCAGGCGTTCGATCTCGCGATCGCGGATACCGCAGCCGCGCAGCGACGCCGCGGTGCCGACGAGGTAGTCGAGCGTCGTCCCGTAGCGCCCGCAGGCGCGGCGCAGGATGTCGAGCATCGCATCGTCCGCCAGCGGCCCGACATAGCTCGGACTGCTGCGGCTCAGGGTGAAGGCCAGCGCATGCACGCTGCCTTGAGGCGTGCGGCAGGGGAGCCACTTGGGGTCGTAGACGCCGGTGGGCATCTCGCGCGCCCACAGGCGCTCCAGTTCCGCATCGGCCCTGCGCGGATCGACCCGGTAGACCATGCCGCGGCAGGAGCCGCCTGACACCAGCGCGAACACCAGGCCGGAGCATTCGGGCGTGCCGCGATTGACGGTCGAGCGCATCTGCAGCGCGCGGTGGTAGCCGTAGACCGTGGCCGGACGCTGCTCCACCGCCTCGAATTCCGGGCGCCAGATCAAGGAGGCGTAACCGAACACCCACAAGTCCTTGTGTCCGCCCCATTCCGCGCGTACCTTGGTCAACTGGTTCAACGGATGACGCGGATGCGATGGTGGGTGCAAGATCATGGATCGCCACTCTAGCGCGACGGCGCGCGAGAGGCCGCTGTAGGAAGGGGCCCACAGGGGCGCCGGCATGTGCCCGACACCGCTGCGCCGCGGCCGGCGCGACCATGGCACACCGCATCCCGAGGAGCCGCCGATGAAGATCGCCGCCCAGCGCAGCGAGGAGCTGACGCGCATCACGCGCCTGATCGACGGCATGTCGGTGGCGATGCTCACGCATCCCGGGCACGACGGCTCGCTGCTCGCGCGGCCGATGGCGCCGCTGGAGCTCGACGAAGACGGCGCGCTGTGGTTCTTCGTCGACCGCGACACCGAGGATGCCCAACTGCTGCACAACGTCAACCTGGCGTTCGTCGATGCGGCGCACTCGATCTTCGTGTCGATGTCCGGCCACGGCGAGATCGTCGCCAATCGCGCACGGGTCGAGGCGATGTGGACGCCGCTGGCGCGCCCTTGGTTTCCCCAAGGCGCCCAATCGGGCAACATCGGCCTCTTGAAATTCGTGCCGCACCACATCGAGTACTGGGACGCGCCGCACAGCCGCGTCGTGCGCCTGCTGGCGCTGGCGGCGTCCATGGTGACCGGCAAGCCGGTGGGGCAGGGCGAGCATCACAGCATGACGCGTCTGGCGGCCGAACCCTTCGACCGCGTGCCGACCCAGGGGTCGTCGTGATCGCCGCTGCTGCCGCCAGGGTGCTTCCACGCTACCACCGCTGGCCCGCGGTGCTGGGCAGTCTCGCGGCCGTGCTCGTGGTCGCATTCGCGAGCCTCGAAGTGCTGGGCTGGCCGTTCCTTGCCGCACCGGCGCAGCGCTGGCTGTCCGGCGCCTTGCGGCAGCCGGTCAGTTTCGCCGTGGACGGGCGCATGCCGGCCTCGGTGTCGGTGCATCTGCTGGGGCGCGTGCGCATCGACGCGCCCCTGCTGACGGTCGCTGCGCCGCCGTGGGCCGGCCCCGCCCCGACGCTGCGCGCGCGCGATGTGGTGTTGTCGATCGCCTACGCGGATCTGTGGCGTGCGCGACGCGGCGAGGCCTTGCGCATCCGCTCGCTGGAGGCCGCCGAACTCGACGCCGACCTGCAGCGCGCGTCCGACGGCCGCCGTTCCTGGCCCATGGCAGGCGCGTCCGACGAGAACGACGCAGTCCTGCAGTGGCCGCTGTTCCAGCGGCTGAAGGCCGACAGCGGCACGCTGCGTTACCGCGATGAGCGGCTCGGGCTGGACCTGCAGGCACGCGCCTTTGCGCCGGACGCCGCGGGTGCCGCGCCGCGCATCGATGCCGAGGGCCGTTGGCAAGGGCGCGACCTGCGGGCCGCGTTGCGCTCGCAGGCCGCCTTGGCGTGGATCGACCGCGATCCGGCCGCCGAACGCGTCCCGGTCGCGATCGAGGGGCAACTGGCGGGCGCGCCTTTCGGTGTCGGCGCGCGGCTGCCCGATGCGTGGGGTGCGGCGCAGCTCACTACCCGGCTGCTGCGCGAACAGGGCGGCGATGCTCGCCCGGCACGCTGAAGCCCTGCTGTCTTCGCATGCAAGAGCGGCTGATTTGACGATGTAACTTAGTTACTTCACAATCACTGCAACAGTTACACGCGCCGCGCGGCGCCTCACCACCGATGAATCCCACCGTCACTGCCGTCACCCGCCGCATCCGCGAGCGCAGCGCCGCCACCCGCGAGGCCTACCTGGCGCGCGTGGAGCAAGCCATCGATCGTCCCCGCGGCAGCGACCGCATGGGCTGCGCCAACGTTGCGCACGCCTTTGCCGCGATGCCCGGCGACGACAAGCTGCGCATCGTGAAGGAGCGCGCGCCGCACATCGGCATCGTCACCGCCTACAACGACATGCTGTCGGCGCACCAGCCCTACGAACGTTTCCCGGCCGTGATCCGCGACGAGGCACATCGCCAGGGCATGACCGCGCAGGTCGCCGGCGGCGTGCCGGCCATGTGCGACGGCGTGACGCAGGGCCTTCCCGGCATGGAGCTGAGCCTGTTCTCGCGCGACACGATCGCGATGGGCACGGCGATCGCGCTGACACACGACGTATTCGACGGCGCCTTGCTGCTGGGCATCTGCGACAAGATCGTGCCGGGCCTGTTGATCGGTGCGCTGCATTTCGGCCACCTGCCGTGCGTGTTCGTGCCGGCCGGCCCGATGAGCAGCGGCCTGTCCAACAACGACAAGGCCAAGGTGCGCGAGCAGTTCGCGCAAGGGCTGGTCGGCCGCGACAAGCTGCTGCAGGCCGAGCAGGCGGCCTACCATGGCCCGGGCACCTGCACCTTCTACGGCACGGCCAACAGCAACCAGGTCCTGATGGAAGCCATGGGCCTGCATGTGCCGGGCGCCGCCTTCGTGCATCCGCACGCCGAACTGCGCGAGCAGCTCACGCGCGAGGCGGTGCGCACGCTGCTGGGCATCACCAAGACCAGGCGCTTCACGCCCATCGGCAAGATGGTCGACGAGCGCGTCATCGTCAACGCCATGGTGGCGCTCCTGGCCACCGGCGGGTCGACCAACCACCTGATCCACTGGGTGGCGGCGGCGCGCGCCGCGGGGATCCTGATCGACTGGACCGATTTCTCCGAGCTGTCGCACGTGACGCCGCTGCTGGCCCGCGTGTACCCGAACGGCAGTGCCGACGTGAACCAGTTCCAGGCGGCCGGCGGACCGGGCTTCGTGATCCGCGAGTTGCTCAAGACCGGCGTGATGCACGCCGACGTGGCCACGGTGGCCGAGGGCGGCATCCAAGCCTATGCCCGCGTGCCCCATGCCGAAGGCGCACGCGTTGCATGGGCCGAGCTGCCCGCGCAAAGCGGCGACACGAGCGTCGTGCGCACCGCAGCCGAGCCGTTCAGCCCGCATGGCGGGTTGAAGCTGCTCACCGGCAACCTCGGCCGCTCGGTGATCAAGGTCTCGGCCGTGCCGGACGATCGCCACATCGTCGAGGCGCCGGCGGTGGTGTTTGAGACGCAGGAGCAACTGCTCGCGGCGTTCAAGGCCGGCGAGCTGGAGCGCGACCTGGTGGCGGTGGTGCGTTTCCAGGGGCCGCGTGCCAACGGCATGCCGGAGCTGCACAAGCTGACGCCGCCCCTCGCGGTGCTGCAAGGCAAGGGTTTCAAGGTGGCGCTGGTGACCGACGGGCGCATGAGCGGCGCGTCGGGCAAGGTGCCGGCCGCCATCCACGTGAGCCCCGAGGTCCTTGCGGGCGGGCCTTTGGGCAAGGTGCGCACCGGCGACATGATCCGCCTGGACGCCGTTGCGGGCACGCTGGACGCGCTGGTCGACGCGGCGGAGTGGGCACGCCGCGAGGTCGCCGTGCTCGGTGACGCGCAGCGCGACACCAACGCCCACGGCCTCGGTCGCGAGCTCTTCGGCGGCATGCGGCGCAACGTGCGCACGGCCGAAGAAGGCGCGATCACCTGGCTGTGATCCCGTCGCGCCCCGTCCCTCCTCCATCGGCTGCGCCGCAGCCTCACCGAAAACCCCGCCAATGAACACACTCGAACTCGCCGACCAGGGTCCGGTCATTCCGGTCATCGTCATCAACCGTCTCGAAGACGCCGTGCCGATGGCGCAGGCATTGGTCGAAGGTGGCGTCAGGGTGCTCGAGATCACGATGCGCACGCCGGTGGCCTTGCGCTGCATGGAGGCGATCGCCAAGGCGGTGCCCGATGCGATCGTCGGTGCCGGCACTGTGCGCAGCGTCGTCGACGCACAGGCGGCGAAGGATGTCGGCTGCCGCTTCGCGGTGAGCCCGGGTTACGTGCACGACATCGGCATCGCCTGCCACGACCTGGGGCTGCCGCTGCTGCCGGGCGTGTCCACCGGCAGCGAGGTGATGCAGGCCAACCTCGACGGTTATCGTTTCCTGAAGTTCTTCCCAGCCACGGCGGCGGGCGGCATTCCGATGCTCAAGGCCTTGGCGGGCCCGTTCCCGGACGTCGTGTTCTGCCCCACCGGCGGCATCACTGCCGAGACGGCGCCGCAGTTCCTGGCCCTGCCCAACGTGCGGGTGTGCGGCGGCTCATGGCTCACGCCGGCCGATGCGGTCGAGGCCAAGGACTGGACGCGCATCACCCGCCTCGCCGCCGCCTGCGCGAGCCTGCGGCCGATGTGACGCAGTTCGCACAGCCGTGTGGCATGCCCCACACATGGGGGATGTGCGGGGCTGGTGCGATGTTCAGAATCGCCCTGTTGTTGTCGGTGGACACTGGCAGCGGGGGGTAGGGAGCGAAAAACGAAGCAAAAGGGACGCCATGTGGCGTCCCTTTTGTCTTGAAAGGGGCGCGCCATGTGGCGTCCCCTGTGTCTAGCAGCAGTCCCTTCAAGCCTTGAGCAGACCCTCGGCGCGCATCGCTTCTTGCACCGCCGGCCGCGCGGCCACGCGCTGCATGAAGGCCTGCAGGTGCTTCAGGTCCGACAGGTCCAGCTGCACGTGCGGTGCCCAGCTCGCCACGGTGAAGAGATACGCGTCGGCCGCGGTGAAGGCATCGCCCGTGAGGTGCTGCTTGCCTTCGAGCTGGCTGTCGATCCAGTCGAACTTCTTGCGCAGCGCGGCCACGAAGTTCGCCTTCGCCGCTGCGTCGAACGCCGGGTTGAACAAGGGGCTGAACGACTTGTGCAGCTCCGAGGTGATGTAGCTTTGCCACTCCATCACCCGGTAGCGCTGCGGCGTGCCCGCAGGCGGCATCAGCGTGCGGTTGTCCGCCGTGTCGGCGAGGTACTGGGCGATCACCGGGCCTTCGGTCAGGCGCTCGCCGTTGTCCAGTTCGAGCAGCGGCACATAGCCCTTGGCGTTGATGCCGTAGTAGTCGGCGCCGTGCTGCGTCTTGTGCGTCTTGGTATCGACCCGCTCCAGCTCGAAGGGCAGCTGCGCCTCGCGCAGCACGATGTGGGGGGCGAGCGAGCAGGCGCCGGGCGAGAAGAAGAGTTTCATGGATGCAGTCTCCTGATGTGGGAGGTGGGTTGGATTCCCGCGCCGCTCGGCCGCGGCGAAGCGGGGTCGAAACAAGGGCGTGCCGCCGAGCCGGTGCTCGGCGCCGCCATCGGGCTCTCGGTAGAATTTGGGTCTACATGGCCACCAGCAGTCGCTTCGCGGTCGCAGTCCACATCCTGGCCACGCTCACGGTGCACCAGGGCAAGCCGGTGCCATCCGAGCTGATCGCCAAGAGCGCGAGCACCAACCCTGCGGTGATCCGCCGGCTGCTGTCGATGCTCAGTGCCGCGGGCTTGTCGCACTCGCAGCTCGGGCAGGGCGGCGGGGCGATGCTGGCGATGCCGCCCGAGGCAATCTCGCTGCTGGACGTCTACAAGGCGGTGGAGAGCGAGCAGCTGTTCGCGCTGCATCGCAGCGAGCCGAACCCGGGCTGCACCGTCGGCCGCCACATCCAGGAGGTGCTGCAGTCGACCATGGACCGTGCGCTCGGCGCGATGGAGCATGAACTCGCCGGGGTGACGATCGCCGACGTCGCCGACGACATCCGCAAGATGTCGCGGCGCAAGCCATGAGCGGTGGATGCCGGGATTCATCAATCGTGTCTGTGTAGCCGACACGATTACACATTATCCGGCAAGACCTTGCATTGCGTGAGCCCATGCCGGCGCATGCTCGCGCCGGTGCGGCTCAGCGGTGCTGCTCGATGAGCTCGATCTTGTAGCCGTCGGGGTCGGTGATGAAGGCGATCACCGTCGTGCCGCCCTTGACCGGGCCGGCCTCGCGCGTGATCGCCCCGCCGAGCGCGGCGGCCTTCTCGCGCACCGCGGCGCAGGTCGCGGCGACGTCGGGCACGCCGATCGCGATGTGGCCGTAGGCCGTGCCGAGCTCGTAGCGGTCGACTCCGTAGTTGTAGGTCAGCTCGATCTCGGCGTGCTCCGGGTTGCGGCCGTAGCCCACGAAAGCGAGGTCGTATTTCTGCTCCGGCCGCTCGGTGGTGCGCAGCAGCTGCATGCCCAGCACCTCGGTGTAGAAGCGGATCGAGCGCTGCAGGTCGCCGACGCGCAGCATGGTGTGAAGAAGGCGCATGGTTGCTCCTCAGCGTCCGCGCGTGGCCGCGAGCCCAGGCATGACCTGCTCGCCGTAGGCATCTTTCCAGCGTTTGCTGATCTGCTCGTTCTCGTCCAGGCGGTGTCCGGGCAGGCCGTCCTCGGCATGCCAGCCCGCGATGCGCGACTCGATGGCGTAGTGCGACACCGGCGTCAGCACGGAAGGATCGTCCAGGCTGCCGACCGAGAGATCCATGTTCGGCGAGTCGTTGAATTCGAAGCTGAGCGGCGTGCCGCAATGGCTGCAGAAGCCGCGTCGCGCAATCTTCGACGACACGTAGTAGGCCGGCGGCGTCAGCCACCGCACCTCGCTCTTGCGCAGGTTGAAGAAGGCCGCGCGGGTGTTGCCGAAGGCGAGCTGGCACATGCGGCAATGGCAGTAGTAGCCTTCGCGATGATCCGGGCGCGCCTCGTAGCGCACCTGTCCGCACAGACAGCCGCCGGTGAGCGGCGGCAACTCGGTGGAAGGGGTCGTGTCGGCCATGGCCGGTTTCTCCTTGGGTGGCGCGGCGCGGCCGCTCAGACGGGCATCGTGTAGTTCAACGTCATCCGCCCGCCGTCGACGTAGACGATCTCGCCGGTCATGTAGCTCGCTGCGCTGCTGAGCAGGAAGGCAGTCACGTCGGCGATCTCCTCGGGCTCGCCCAGCCGCTTCATCGGCGTGCGGCTCATGATGCGGGCCTTCGCCTCGTCGCTGGTGAGCACGGCGTTCTTGGCGAGTTCGGTGGCGATGGTGCCGGGCGCGACCGCGTTGACCCGGATGTTCTTGTCCGCCAGCGCCAGCGCCATCACCCGGGTCAACTGGTTGATGCCGCCCTTGCTCGCGTTGTAGCTGGCGATCGAAGGGATGGCCATGATGCCGTTGACCGAGCTCATGTTGACGATCGCGCCGCCGCCGGTTTTTGCCATCTCGCGCGCCAGGGCCTGGCCCACCAGGAACGAGCCCTTGAGATTGACGTCGATCACCGCGTCCCAGTCGGCCTCGGTGATCTCGAGGAAGTCCGCGGCCTTGAAGATGCCGGCGTTGTTGACCAGCGCATCGACCCGTCCGAAGGCGGCGAGCGTCGTGGCCACCGCGGCATCGACTTCCTGCTTGCTGGCCACGTTGCAGTGCACGTACAGCGCGCGCGCGCCTTCGCCGACGAGCCGGTTGGCCAGGGCCTGGCCGCGGGCGTCGTCCATGTCCCACAGCGCCACCGCCGCGCCGTCGGCCGCCAGGCGCTGCGCGCAGGCGGCGCCGATGCCTTGCGCCGCGCCGGTGACGACCGCGACCCGGTCGTTCAGGTTGAAATGGACTCGTCCCATGGCAGTCTCCAGGATGTTGTTGGTGGTCGATTGTTCAGCGGGCCGCGCGCTTGTCCAGCCAGATGCCCATGCCCTGGGCATTGAGTTCGATGTCCATCGCGAGCAGCTCCAGCACCTGCGCATCGGGCAGGGTGCAGCCGTGGGCGCGCAGGCGCTGCAGGTAGAGCTCGCCCAGTCCGCGGCGCAAGGCGGCATCGCGGCCGGGGCGGGCGTCCAGGGCATCGCCCAGCGCCACCACTGCGTCGAGCTGCTCCAGGAACATCTCGCCCAGCCGAGGCACGTCGGCCACTGCGCCGTAGTGGGTGAGGTACATGCGGCGCGGCGCGAACGACAGCAGGCGCTGCACCGAAGCGCGCAGCGCCTCGGGCTCGAACTGCACGGGCGTGGTCGTGGGCAGCACATAAGGGCCGCGGTCGGTGTCGAACTCGGGGTAGGACAGCCCGAAGGTGTCGCCCGTGAAGCAGCCCCGGCTGCGCTCGTCCCAGATGCAATGGTGATGGCGCGCGTGGCCGGGCGTGTCCAGGAAGCGCAGCGTGCGGCCGGCGAAATCCAGCGTCATGCCGTCCTCGGTGGTCACGACGCGCTCGGCCGGCACGCCGATCACGTCGCCGTACGAGCGCCGGACTTCCTCGGCGCCATAGACCGCGCGTGCGCCCTCCATCAGCTGCGACGGGTCGATCAGGTGGCGCGCGCCGCGCGGATGCACGATCAGGCGGGCGGCCGGCAGCTCGCTCATCAGCAGGCCCACCCCGCCGGCGTGGTCCAGGTGCACATGGGTGGCGATGACGAAATCGACATCCTCTCGCTGCAGGCCCAGCGCCTGCAGCGCTGCGAGCAGGCGCGGCACCGAGTGGTTGGTGCCCGTGTCGACGAAGGCGCCGCGGCCCTTCTCGACGACGAGATAGCTGGCATCGAAGCACGGCCGTTGAAAGCCCGTGTCGATGACGTGGATGCCGTCGGCATCGGCCTTCAGGAATCGGTCGGTGGAGAGCATCATGCGCGCCTGCGAAATCGTGCATTCTAGGAACTGTCGCCGCGATTGCATCCGACGAGCGCGCGGCGGCCCGCAGTGAACTTCCGGCGCCGGCCGGGGGTCCGATGATTTCGCTTGCAGCCCCTGAGGCCACCCACCATGCTGTCGTTGCGCTCCCTTGCGATTTCCGCCATCGCCCTGCCCGCGCTGCTGGCCGGCTGCGCCGGCGCCTACGGTCCGCAACGGCTCAAGACCGGTGCGTCCATGCAGGAGGCGACCGCGTCGATGGGCCAACCCACCGGCCGCTACCTGCGCCCGGGTGGCGGCGAACGCCTCGAATACGCGCGCGGCCCCTACGGCAAGCACACCTTCATGCTCGACTTCGATGCGCAAGGGCAGCTCGTCGGCTGGCAGCAGGTGCTGAACGAATCGAACTTCGATGTGCTGCGCCGCGGAGCGACGCGCGACGAAGTGCTGTTCGCGCTGGGCCATCCGTCGGACGCGAAGCCGCTGCGCTGGCAGGAGCGCTCGCTGTGGTCGTATCGCTACGACACCCCATTTTGCAAGTGGTTCCAGGTGGGCATCGACGCGAACGGGCGCGTGGTCGACACCGGCTACGGACCCGACCCGATGTGCGACGACACCATGACCACCGGCGTCCAATGAACCGGGAGTCCGCTTCCATGCCGCTTGCTGCCGTTGCCGCCGATGCCGCCGATGCCGCCTCCGAGTCGGCCGCCGATCGCGAGCCTTTGGCCGCCGCGGCGCTGCCGGTGCTCTACGGCATCACCAACTGCGACACCGTCAAGCGTGCGCGCGCCTGGCTCGAGGACCGCGGCGTGGAGCACCTCTTCCACGACTTCAAGAAGGGCGGCGTGCCGCCTCGGCACATGGACCGCTGGATCGAGCGGCTGGGCTGGGAGGCGCTGCTGAACCGCCAAGGCACCACCTGGCGCAAGCTCGACGAGGCCAGCAAGGCGGCGGTGACCGACGCGGCCTCGGCCCACGCCGTGATGCTCGCGCACGCGAGCCTGATCCGCCGTCCGGTGGTCGAGTGGCCCAACGGCGACATCACTGTGGGCTTCACCCACGAGGGATTCAAGCAGCACACCCGTGAGTGAGCGGGGCGCGGCACCCATAAGCCAGACGCATCAAGCGGACGCCGGGGAGCCGGCTTCGCCGGTCCGCTGGCGGCGCCCCCTTGAGGGGGAGCGCCGAAGGCGCTTCGGGGGTGGGTCTATGCCGCAAGTAGCTGCCGCAGCACGAAGGGCAGGATGCCGCCGTGGCGGTAGTAGTCGACCTCGATCGGCGTGTCGATCCGCAGCGTGAGGGTGACGCGCTTCTTGCTGCCGTCGGCCGAGGTGATGACGAGCGTCGCGTCCTGCTGCGGG
>DATFAY010000388.1:0-2180 GCA_035254085.1 Piscinibacter sp.
CGCCTTCATCGCCAACGTGAAAGGCGCCCGCCTGCGCGAGCGCGGCGGCATCCTGGGCCTGAACATCGGCAAGAACGCGGTCACGCCGATCGAGAGCGCGGTCGACGATTACCTGGCGTGCCTCGACGGCGTGTACCCGCACGCCGACTACGTGACCGTCAACATCTCGTCGCCCAACACCAAGAACCTGCGCAGCCTGCAATCGGACGCCGCGCTCGACGCGCTGCTGACCGCGATCAGCGAGCGCGACGAAACGCTGGCCCGCGAACACGGACGTCGCGTGCCGATATTCGTCAAGATCGCGCCCGACCTGGATGAAGCCCAGGTCGACGTGATCGCCGCCACCTTGCGCAAGAGCGGGGTGACGGGCGTCGTCGCCACCAACACCACGCTCGGGCGCGAGGCCGTGCGCCACCTCGCCCACGGCGACGAGGCCGGCGGCCTGAGCGGCGCGCCGGTGTTCGAGGCGTCCAACCGCGTGATCCGGCAGTTGCGGGCTCGACTGGGGCCGGCCGTGCCGATCATCGGCGTCGGCGGCGTGCTCAGCGGCGCCGATGCAGTGGCCAAGATGGAGGCGGGCGCCGATCTGGTGCAGCTGTACACCGGCTTCATCTACCGCGGCCCGAGCCTGGTGAACGAAGCCGCCCGCGCCATCGCACACCGGCGCTGAGCGCGTCGCCCCGCGGGCACGGCGCTTGCCCGTCACCGGTGGTGCCCTGCTGCGCAGAGCGCGGCCGCAGGTGGACTGCGGCCCTCAGGCGCGCGGCCCCGCCACCGCATGCTTGTCCACCCGCCGCGTCTTCGCCGATTCATCCTCTGGGGCCTGGCCCTGTGCGTCGCGGCGTTCGCCGGCTGCCGTTCGCTGCCGCGGATCACGCCCGACATGGCCTCGCGCAACGCGGCGCCGGTGCACCTGGACTCCGCGCACGGCCCGCTGTCGGCCGCGCGCAGCAAGGCCATCATCGACTCGCTGAAGCAGCGCGCCGACGGTACCAGCCTGCTCGACCGCCACCTCGCACTCGAAGAGGCACTGGCGGGCAGCCCCTTGGTCACCGGCAACAAGGTGACGCTGCTGCAAGACGGCGCGGCCACCTACCGCGCGATGCTGGCCGCGATCCACGACGCGCGCGACCACATCCACATGGAGAGCTACATCTTCGAGGACGACGCGACCGGCCGGCTTTTCGCCGGCGCGCTGCTCGCCAAGCAGCGTCAAGGCGTGCGCGTGAGCATCATCATCGATGCCGTGGGCGCGATGGGCACCCCCGACACCTTTTTCAAGCCGCTCGTGGACGCGGGCGCCGCCTTGCTGAAGTTCAACCCGATCAATCCGCTCGCCGCCAAGGCCGGCTGGAACGTCAACGAGCGCGACCACCGCAAGCTGCTGATCGTGGACGGACGCATCGCCTTCCTGGGCGGCATCAACATCAGCGGCGTGTACTCGGGCGGCTCGCTCAAGTCGGTGCCGCGCGAGGGTTCGCGGCTGCCCTGGCGCGACACCCACGTGCAGATCGAAGGGCCGGTGGTGGCGGAGTACCAGAAGATCTTCCTCGAGTCCTGGAAGACGCAAAAGGGGCCGCCCTTGCCGCCGCAGAATCTGTTTCCGCCGCTCGCGGCGCGCGGCAAGGAGATCGTGCGAGCGATCGCCGGCTCGCCGGCCGAACCGGTGAGCGCGATCTACGCGACCCTCATCTCCGCCATCGAGAGCGCCGAGACCGAAGTCCTGCTGACCAACGCCTATTTCGCGCCCGACCCCCAGTTGCGGGCCACGCTGAAGGACGCCGTGCGGCGCGGCGTCGACGTGAAGCTGATCCTGCCCAGCCACACCGATTCGGCGCTCATCTTCCATGCCGGCCGCTCCTACTACGAGGAGATGCTTCGCGCGGGCATCAAGATCTACGAGCGGCGCGACGCGCTGCTGCACGCCAAGACGGCCACCATCGACGGGGTCTGGTCCACCATCGGCTCCACCAACCTCGATTGGCGCAGCTTCCTGCACAACCAGGAGGTCAACGCGGTCGTATTGAGCCCCGATTTCGCGGCGCAGATGAAGCGGGTGTTCGAGCAGGACCTGGCCGCGTCCACCCAGATCACCCTGCAGGCCTGGGAGCAGCGGCCGCTGGGATTTCGCATCAAGGAAACGTTCGCCCGCATGTGGGAATACTGGCTTTAGTGCCGCC
>DATFAY010000389.1:0-4532 GCA_035254085.1 Piscinibacter sp.
GCATGAGCGGCACCAGCACCACCCAGCCGAGGCCGAAGGGGATCGAGGCGACCACCGCGGCCACCAGGTAGAGCACGCCGTACAGCAGGAAGGCGACGATGTTCTTCAGGCTCGCGTCGAAGCTGGCCTTGAGCGCATCGACCGGTGCGACGCCGCGAAACACGACGAGCGTCGGCGCGAACCACATCGCCATGGCGACCAGCGCGGCCAGCGCGAGCGCGACCAGCATGCCCAGCATGCCGGCACCCATGGCAGCGGCCATGCCGCCGGCGCTGCGCGCGCTGCCGCCCATCATCACGCCCATCGCCGCGCCGAAGCCCATCATCCCCACGACCACGCCGATGGCCACCATGGCGGCGAGCAGCAGCGCGCCCAGGGTGAGCAAGGGCACCAGCTTCTGCCTGAAGCCTGCGAAGAGATCGTCGATCTGCAGCTCGCCGCCCGCATCGACCTTGCGCGCGGCCATCATCCAGCTGCCGGCGAACACCGGCGCCAGCAGCGACGCCGCCAGCGAGCCGAGCAGGGGCACGACACCCATGATGCCGAACAGCACCATGAGGATGAGGCCGAACACCACCCACATGCCCGGCTGCTTGGTGAACAGCGTCCATGCGTCGCTCCACCAGCTCACGCCGCGGCCGCCGTCGACGCTGCGCGGGCTGGGGCTGCTGCTTGTCGTCTCGTCCATCGCTCACCTCCCTGTGGTCCCTGCGGCTGCAGGCGGCGGTGAGTCTATCGCCTCAATCGGCCATCAGTCGATTCAGTTCGGCGTAGCCCATGGCGCCGTCGCCCACCACGGCCGCAGACGCGCCGGTCTCGAGGAAGCTGCGCATGCGTCGCGCCATGTCGCCGTAGCAGGCCTCGGCGATGCTGGCGCCCGCGCTGAGGCGGCGCACGCCGAGCCGGCGCAGGGTCGCGGCATCGGGCAGGGTCGCGCGCGCCATCACGTTGAGCGGCAGCGGCGAGCCCTGCGCCAGCCGAGCGATCTCCTGCGCGTCGACCACCCCGGGCACGAACAGGCCGTCGGCGCCGGCGTCGCGGTACAGCGCCCCGCGGCGCAGCGCCTCGGCGACGCGTTCGGCGGCCGGCGCGAGCCCTCTCAGGTAGACGTCGGTGCGGGCGTTGATGAACAGTCGCACCCCGCGCGCTGCCGCGACGCGGCGCACCGCTTCGATCTTGCGGCACAGCAGTTCGGGGGTGCCGCTGCCGTCCTCGATGTTGATGCCGACCGCGCCGGCGCCGATGACCGCCTCGGCCGTCTGCGCGACCGCCTCGGGGTCCGACGAGTAGCCGCCCTCGAAGTCGACCGACAGCGGCACGTGCAGCACCCGCGCGATCGCCTCGACGGTGCGCGGCAGCAGCGCCACCGGCAGCAGGTCGCCGTCGGGGTAGCCCAGCGACCAGGCGACAGCGGCGCTGCTCGTCGCCACCGCCCGCGCGCCGAGGTGCTGCGCCAGCCGGGCGCTGCCCGGGTCCCAGGCGTTGGCCAGCAGCAAGAGGCCTTCGCGATGCAACAGGTGGAATTGCTCGGCGCGTTCGGACAAGGTCATGGTGGCTTCCTTTCGGGCAGGCAGAGGTGATGGCGGTGCGTCAGCGGGCGTGGCGCAGGTGCTCGGTCTCCGCGCGCGGCGGGGCGCCGAACAGGCGCCGGTACTCGCGACTGAATTGCGAAGGGCTTTCGTAGCCGACGCGGTGGCCGGCCACGGCGGCGTCGACGCCTTCGGTCAGCATCAGCTGGCGCGCGCGGTGCAGGCGCAGCTGCTTCTGGAACTGCAGCGGCGACATCGCCGTCACCTGCTTGAAGTGGTGGTGCAGGCTCGACGGGCTCATGTGCGCCGCCTCGGCCACCTCCTCGATGCGCACGGCCTCGGCGTAGCGGCGCTGCAGCAGCTCGATCGCGCGGGCGATGCGGTGGGTGTGGCTGTCGGCCAGCGCGAGCTGGCGCAGGCGCGCACCCATCTCGCCCGTGAGCACCCGGTAGTAGATCTCGCGCAGCGCCAGCGGCGCGAGCACCGGCGCATCCTGCGGCGTGCACAGCAGGCGCAGCAGCCGCAGCACCGCGTCGAGCAGCGGCGCCGACACGCGCGACACCCGCAACCCGCGCTCCTGCGGGCCGGCCTGCGCGTCGCCGGCGCCCGACTCGAGCACCAGCGCGCCCACCTCGCGGGCGTCGATCTGCAAGCGCACGCACAGATAGGGCTTGTCCGGCGTCGCCTCGAGGATCTGCCCGATGGTCGGCAAGGTGACCGAGATCAAGAGGAAGTGCAGCGGGTCGTAGGTGAACACCTCGCCGGCGAGCGTCGCCTGCTTGCGCCCCTGCACGACCACGCACAGCCCCGGCTCGTACACCGACGGCAGGCGCTGCGCCGGCGCGCTCGCGCGGATCAGCTGCAGCGGCGCGATCGCCGTCTGGTGCAGGCCGTCGCCCGGTGCGAAGCGCGACACCAGTTCGATCAGCTCGGCCTGGCGCAAGTCGATGCCGATGCTGTCGGGCAGGAATTGCACGTGGTTGTCGGTCATGGCGGGCCAGGCTCTGCGGGCGGGGTGGGCGCATTGTGTCGCCAGCCGCCAAAGCCCGCTCGCGCACGCGGGCTGCTCTGGAGGATCAGGCAAGCATCGGCCAGCATTTCGCTAACGCAGGCGGCGTGCCCGGCCGTAGTCTCACGCCCTGTTCCCGCATCACTCCAAGGAGAGCCACATGAGCAATCGCATCGCACGCCGCCGCCTCGGCGATCTCGACGTCTCGGCCATCGGCCTGGGCTGCATGGGCATGTCCGACTTCTACGGGCCCGCCGACGAGGCTGCCTCGATCGCCGTGCTGAATCACGCGATCGACATCGGCGTGAACTTCCTCGACACCGCCGACATGTACGGCATCGGCGGCGCCAACGAGCGCCTGCTCGCCAAGGTGCTGGCCGCGCGCCGCGACGAGGTGGTGCTGGCCACCAAGTTCGGCAACGTGCGCGCCCCCGACGGCACCTTCCTCGGCATCGACGGCCGGCCGGAGTACGTGAAGAGCGCCTGCGACGCGAGCCTCGCGCGCCTGGGCGTGGACCACATCGACCTGTACTACCAGCACCGCGTCGACCGCAAGGTGCCGATCGAGGACACCGTGGGCGCGATGGCCGACCTCGTGAAGGCAGGCAAGGTGCGCCACCTGGGCCTGTCGGAGGCGTCGGGGGCGACGCTGCGGCGCGCGGCCAAGGTGCATCCGATCGCCGCCTTGCAAAGCGAATACTCCTTGTGGACGCGCGACGTCGAAGGCGACGCGCTGCCGGTGTGCCGCGAACTGGGCATCGGCTTCGTCGCCTACAGCCCGCTGGGCCGCGGCTTCCTCACCGGTGCGATCAAGACCGCGAACGACCTCGACCCGACCGACTGGCGCCGCCAGAACCCGCGCTTCCAGGCGGAGAACCTGCCCGTCAACCTGGCGCTGGTCGAGGCGGTCACCGCCATCGCGCGCGAGCGCGGCTGCACGCCGGCGCAACTGGCGCTCGCCTGGCTGCTCGGCCGCGACCCGCACGTCGTGCCGATCCCGGGCACGCGCCGCATCGAGCGCCTGGACGAGAACGCCGCGGCGACGACGCTCGTGCTCGGCGAGGCCGAGGAGCGCCGCATCGCGGACGTGCTGGCCGCGCACGCGGTGGCTGGCACGCGCTATCCGGCCGGCGGCATGGCCAACGTCAACGCCTGAGTCCGGCATAGCGGCGCGCGACGGGCGCGCCGCTATGCCGTGGTGGATGGCTTGGGTACGCGCTGGGCCGGGTCGTAGAAGAAGGTCTCGGCGACGATGTGCTCGCCCTTCCAGGTCTGGCAGGCGACCTCCTCCATGCGGGTGGTGGTGCCGTCCTTCCAATCGAATTCGAAGATCCAGCGGATCGCCACATGGTCGCCGTTGACGAAGACCGGCCGCACGCAGTGCGAGCGCATCGCCTTGGCGCGCCCGATCACGGCGCGCTCGCGCGCGACCTGCGCGTCGCGCCCGACCCGCGGCTCCGACTGGTTCTCCTGCAGCGTGGCGTCGGGCGCGTAGAACTCCGCCGCCGCGTCGGCATGGGCGTTCGATTCGACACGAGCGATGAAGCGCTCGAGGGTTTCGGTGCTGGGCATGGCTTTCCTCCAGCGCGCGAGCTTACGCAGCCGCGAAGACCTTGGCGCGCCTGCGGGCAGCGGGCCGCTCAACGCCAGGCGAGGCGGCCGCGTCCGTGCCGGCGCAGACCCGCGTGCAGCGCGGCGCCGGCGCGATCGCGCGCACTGCGCAGCGCCAGCATCGGTTCGCACGAGACGAGGTGTCGGTACAGCAATCGTTGCGGCGCCCAACCGCGCCGGCAGTCCTTGGCCAATTTCAGTCTCAACCGTGTTGCCCCATCGGAAGCCTGCTGATCCAGTGCAGCAAGCCTCGTTCCCGGCTAGGTCATGTGGCGCGGCGCGGCGTCGGCATGCAGCGCAAGCTCGCCCGGATGGCGCTGCAGGCTCCACGGCATGCTCGCGAAGGCGGTGAAGACGACGGGCACCAGCGTGATGGTCACGAC
>DATFAY010000390.1:0-4208 GCA_035254085.1 Piscinibacter sp.
GCGCACCTGGCTGCGCCCCGACGGGCTGCTGTGCGCGCTGTTCATGCAGGCCCGGCGCGAGAGCGGCGGCCAGGGTTTCATCGAAGGCCCGCCCTACCACTGCGACGTGAACGCCATGCGCGCGCTGTTTCCGTCCTCGCATTGGGAATGGCCCAAGCCGCCCTACCCGGCGGTGCCGCATCCGCAGGGTTGGACCGAGCTGGCGGTGGTGCTGAAGCGGTTGCCGGCGCACTGATCCGCGCCGCCGCCGGTGGCGCACAGGCACAAGCCGCGCGTCGCAAAACCACAAGCCCAAGGCGCCGCCGTCTCCTAAGCTGGCGGCCGGATAACGGAGGGCCGCGCAATTGCGACGCTGGAATGGCTGGGGGGACGACACGATCGAGACGCCGCTGCAGGCCGGCGCGCTCGACTTCCTGAGCGAGCACGTCGGCCCCGCGACACCGCCGCACGATGCGGCACTCGAGGCTGCGCTCGCCCGCGTGCAGGCGCAGCCCTCGCGCCTGCCGTCGCATCCGCTGGTGCGCACCGACGCCCGCGAGCGCCTGCTGGCCAGTTTCGGTCAGAGCCTGGGCGACTGGCTGCGCCTGCGCTTCGGCGAGGTAGGCCTCGTCACCGACGGCGTCGCCTGGCCCGAGACGCGCGATGACGTGCGCGCCCTGCTCGATTGGGCCGCCGAGATCGGCGCGGTGGTGGTGCCGATGGGCGGCGCCACCAGCGTGGTCGGGCACCTCGCGCCGCCGCACGGCGGGCGGCCGGTGCTCACCCTGGGCATGGGCCGCCTGCGCCGGCTCCTGGCGCTGGAGCCGCTGGCGCAACTGGCGACCTTCGAGGCCGGCGTCACCGGGCCCGATCTGGAGGCGCAGTTGCGCGCCCAAGGCTGGACGCTCGGGCACTTTCCGCAGAGCTTCGAATACTCCACGCTCGGCGGCTGGGTGGTGACCCGATCGTCGGGCCAGCAGTCCGCGCGCTACGGCCGCATCGAGGCGCTGTTCGCCGGCGGCGTGCTCGAAACGCCGACCGGGCCGCTGGCCATTCCCACCTGCCCCGCCTCGGCCGCCGGCCCCGACCTGCGCGAGTGGGTGCTGGGCTCGGAAGGCCGGCTGGGCGTGCTGACCGAGGCCACGGTGCGCGTGAGCCGACTCCCAGACCGCGAACGCTTCGTCGGCGTCTTCCTGCCCGACTGGGCCGCGGGCGAGGCCGCCGTGCGCGAACTGGCGCAGCAGCGCCTGGGCCTGTCGATGATGCGGCTGGCCAACGCGACCGAGACCTTGACCACGCTGCGCCTGGCGGGCCACGCGGGCGCGATCGGATGGCTCGAGCGCTGGCTGCGCTGGCGCGGCTGCGCCGACGGCAAGGTGCTGCTCATGCTGGGCTTCACCGGCAGCCGCGCCCAGGTGCAGGGCATGCGAGCGCAGGCGCGGCGCGTCTGGCGGCGCCACGGCGGCGTGTCCACCGGCACCCTGCTCGGGCGCAAGTGGCAGGCCAATCGCTTTCGCGGCGTGTACCTGCGCAACGCGCTGTGGAGCGCGGGGTACGCCGTCGACACCATGGAAACCGCCGTCGACTGGCCGCGCGTGCCGGCCACGATGCAGGCCATGGAGCAGGCCGGCCGCGACGCGCTCGCCGCGCTCGGAGAACGCTGCCATGCCTACACCCATCTGTCGCACGTGTACCCGCAGGGCTCCAGCGTCTATTCGACCTTCGTGTTCCGCATCGGCCCTGATTTCGACACGGCCTGGCGCCGTTGGAGTGCACTCAAAGCAGCTGTCAGCCAGGCAGTGGTACGCCATGGCGGCACGATCAGCCACCAGCATGGCGTGGGCAAGGACCACGCGCACTACCTTGCCGCCGAGAAGGGCGAGCGCGGCCTGCGGGGCCTGCGCGCGCTGGTCGATCACTTCGACCCGCAGGGCGTGATGGCCAGCGGCAACCTGCTGCCGCGGGACGACACATGAACCGTCAAGCCGAACTGGCCGCGCTGCGGCGCCCGCCGCAGGTCGACGTGCTGGTGGTCGGCGGCGGCATTGCCGGCGCCGGGGTGGCGTTGGAGGCCGCTCGAAGCGGGGCGAAAGTGGTTCTGGTCGAGGCGCGCGACTTCGCCTCGGGGACCTCGTCGCGTTCGTCCAAGCTCGTGCACGGCGGGCTGCGCTACCTCGCGCAGGGGCAGTTCGGCCTGACGCGCGCCTCCGTGCACGAGCGCGATGCCTTGCTGCGCGACGCGACTGGCCTGGTGCAGCCGCTGCGCTTCCTGCTGCCGGTGCGCGAAGGCGACCGCAACGGCCGCGTCAAGCTCGGCCTCGGGCTGGCCTTGTACGACCGCTTCGCCGGCCGGCGCACGCGGCGCTGGCACACGGCGGCGGAACTGCTCGCGCAGGCGCCGCCGCTGGCGCCGCAGGGCCTGCGTGGCGGGTGGTCCTACCTGGACGCGCAGACCGACGACGCACGGCTGGTGCTGCGGGTGCTGGCCGAAGCGCGCAGCCTGGGCGCCTGCACGCTGAACCACGTCGAGGTCGAGTCGCTGTCGCGCGAGGCCGGCCGCGTGGCCGGCGCGACACTGCACGACCGGGCCGGCGATGAGCGCTTCGAGCTGCGTGCGCGCTGCGTCATCAACGCCACCGGTGCCTGGGCCGACGCGCTGCGCGGCACGCTGGGCCGGCCGCCGGCGCTGCGCCCGCTGCGCGGCAGCCACTTGCTGCTGCCCGCCTGGCGGCTGCCATTGCCGCAAGCGGTGGCCATGTTCCATCCGGTCGACGCGCGGCCGGTGTTCGCGCTCCCGTGGGAAGGCGCGACGCTGGTGGGCACCACCGATGTCGATCACCGCGAGGCGCTGGCACAGGAGCCACGGATCACGCGACCCGAGTTCGACTACCTGATGCAGGCGCTGCACCACCATTTCCCCGCCCTGGGCCTGGACGACACCGACGTGCTCTCGACCTGGTCGGGCGTGCGCCCGGTGGTGGCGTCGGGGCGCGCGGTCGATCCCTCGCGCGAGGCGCGCGAAGACCTGGTGCTGGAAGAAGACGGCCTCATCACCGTGACCGGCGGCAAGCTGACCACCTTCCGTTCGACCGCACTGCAGGCGCTGCGGCTGGCCGCGCCCCAGGTGCCGGCTTTGAGCGGTCTGCGCAACGAGACGCGCGTGCTGTCGCCGGTGGCGCCGGACGTCGACGCCGCCTTCGCGGACCTGCCTTCGGCACTCCATTCGCGCTGGCTCGCCCGCTTCGGCACGCTCGCGCCGCAGGTGCGAGCCGCGGCCCGCGAGGGCGAACTCGCATCCATCGGCCCCACCGAGGTGACCTGGGCCGAGCTGCGCTGGGCTTGTCGCGACGAGGCCGTGGTCCACCTGGACGACCTGCTGCTGCGCCGCACCCGCCTGGGCCTGCTCCTGCGCGATGGCGCCGCCGCGCTGCTGCCGAGGCTGCAGCCGCTCGTGCAGCAGGAGCTGGGTTGGTCCGACACGCGCTGGCAGGACGAAGCGGCGCGTTACCTCGAGCTGATCGCGCGCTGCCATGGCGTGCCCGAGAAGGAGCCTGCATGAGCGATGCTTCGCGCGACGAACTATTGCTTGCGATCGACTGCGGTACGCAGAGCGTGCGCGCCCTGCTGGTCGATCTGCACGGCGAGATCCTCGCCAAGGTGCAGCAGCCCTTCGACGACTACGTCTCGCTGCAGGACGGCTGGCTCGAGCACGATGCCGATGCCTTCTGGCAGGCGTCGGCCGGCGTGTGTCGTCGCCTGCTGCAGGAGCAGTCCGCCCTCGCGCCGCGCGTGAAGGGCCTGGTTGTCACCACGCAGCGCGGCACCTTGGTGCCGGTCGATGCCGCGGGCCGGCCGCTGCGCCGCTTCATCATCTGGCTCGACCAGCGGCGCGCGACGCAGGCGCGCCGCTTCAGCCCGTGGTGGCGGCTGGCCTTTCGCGCCGCCGGCGTGAGCCGCACCATCGACCACTTCACGCGCGACGCCGAGCTCAACTGGATGGCCGAGCGCGAACCCGAGCTGCTGGCGCGCACGCACAAGGTGCTGCTGCTGTCGGGCTGGCTGCACTACCGGCTCACCGGCCGCTTCGCCGATTCGGTCGGCTCGCAGGTGGGCTACCTGCCTTTCGACTTCAAGCGCCAGCAATGGGCCGCCGGCTGGGACTGGAAATGGCAGGCGCTGCCGGTGCGGCGCGAGCAGATGCCCGAGCTGGTGAGCGTGGGCGAGACCCT
>DATFAY010000391.1:0-8688 GCA_035254085.1 Piscinibacter sp.
GAGGGCACCGAAAAGAGGAATCACACATATGAAGCACATCATCGCCGTCCTGATGGAGAACGAGCCCGGGGCTCTCTCCCGCGTCGTGGGCCTGTTCTCGGCCCGCGGCTACAACATCGAATCGCTCACGGTGGCGCCCACCGAAGACCCGTCGCTGTCGCGGATGACGCTGCAGACCACGGGCTCCGACGAGGTCATCGAGCAGATCACCAAGCACCTGAACCGCCTCATCGAGGTGGTGAAGGTCGTCGACCTCACCGAAGGCGCCTACACCGAGCGCGAGCTCATGATGGTGAAGGTGCGCGCCGTCGGCAAGGAGCGCGAGGAGATGAAGCGCATGGCCGACATCTTCCGTGGCCGCATCATCGACGTGACCGAGAAGAGCTACACCATCGAGCTCACGGGCGACCAGTCCAAGAACGACGCCTTCCTGCAAGCCATCGACCGCACAGCCATTCTCGAAACCGTGCGCACGGGTGCCAGCGGCATCGGCCGCGGCGAGCGCATCCTGCGCGTGTGACGGATGGGCCTTCGACCGGCCTGCGCTACCGAGGAGCCTTGCCGCACTGCAGCAGTGTCTGCGCCTCCCCGCCTGGCCATCCGGCCGATCTCCATCCGATGTAAGACAATCTGCTGTTTATTTTTCCAACCCAACAACGCATTTCAACCGGAGCGACCATGAAAGTTTTCTACGACAAAGACTGTGACCTGAGCCTGATCAAGGGCAAGACCGTGGCCATCATCGGCTACGGCTCGCAAGGCCACGCCCATGCACAAAACCTGAACGACAGCGGCGTGAAGGTCGTGGTCGGCCTGCGCAAGGGCGGCGCCTCGTGGGACAAGGTCGGCAAGGCCGGCCTGACGGTCATGGAAGTCAACGACGCCGTGAAGGCCGCCGACGTGGTCATGATCCTGCTGCCCGACGAGCAGATCGCCGAGGTCTACACCAACAACGTGGCCCCGAACATCAAGCAAGGCGCCTCGCTGGCCTTCGCCCATGGCTTCAATGTGCACTACAACCAAGTCGTGCCCCGCGCTGACCTGGACGTGTGGATGGTCGCCCCCAAGGCACCCGGCCACACCGTGCGCAACACCTACACGCAAGGCGGTGGCGTGCCCCACCTGGTGGCCGTGCACCAGGACAAGTCCGGCAAGGCCCGTGACCTGGCCCTGAGCTACGCTATGGCCAACGGTGGCGGCAAGGCCGGCATCATCGAGACCAACTTCAAGGAAGAGACCGAGACCGACCTGTTCGGCGAGCAGGCCGTGCTGTGCGGTGGCGCCGTCGAGCTGATCAAGATGGGTTACGAAACCCTGGTCGAGGCCGGCTATGCCCCCGAGATGGCCTACTTCGAGTGCCTGCACGAGCTCAAGCTCATCGTGGACCTGATCTACGAAGGCGGCATCGCCAACATGAACTACTCGATCTCGAACAACGCCGAATACGGCGAGTACGTGACGGGCCCGAAGGTGGTGACCGAGGACACCAAGAACGCGATGCGCCAGGCGCTGAAGGACATCCAGACCGGCGAATACGCCAAGAGCTTCATCCTCGAGAACCGCGCCGGCGCGCCCACGCTGCTGTCGCGCCGCCGCCTGACGGCCGAGCATCCGATCGAGCAGGTCGGCGAGAAGCTGCGCGCGATGATGCCGTGGATCAAGGCCAACAAGCTGGTCGACAAATCCCGCAACTGATCGGCATCCGCTTGCTGCCGACGCAAAAAGGGCTGCCGCGTGCAGCCCTTTCTTTTGGGTATCCTTTCGCCCCATGAACGACGAGACGCACGACGCCGACGACGCACTGCAGCGGCGCACGCCCATGCTGGTGCGCCCGCGCCGCAAGGGCATCTACATCCTGCCCAACCTGTTCACGCTGGCGGCGCTGTTCGGCGGCTTCTACGCGATCGTGATGGCCATGAACGGCCAGTTCGAGCAGGCCGCCTACGGCATCTTCATCGCGGCGGTGCTCGACAGCCTCGACGGTCGCGTCGCGCGCATGACGAACACCCAAAGCGCGTTCGGCGAGCAGATGGACAGCCTCTCCGACATGGTGAGCTTCGGCGCGGCGCCCGCGCTCATCGCCTACGAATGGGCGCTCAAGGGCCTGGGCAAGCTGGGCTGGATCGCGGCCTTCGTGTATTGCTCGGGCGCTGCGCTGCGGCTCGCGCGCTTCAACACCAACATCGGCGTGGTCGACAAGCGATTCTTCCAGGGGCTGCCCAGCCCGGCCGCCGCGGCGCTGATCATCGGCTTCATCTGGGTCATGGACGATGCCGGCTTCAAGAACGTGTCGCACATCGACTGGCTGGCGTGGTGCGCGTTCGGGGTCACGCTGTATTCCGGACTCACGATGGTCACCAACGTGCCCTTCTACAGCTTCAAGGACGTGAGCTTCAAGCGCACGGTGCCCTTCGTCGTGATCGTCGCGATCGCCCTGGGCATCGCGGTCATCAACATCCATCCGCCGTTGGTGCTCTTCGGCTTGTTCCTCGTCTATGGCTTGTCGGGCTACGCGGTCTATGTGTACAAGCGGATGAAAGGCAAGCCGGTGAGCGTCATTGCGACCTCGACCGACGAGCCGGACGAGAAGGGCCTGCACCACTGAACGCAGGCTGGCGCCTCGCAGGTCTGCTATATTCGCTCACCATGACGTTCACGTTCGCGACCACGCTACTGCTTCTTCTAGGAGAGCCACGGGTTCGCTGATCGTCCACGTCCAAACGTTTTCGTCTCAACGGCCCGTATGCAACCAGCAGCGGGCCGTTTTGCTTTTCGAGGATGCTGGTTGCGAACATGACTCAAGGGAAACGCCCATGTTGAAGCAACCGCACACCAAGTACCGACCTTTCGCGCCGGTCGCGCTCGCCGACCGCCGCTGGCCCGACGCCGTGCTGGCCTGCGCGCCGCTGTGGTGCAGTGTCGATCTGCGCGACGGGAACCAGGCGCTCATCGAGCCCATGGACGCGGCGCGCAAGCTGCGCATGTTCGAGATGCTGGTGCGCATCGGCTTCAAGGAGATCGAGGTCGCCTTCCCGGCGGCCTCGCAGACCGAATTCGACTTCATCCGCATGCTGATCGAGCGCGACCTCGTGCCCGAGGACGTGACCATCCAGCTGCTGACGCAAGCGCGCGCCGAGCTGATCGGGCGCACTTTCGAGGCGCTTCGCGGGGCGCGCCGCGCCATCGTGCACGTCTACAACGCCACTGCGCCCACGATGCGGCGGGTGGTGCTGGGGCTGGACGAGGACGGCATCGTCGAACTCGCCGCATCGCATGCGCGCCTCATCAAGCAGCTGGCCCAGGCGCAGCCCGAGACGGACTTCCGCTTCGAGTATTCGCCCGAAATGTTCTCGGGCACCGAGCTCGCGTTTTCCAAGCGGGTGGTCGATGCGGTCACCGAGGCCTGGCAGCCGACGCCCGAGCGCAAGTGCATCGTCAACCTGCCGTCGACGGTGGAGCACTCGACGCCGAACATCTTCGCCGACATGATCGAATGGATGCATCGCCACCTGGCGCGCCGCGACAGCATCGTGCTGTCGGTGCATCCGCACAATGACCGCGGCACCGGCACGGCAGCCGGCGAATTCGCGTTGATGGCCGGGGCCGACCGCATCGAAGGCTGCCTGTTCGGCAACGGCGAGCGCACCGGCAATGTCGACCTGGTCAACATCGCGCTCAATCTGTACACCCAGGGCGTGTCGCCCGGCCTGGACTTCTCCGACATCGACGAGGTGCGGCGCTGCGTCGAGCATTGCAACCAGCTTCCGGTGCATCCGCGGCACCCCTACGCCGGCGACCTGGTCTACACCTCGTTCTCGGGCTCGCACCAGGACGCGATCAAGAAGGCGTTCGCGGCGCGGCGCGACGGCGACGTCTGGGACATGCCCTACCTGCCGATCGACCCGAAGGACCTGGGGCGCAACTACGACGCGGTGATCCGGGTCAACAGCCAGTCCGGCAAGGGCGGCATCGCCTATCTTCTCGAGACCGAGTACGGCGTCGAACTGCCGCGACGGCTGCAGATCGAGTTCAGCCAGGTCGTCCAGCAGGTGATGGACGACAGCGGCAAGGAGTTGAGCGCCGCGCAGCTGTGGGACATCTTCGAGCGCGAATACGGGCTTGGCATCCACGCTCGCGCGGGCGTCGAGCATCCCCAGTTCAGCGGCGAGTCGCTGCGCCTGGCGACGGTGGTGCGCCTGGGCGGGCGCGAATTCGGCATCGATGCGGTCGGCGCAGGACCGATCGACGCCTTCGTCACCGGCCTGAACCGGCATCTCGGCGCGTCGCCGGTGCGGGTGCTGGACTACCACGAGCATTCGATCGGCAGCGGCGCCGACGCGCAGGCGGCGGCCTACCTGGAGCTGCGCATCGGCGACGGCCTGACGCTCTTCGGCGTCGGCATCGACACGGACATCGTGTGCGCCTCGCTGCAGGCGATCGTTTCGGGACTGCAGCGCGCGATGCGCCGCGGTTCGCTGCATTTCGCACCGCTGGCGCTCGCCTAAGATTGAAGCAACCCCAGGACACGCAGAGGATTCCATGAGCGACAAGCTGATCATTTTCGACACCACGCTGCGCGACGGCGAGCAGTCCCCCGGCGCATCGATGACCAAGGACGAGAAGCTGCGCATCGCGCGCCAGCTGGAGCGCTTGCGTGTCGACGTCATCGAGGCCGGCTTCGCGGCGTCCAGCAACGGCGACTTCGAAGCGGTCAAGACGATCGCCGACCACGTCAAGGAGTCGACGATCTGTTCGCTGGCGCGGGCCAACGACCGCGACATCGCGCGCGCCGCCGAGGCCCTGAAGAGCGCGGCGCGCGCGCGCATCCACACGTTCATCGCCACCAGCGCGCTGCACATGGAGAAGAAGCTGCGCATGACGCCCGACCAGGTGCACGAGCAGGCGCGGCTCGCGGTGCGCTTCGCCCGCAACCTGACCGACGACATCGAGTTCTCGCCCGAGGACGGCTACCGCTCGGACCCGGATTTCCTGTGCCGCGTGATCGAGACCGTGATCGCGGAAGGCGCGACCACGATCAACCTTCCCGACACGGTCGGCTATGCGATTCCCGAGCTCTACGGGAACTTCATCCGCCAGCTGCGCGAGCGCATCCCGAACGCCGACAAGGCGGTGTGGTCGGTGCACTGCCACAACGATCTGGGCATGGCGGTGGCGAACTCGCTGGCGGGCGTCAAGATCGGCGGGGCGCGACAGGTCGAGTGCACGATCAACGGCCTGGGCGAGCGCGCGGGCAATTGCTCGCTCGAGGAAGTCGTGATGGCGGTGAGGACGCGCCGCGACTACTTCGGGCTCGACGTCGGGGTGGACACGACGCAGATCGTTCCCGCGTCGCGGCTGGTGGCGCAGACGACCGGCTTCGTGGTGCAGCCGAACAAGGCGGTGGTCGGGGCCAACGCTTTTGCGCACGCTTCGGGCATCCATCAAGACGGCGTGCTCAAGGCGCGCGACACCTACGAGATCATGCGCGCCGAGGACGTGGGCTGGACGGCCAACAAGATCGTGCTGGGCAAGCTGTCGGGGCGCAACGCCTTCAAGCAGCGCCTGCAGGATCTCGGCATCGAACTCGAGTCGGAGGGCGAGGTCAATGCCGCGTTCGCCAAATTCAAGGAGCTCGCCGATCGCAAGAGCGACATCTTCGACGAGGACATCGTCGCGCTGGTGATGGACGAGTCGGTGACGCAGGAGCAGGAGCACTATCGCCTGCTTGCCTTGTCGCAGCGTTCCGAGACCGGCGAGCGCCCGCAGGCGCGCGTGGTGTTCGCCGCGGGCCAGATCGAGCATCACGCCGAGAGCGACGGCAACGGGCCGGTCGACGCGAGCCTGAAGGCGATCGAGTCGAAGGTGCACAGCGGCGCCGAGATGCTGCTGTATTCGGTCAATGCCATCACCTCCGGCAGCACCGAGTCCCAGGGCGAAGTGACCGTGCGGCTCCAACACGGCGGCCGGGTCGTCAATGGCGTCGGTGCCGACCCGGACATCGTGGTGGCTTCGGCCAAGGCTTACCTGGCCGCGCTGAACAAGCTGCACAGCAGCACCGAACGCGTGGCGGCGCAGGGGTGAACCCGGGTCGGCAGGATGCCCGCAGGAGCATTGTTTGCTCCGATCGGCCCGCTGCCCGAGACTTTGGTCACATTTCGGAATCGACTCAAGAGCAACTTGAGAAGGGTGACGTAAGTCTTTGATCTTGTGCGGAGTTTTCCTTTCGCCTACACTGGCGCCACCGTGTGAGCAGAGGTTGACGTGCTGTACT
Organism: Piscinibacter sp.; assembly: GCA_035254085.1. GTDB lineage: Bacteria > Pseudomonadota > Gammaproteobacteria > Burkholderiales > Burkholderiaceae_C > Albitalea. The sequence continues at coordinate 6,272 of DATFAY010000391.1, forward strand.
TGTCAAAATTCGCATCCGCAACGCTCTTCGTCTTGACGGCGGCACTGTGTCTGGCTTCGCCCTTGCCGGCGTCGGCGCAGACCCACAAGAAGGTGCACGCCAAGTCGGCCTCGGCCCCGGTGCGTGCGTCCGCGCGCAGCAAGCACGTGCGCCGGGTGGTCCAGGCCGAGCCGGCCCACCCGTCCTTCGGACAACTGGCCGGCTTGCACTCCACCCATGACGATCTGGCGTTGAAGTCGAGCGTCGCGCTCGTTCTCGACCAGGACACCAACGAGGTCCTGCTTTCGAAGAACTCCGAGGCGGTGCTCCCGATCGCCTCGATCACGAAGCTGATGACGGCCGTGGTGGTGACGGATGCCCAGTTGCCGCTGGACGAGGTGCTCACCGTCACGCAAGACGATGTCGACACCGAGAAGCACAGCAGTTCGCGCCTGCGGGTCGGCACCCAGCTCACCCGTGCAGAGATGCTGCACCTCGCGCTGATGGCGTCAGAGAATCGCGCTGCGCATGCCCTGGGTCGTCAGTATCCCGGTGGCCTGGACGCCTTCGTCGCCGCGATGAACAAGAAGGCGCAGGACCTCGGCATGGCGGACACCCACTATGTCGAGCCGACGGGGCTGTCCAGCCACAACCAGTCCAGCGCACGCGACCTGGCGACGCTGGTGAAGGCGGCTTACGCCTATCCCAACATCCGCGAACTGTCGACCTCGCCGGAGTACGAGGTCGCGATCGGCCACCGCCAGATGCAGTTCCGCAATACGAACCTGCTGGTGCGCAACCCGAGCTGGGACATTGGCCTGCAAAAGACCGGCTACATCGCCGAGGCGGGGCGCTGCCTCGTGATGCAGGCGCAGATGGCCGGGCGCAAGCTCATCATGGTGTTCCTCGACTCCGCTGGAAAGTACTCGCGCATCGGCGATGCCGAGCGCGTGCGCAAGTGGATCAACCAGACCAACCCGGTGGCCCGCGCCGAAGCCAAGGTCACCTCCTGAATCACCTCGAAGTCGTCGTTGGAAAAGGAAAGAGCCCGGTACGCCGGGCTCTTTTCATTGCGGCTGCGCCGCCGTGGCAGGCGATCCCGGGGCGTCGCCGTGCGCCATCAGTGGCCGGAGGCAGGTTGACCGGACGCGCGGTGTCCCAGCGCCGAGGAAATCTGCGCCGCAGTGGCCTTGAGCCGCTCCATCCAGCCTTCTTCCAGCCGGTCGGCCGGCGCCGAGATGGACAGGCCGGCGACCAGCTTGCCCTGGTCGTCCAGGATGCCGGCGGCCATGCAGCGCACGCCGAGTTCGAGTTCCTCGTCGTCGCGGGCCGTGCCGCTTTGCAGCACCTTCGCGAGTTCGCGCTCGAGGGCGGGCAGCGTGGTGATGCTGTTGCGCGTGTGGCCGGCCAGCCCGGTGCGGGTGGCGTAGGCGCGCACCCGTTGCGCATCGTCGTGGGCCAGGAAGAGCTTGCCCACGGAGGTGAGGTGCAGCGGCGCGCGCCCACCGATGGCGCGCACGACCTGCATGCCCGAGCGCTCGCTGTAGGTCCGCTCGATGTAGACGATCTCGTCGCCCTGGCGCATGGAGAGGTTGACCGGCTGATGGGTGAGCTTGTGCAGCTCGCGCATGGGCCCCAGCGCGGCATCGCGCACGTCCAGCCTGGCCTTCACCAGGTTGCCCAATTCGAGCAGCCGCATGCCCAGGCGATAACTACCGGCTTCCGGGCGGTCCACGAATCGGCCGATGGCCAGGTCGTTCAGGATGCGATGGGCGGTCGACGGGTGAAGGCCCGTCTGCTCGCTGATCATCTTCAGCGACACCGGATCCTGGTAGGAGGCCAGCACATCCAGCAACGCGAAGGTGCGTTCGAGCACCTGTATGGTCGGGGTCTTGCCTTCGGTGGTTTTCATGCCGTCCATTTTCACTCAAATCGACTTAATTTTGCATGGCGAAACGTAGCGCTGCATTCCGGGAATTGAAGTCGCGTGCGCTGGGCGCCTTGTTGGCATTGCTGTGCATGGTGGTGGCATCGCTGCGGGTGGCAGCGGCCTCCAGCGGGCCGGCAGACGCTTCCGGCCCCGCGGCATCGCGCGTGCGCGGCGTCTCCTCGCTGACGCGGGTTGCCGTAGCGCGAACAAGCGGGCGCCTGAGCGCGAAGGACATCGGGCTCGTCATCAACACGGCGGACCCGTATTCGGTGGCGGTCGGCGAGTTCTACATCCACGCGCGCAAGCTGTCGGCGCGCCAGGTGCTGCGTCTGGCGCTGCCGGTGCAGCCCACGCTCACCGAGGAAGCCTTCGATCGCCTGAAGGACGCCATCGAGGCGCGCTTCAACGGCGACACCCAGGCGCTGGCGCTGGCGTGGCGCATGCCGTACGCCGTCGGCTGCAATTCGATCACCGGGGCCCTGGCGCTGGGCTTCGACCCGGGACTGTG
>DATFAY010000392.1:0-2440 GCA_035254085.1 Piscinibacter sp.
TGGCCGGCGCGGTGCTGGCCGGCAGCGTGCGGCGCATGGACCCCGAGGTGCTGCTCTTCTTCGTCGGCAACCTGGCGTGGATGAGCGCCAGCGCCGGCATGCTCTACCTGGACGCGCCGCTGCGCCTGTGCGTGAACTACCTGGTGGACGACCAGCGCCAAGCCGGCATCGGCCTGGTGCTGCTCGCGGTGGTGCTGGGCGCGCTCGCCGTTCGCCGCGCGCTCATGCCGCGACCCGCCCCGATCACAGGCCCAGCGTGAGCAGCGCTTCCTCGGACATGCGCGAGCGGTCCCAGGGCGGCTCGAACACCATCTCGACCGTCACCTCGGCCACCCGCGGCAGCGCCAGCACCTTGTCGGAGACCTCGTTGGCGATCGCGTCGCCCATGCCGCAGCCGGGTGCCGTCAGCGTCATCTTGATCGACACCTTCACGTCGCCGTCGCCCACGGGCAGCACGTCGCACACGTAGACCAGGCCGAGCTCCACGATGTCGACCGGGATCTCCGGGTCGTAGCAGGTCTTGAGCGTCTGCCACACGAGGCCGCGCACGTCGTCCACGCCGACCTCGTCGGGCAGCGCGAGCCCTTGCGGCACGGGCTTGCCGATCGCGTCGGCATCGGCGCCCTTGAGGCGCACCAACTGGCCGTCGACCAGCAGCGTGAACGAGGATCCCAGGGCTTGCGTGAGCTGCGCCGGCGTGCCGGCAGGCAGGTCCATGGGCGAGCCGTCGGGGATGCGCTCGACGCGCACATCGCGCTCGACCTCGAGCTCTTCGCGCAGGCGTCTCACGAGGCGCTCTCCGACACCGCGGGCTCCGGCGCTCCGTCGGCACCTTCGGCGCCCTCGGCGATCGCGTGCATCAGCGCGTGCCAGCCGAGCAGCGCGCACTTGATGCGGCTCGGGTAGCGGCGCACGCCGGCCAGGCTGACCAGCTTGCCCAGGTCCGCCTCGGCGGGGTCGAGCTGGCCGGTGAGCACCGCGCGAAAGCGCTGCTGCAGCGCCTGCGCAGCCTCCAGCGGCGCGCCCTTGAGCGCCTCGGTCATCATCGACGCGGAGGCGATGCAGATGGCGCAGCCCTGCCCGTTGAAGCGCATGTCGCACAGGCGGTCGCCCTCGACCTTCAGCTCGACGCGCAGGTTGTCGCCGCATTGCGGGTTGTGGCCGCGCGCCCGGTGCGTGGGCGCCGGCAGCGAGCCGAAGTTGCGCGGCGCACGCTTGTGCTCGACCACGAGCTCCTGGTACAGGTCGGTTTCGGCGTGGGTCGTCATGTTCATCGCATCACCTCCACCACGCGCGCGACCGCGGCCACCAGCCGGTCGACTTCGTCGTGGGTGTTGTACAGGGCAAAGGACGCGCGTGTCGTCGGGCCCAGGCCCAGGTGATCGAGCAGCGGCTGGGCGCAGTGGTGGCCGGTGCGCACGGCGATGCCCTGCTCGTCGAGCAGCGTGCCGATGTCGTGCGGGTGCACGCCTTCCACCACGAAGGACGCGATGGCCGAGGGCCGCGCGCCGGGCGAGAGCACGGTGAGGCCATCGATGCGCCGCAGGCCCGCCACCGCCCGGGCACGCAGCGCGTTGACGTGGGCATCGATCTCCTCGCGCCCGACCTGATCGATGAAGTCGGCGGCAGCCGCCAGGCCGACCGCGCCGGCCACGTTGGGCGTGCCGCCCTCGAGCCGCGCGGGCAGCGGCGCGAAGCCGGCATCGTCGTAGCTCACCCACTCGACCATGTCGCCGCCCAGGCGCAGCGGCGCGAGCCGCTCCATCGCGGCGCGCCGGCCGACGAGCGCGCCGGTGCCCATCGGCCCGTACATCTTGTGGCCCGAGAACGCCATGAAGTCGCAGGACAGCGTCGACAGCGTGGGCACGTCGTGCCCCACGGCCTGGGCCGCGTCCAGCACGGTCAGCGCGCCGGCGCGCGTGGCCTGCGTCAGCAGCGCCTCGAAGGGCGGGCGCGCGCCGGTCGCGTTGGCGCAGGCGGTGATCGCGAACACCCGGGTGCGCGGCGTGAGCAGCGGCGCCAGGTCTTCGGCGTGGAGTTCGCCCTGGGCATCGGGCCGCAGGATCCGCAGCGTCGCACCGCTGCGGCGGGCGGCGGCCTGCCATGGCACCAGGTTGGCATGGTGCTCCAGGCCGCTCACCACGATCTCGTCGCCGGGGCCGAGCAGCGCCGGCCCCGACCAGGCGGTCGACAGGCCCTGCGCCAGCAGGTTGATCGCCTCGGTGGTGCCGCTCGTGAACACCAGCTCGTGCTGCGTGCCTGCGCCGACGAAGCGCTTGAGCGTCTCGCGGGCGCGCTCGAAGGCCTCGGTCGCGCGCTGGCTGAGGGTGTGCACGCCGCGGTGGATGTTGGCGCGCTCGTGCTGCTCGAAGGCATTCATGGCGGCCAGCACCGGCAGCGGCGTCTGCGTGGTCGCGGCGTTGTCCAGGTACGCCAGCGC
>DATFAY010000393.1:0-5694 GCA_035254085.1 Piscinibacter sp.
GAAGCCGCCGGCGATCACGCTGATGAAGTTGCGGTTCATGGCGCGGCACATGATGTACGACAGGATCGCGCCGGACGAACCGACCAGTGCGCCGACCACGATCAGCAGGTCGTTGGAGAGCATGAACCCGGTGGCGGCGGCCGCCCACCCGGAATAGCTGTTGAGCATCGACACCACCACCGGCATGTCGGCGCCGCCGATCGCCATCACCATGTGGACGCCGAAGAGCAGCGCGATCACCGTCATGATGATCAGGGGCGTCATGCCGGCCGACACGGACTCGGCGTGGATGAACGAGTTGCCGAACCAGATCACGACCAGCAACCCGATCAGGTTGAGCCAGTGGCGCGCCGGCAGCAGCAGCGGGGCGCCGCCGATCTTGCCGTTGAGCTTGCCGAACGCGATCAGCGAGCCGGAGAACGTGACAGCGCCGATCAGGATGCCGACGTAGATCTCGATCTCGTGGATCGTCTTCTCCGCGCCCGTCATCTGCGTCGACGGATCGATGTAGCTGGCGAAGCCGACCAGGCAGGCCGCGAGGCCGACCAGGCTGTGCATCAGCGCCACCAGTTCGGGCATCTGGGTCATCTTGACGATCTTGGCCGCGTACAGGCCGATCGCGCCGCCCACGACCATGGAGCCGACGATCCACGGGATGCCGGCCGCCGTGACGCGCGGCCCGAACACCGTGGCCAGCACCGCGATGGCCATGCCGATCATGCCGTACAGGTTGCCGCGGCGCGAGGTCTCGGGGTTGGACAACCCGCCCAGGCTGAGGATGAAGAGGATGGTGGCCCCGATATAGGAGCCGGTTGCCAGGTTTGCAGTCATGGTGGGTCTCCTACTTGCGGAACATCGCCAGCATGCGCTGCGTGACGGCGAAGCCGCCGAACATGTTCACCGCGGTGAGCGCGATGCCGCCGACGGCCAGCCAGCGTATCCACTGGTCGGGCGCCGCGCCGTTCGCGAGCGGCGGGGCGATCTGCACCAGCGCGCCGATGGCGATGATGCTGGAGATGGCGTTGGTCACGCTCATGAGCGGGGTGTGCAGCGCCGGCGTCACGTTCCACACGACCATGTAGCCGACGAAGCAGGCCAGCACGAACACCGTGAAGTGGGCGAGGAACGCCGTCGGCGCGTTGGCGCCGACGAACCAGAACAGCGCCGCGGCGACGCCGAACATGATGGCCAGCTTGTTGCCCGCCATCGGCTCGCTCGCGGCGCCATGGCCATGTCCCTTCTTCGCCGCGGGCGCCGCCACTGCGGCGGCCGGCTTGGCGGCGGGCACAGCGGCAGGCTTGGGCGCCGGCGGCGGCCAGGTGACGTTGCCCTCCTTGATGACCGTGAGGCCACGGATGGCCTCGTCGTCCATCGCGACGTCGATGGTGCCGTCCTTGGTCTTGCAGAGCTCCTCGGCCAGGCGGAACAGGTTGGTCGCGTACAGCGTCGACGACTGCTTCGCCAGGCGGCTCACCAGATCGGTGTAGCCGATGAGGGTCACGCCGTGCTTGACCACGGCCTGGCCGGGCTCGGTCAGCTCGCAGTTGCCGCCCTGCTCGGCCGCCATGTCGACGATCACGCTGCCCGGCTTCATGCTCTTCACCATGTCCGCGGTGATGAGCTTGGGCGCCGGCTTGCCCGGGATCAGCGCGGTCGTGATGATGATGTCCGCGTCCTTGGCCTGCTGGGCATACATCGCGCGCTGGGCCTGCTGGAAGCCCTCGCTCATCACCTTGGCGTAGCCGCCGCCGCCCGAGCCTTCTTCCTCGTAGTCGACCTTGACGAACTCGCCGCCCAGCGAGACGACCTGGTCGGCGACTTCGGCGCGGGTGTCGTTGGCGCGCACGATGGCGCCGAGGCCGGCGGCCGTGCCGATGGCCGCCAGGCCGGCCACGCCGGCGCCGGCGATGAAGACCTTGGCGGGCGGAACCTTGCCCGCGGCCGTGATCTGGCCGTTGAAGAAGCGGCCGAAGGCGTTGGCCGCCTCGATGACCGCGCGGTAGCCGGCCACGCCCGCTTGCGAGGTCAAGGCGTCCATCTTCTGGGCGCGCGACAGCGTGCGCGGCAGCGAGTCGATGGCCAGCACGGTGGCCTTCCTGGCGGCCAGCTGCTGCATCAGCTCGGGGTTCTGCGCCGGCCAGATGAAGCCGATGAGCGTGCCGCCTTCGCGCAGCAGGCCGACTTCCTGTGCGCTGGGCGGGCGCACCTTGAAGACGATGTCGCTGCCGGCCCACAGCGCGGCGGCGCCGTCGACGATCTGCGCCCCTGCGGCGCGGTAGGTGTCGTCGCCGAAGTTCGCCGCGTCGCCCGCGCCGCTTTCCACGGCCACCGAGAAGCCCAGCTTGACGAGCTTTTCCACCACCTCGGGCACGGTCGCGACACGCTTCTCGCCGGCCGCCGTTTCCTTGGGAACGCCGATGACCAGCGGTTTCTTCGCCTTCTCGGGGGTGGCTGCGACCTGCGCCTGCGCGGCCGCAGTGTCCACCGGAACTCCTATCGACATGATCAAAGCCTCCTCGGGCATATTTGATGGCAATTGGAACCTCACGCGGCGACCCGATCGGTCCCGCGGGCGACACCGCTGCTGGGGAGATCAAAGACGCAGAGTCTGCACGAACTGCCGGCGAATCCGAATCTGCGACGTGCGCCCTACCGGCGCGACCCCACGTTAGCCTTCCCCGCTGCCCTTACGATTGATGAATGTCAGCACGATGGAAACCCAGCGTCACGGTGGCCGCGATTGTGCATTCCGACGGACGCTTCCTGTTGGTCGAAGAGCAAACTCCCGAGGGATTGCGACTGAACAACCCCGCCGGGCATCTCGATCCGGGCGAATCGCCCCAGCAAGGCGCGGTGCGCGAAGCACTCGAGGAGACCGCGCGCGTGTTCGTGCCGGACAGGCTCGTGGGCGTCTATCTCGCGCGCTTTCAGCGTCCCGCGAGCGGCGAGGACGTGACCTACCTGCGCTTCGCGTATGGCGGCACCGTCGGCGAGCCCGACCCCGCGCGGGCGCTGGACACCGGCATCGTGCGCACGCTGTGGATGACGCTCGACGAGTTGCGCGCCAGCCGCACGCGGCATCGCAGCGCGCTGGTGCTGCAATGCGTGGAGGACTTCGTGCGCGGGCAGCGCTTCCCGCTCGACATGGTGTATTGCGACCCGAGCGTGCAGACCCCCGAAATCAAGCAGTGAGCCGGCCGGCAAGCTTCGCGCAGTGCGAGGCTTGCTAAGCTGGCTCGCATGCGGATCTCGGAACTCGCCAGGCGAAGCGGCGTGTCGGCGCACCGCCTGCGCCGCTACGAAGCCCTGGGCCTGTTGCGCGCCGAACGCACCGCCGGCGGTTACCGCGACTTCGCCGAACGGACGCTGCGCGAGGTGGTGTTCATCTCGATGGGGCGCGACCTCGGCTTCTCGCTGAAGATGCTGGCCGATGCACTGCCGCGCTACCGCGCCGGCACGCTGACCATCGACGAGATGATCCTCGGCCTGCGGCGGCGCATCGACGACGTCGACGCCGTCATCGCCGAGCAGCGGGCGCTGCGTGCGCGACTGGTGTCGCACATCGGCTGGTTCGAGCGACGCCGGCGCGAGCAGGCGCGGCGTGCCGCGAAGCCCGTCGCGTCCGGCTTTCCGTCTTCCCGTCCGAGTCCGAAGAAAGGCCACCGATGAACGACACCGATTCCTCCTTCCAAGCCGGCGAGCGCGTGCGCGCCGCGGTGCTGGCCATGCCGGTCGCGCAGGCGCTCGGGCTGCAGTTCCTGCGTGTCGAAGCGGGACAGGTCGAGCTCGAGATGCCGATCAGCGAGACCTTCAGCTTTCGCCCCGGACAACTGCAGGCGACGGCGGTGTTCGCGGCCGGCGACTTCGCGGCAGTCGCCGCCGCCGGCACGCTGCTGGCGCCCGGCTACGCCAACGCGACCATCGACGCGACCCTCAAGATCGTCGCGCCCGCACGCGGGCGCAAGCTGCGGGCGCGCGGCCGTGTCATCGATGCAGGCAGGCTGCTCACCGTGTGCGCGGCCGAGGTGTACGCCGTCGACGCGGACGAGCGCGAGACGCTGTGCGCCACGCTGCTGGGCACGGCGCGCAATGTCCCCGTGCCGTCCTGAAGGGGTGCGCCTTCCTACAATCCGCGCATGGGGTCGGGAAACAAGCAGCGTGTCGTCGTGGGGCTGTCGGGCGGGGTCGACTCGGCCGTGTCCGCGTACCTGCTCAAGCAGCAGGGCCACGAGGTCGTCGCGATCTTCATGAAGAACTGGGAAGACGATGACGACGACGAGTACTGCTCCTCGCGCCAGGACTTCCTCGACGCCGCGAGCGTGGCCGACGTGCTGGGCATCGAGATCGAGCACGTCAACTTCGCGGCCGACTACAAGGACCGGGTGTTCGCCGAGTTCCTGCGCGAGTACCAGGCCGGGCGCACGCCCAACCCCGACGTGCTGTGCAACGCCGAGATCAAGTTCAAGGCCTTCCTGGATCACGCGATGCGCCTGGGCGCCGACCGCATCGCGACCGGCCACTATGCCCGCGTGCGCGAACGCGGGGGTGGCTTCGAGTTGCTCAAGGGCCTCGATCCGCTGAAGGACCAGAGCTACTTCCTGCACCGGCTCGACCAGTCGCAGCTGGCCAGGACGATGTTCCCGGTGGGCGAGCTGCCCAAGACCGAGGTGCGGCGCATCGCGGCCGAGATCGGCCTGCCCAACGCGAAGAAGAAGGACTCGACGGGCATCTGCTTCATCGGCGAGCGGCCGTTTCGCGAATTCCTCGCGCGCTACCTCGCCAACACGCCGGGGCCGATCAAGGACGATCGCGGCCGCGTGATCGGCGAGCATGTCGGACTGAGCTTCTATACGCTGGGACAGCGCAAGGGCATTGGCATCGGCGGGCTCAAGCCGAGCAAGTCGGCCAAGGGCGGCAGCGAGCACGAGCCGTGGTTCGTCGCCCGCAAGGACATGGCCGCCAACACCTTGTACGTGGTGCAGGGCCATGAGCACCCGTGGCTGCTCAGCCGCACGCTGGTGGCCGACGAGGCGAGCTGGATCGCCGGCCAGGCGCCCGCGCCGGGCGTGCTCGCCGCCAAGACGCGCTACCGGCAGAGCGACGCCCGCTGCGAGCTCGCGCCGGGCGCCGATGGCGTCTTCGAGCTGCGCTTCGACGTGCCGCAGTGGGCCGTGACGCCGGGCCAGTCAGCGGTGCTCTACGACGGCGAGGTCTGCCTCGGCGGGGGCGTCATCGCCGGGTCGCGTTGAGCGGCCGTGCATTCCCCGCCGCTCAGCGCGGCGCCGCCAGGTCCATCGTCCAGTAGGTCGGATAGGCGTCGGCCGCCGTGCCCCGCACGCAGGCCAGGCCCATGTGGACGAAGCCGGGGTTCATGATGTTGGCGCAGTGGCCCGGGCTGGCGATCCAGCCGTCGACGACCTCGTTCACGCTCGGCTGGCCGGCGGCGATGTTCTCGCCCACGCTGCTCCACGCGTAGCCGACCGCGTCGACGCGCTGGCCGAGCGTGCTGCCGTTGGAGCCGGTGTGCGAGAAGAAGTCGTGCGCCACCATGTCCTCGGAATGCGCCGCCGCGGCCTGGGCCAGCAGGTCGTTCCAGGCGAGCGCCGGCGCGGCGCCGAAGCGGCCCTCGCTGCCGCAGTCTGCGCCGCGGGCGCGCCACTGGTTCACCCGCGCCAGAGCGCCGGCCGCGAAGTC
>DATFAY010000394.1:0-3391 GCA_035254085.1 Piscinibacter sp.
GTGCATGAGCAGCGTCGCGTCACCGCCGTCGTCGAGGATCATGTTGGGGCCTTCGCCGTCGCTGCCCTTGGGCCCGAAGTCGAAGATGCGGTGGGTGTAGTCCCAGTAGTCGGCGAGCGTCTCGCCCTTGACGGCGAACACGGGCGTGCCGCCGGCGGCGATGGCGGCCGCGGCATGGTCCTGGGTCGAGAAGATGTTGCACGAGGCCCAGCGCACCTGGGCGCCCAGCGCCTGCAGCGTCTCGATGAGCACCGCGGTCTGGATCGTCATGTGCAGCGATCCGGTGATGCGCGCGCCCTTGAGCGGCTGGCGCTGGGCGAATTCCTGGCGGATCGCCATCAGGCCGGGCATCTCGGTCTCGGCGATCTTGATTTCCTTGCGGCCCCAGGCGGCCAGCGAGAGGTCGGCGACCACATGGTCGTGGGCGGGTTTCAACACAGCGTTCATGTCAGGCTCCGATTCAAGTCAGGAACCCGCCAACGCGCGGCGTGGGGAGACGGCTTGCTGGACTCACCCACGAGGACACGTCGTGCGGGTGAGCGCGGTTGCAATTGAGGTTTCCGAGCCTGGCCCCAGGGTGGGGTTGCAACGCTCCTCGGAATGGGGCGGATTCTAGTTCATCGGCCCGGCGGCCGCGAAAGTCGGCCGTCGCATGACCCCGGCGCCAGACAGGGCCGCGGACGCCGCTGTGACAGACTCGGCACATGCCCTGGCTGTCCCGACCCCTTGCCGACTGCCCGATCGACGCGTTGCGCGCGGTGCGCGGCGTGCTCACCGACATCGACGACACGCTCACCTGCGAAGGCGCGATCGCGCCGGCCGCCCTGCAGGCCTTGGCGCGGCTGCGCGACGCCGGCTTGCACGTGATCGCGATCACCGGCCGGCCGATGGGCTGGAGCGAGCCGTTTGCCCGCGCGTGGCCGCTCGATGCCATCGTGGCCGAGAACGGCGCGGTGGCCTTGTTCCGCGACGACGCGGGCCGGCTGGCGGTCGAGTACGCGCAGGACGACGCCACGCGGGCACACAACACACGACGGCTGCAGGCGGCTGCGGCGCGGGTCCTGCGCGAGGTGCCTGGCGCGAGCCTGTCGCGCGACAGCGGCGGGCGCGTCACCGACATTGCGATCGACCACAGCGAATTCGCGCACCTCGGGCCGTCACAGGTCGCCGAGGTGGTGCGCGTGATGCAGGCCGAGGGCATGCATGCCACCGTCAGCTCGATCCACGTCAATGGCTGGTACGGCGAACACAACAAGCGCAGCGGGGCGCGCTGGATCGTGCAGCGGCTGTTCGGGCGCGACATCGAGGCCGAGCGCCCCCACTGGGCCTATGTCGGCGACTCGACCAACGACCAGCTCATGTTCGGTCACTTCCCGCTCAGCGTGGGCGTGGCGAATCTGCTTCGTTTTGCACGGGATCTCACCGTCTGGCCGGCCTACCTTACGCCCGGCGAGCGCGGCGAGGGATTCGCCCAGTTCGCGCAGGCGCTGCTGGACGCGCGCTCACAGTCCTAGGAAGCCTCGCATCCGCTCGAGCTCGGCATCGAGCTCGCGGCGGAAGAGGCGGTCGCGCGGCGCACGGCCGGCCACGTAGCCGATGTCGTGCGCCAGGGCCTGGTCGGACACCGAGACGTTCGCCCAGCCGATCACCTCGTCGCGCCACAGCAAGGGCAGGGCGTAGTACCCCAGCTTGCGCTTCGCCGCCGGTGTGTAGGCCTCGAAGCGATAGGCCCAACCCCAGAACAGCTCGAAGCGACGACGGTCCCAGACGACAGGATCGAAGGGCGCGAGCAGGCGAACCTCGTCGCGCGGCGTGTAGCGCGCCGATGCCGGACGCTCGCCGGCAGGCCAGTACCAGTCGATGCCGTCGACGCGGCCGTGCGCCAGGCGCTGCCGCGCTCGCTGCAACGCACCGCCCAGTTCGGCCTGCCATTGCGGGGTGCCGTGGCGCAGGAAGCGCACCAGGCCGGACAAGCTCGGCGCCGGCAGCGGGGCGTACTTGTCCACGACCACGTCGACCAGCGCATCGAGTTGCGCGCGGTGGAGCGCCGGGTCGGCGTCGCGCGACACCTGCTGCCGCGCCGCGTAGACCCGCACGCCGCTGTCTCGCCGCGCCACCCGCAGCATGCCGCGATAGTGCATGCCGTCGAGGAGGTGGGTGGTGGCGTTCGACGAGCCGCCCCAGGCGTTGGCAACGCGTCCATGGGCAAACTGCTCGTCGACCTCGCGCGGATGGGCTTCGCCGCGTTCGCGGATGAAGGCCAGCACGGCGGCCGCCCGCTTGTTTTGCGCGGCCGTCCAGACCTTGCGCGCGGTGCGCGGATGCATCAGGCCGTGGATGTCGCGCGGCAGGAATCCATAGTTGACGAAGTAGTCTTCCTCGATGGCGAGGGCAGGGTAGCGCCGTTCGAGGTCACCGGCGCGGTAGTCCCTGACGCGGTGGCGAAGCGTCAGGTCCTGCGCCCGGGCCGGCGCGCGGATCGGGTCGGCCTGCACGAATCCCAGGCGCCTGATGGCGGCCGGCAAGGTCGTGGCAGCGAACAGGCTGCGTGCGACGGCGTAGCGTCGCAGCGCTGCCAGGTCGAGCGGATTGGAAGTGGGCACGGTGAGATCGGTCAGCGAGAACGATGCTGGCGGCGATTCTGCCGCGCCCCGAGCACGATGGCGCTCGCATCGACGCCCCTGAAATGCCAAGAGGCCCCGAAGGGCCTCCTGAAGCGCGCCGCAATGCGCGGCCAGACCAGGTTCAGCGGCTTTGCTTGCGACGCCGGGCCAGCAGGCCCATCACGCCCAGGCCGGCCAGCATGAGCGCATAGGTCTCGGGCTCGGGCACGCTCGGCACCGGCACCGGCTCGCCTTGGTCGCCCAGGTTGAACCAGATGTAGTGGTTCTGCACCACGCGCGAGATGCCGTTGTGGGTTGAGCTGGCGAGCACGAAGCCGTTCTGGTTGCCGTCGCCGAAGCCGACGGCCGCTGGGCTGCCGCCGAAGCCGCCCGAGCCGCCGCTGGCGTCGCCGGTTTCCCACTGCATGGTGGTCCAGAAGAAGCCGATCTGGCCCTCGCCCGCCGGTACGGCGAAGCTGGAGCCGCGCAACACCAATTGGAAAGTGTCGAGCTTGTCGGCGTGCGAGGCATAGTAGCCCACATGATCCCAGGTGACGATCGTCTCGTTGGCGATGCTCTGGTTCAGGTAGGCGACACCGCTGTTGGCGCCGCGGGTGTCCACGTCGGCGAAGAACGGCGCGATCACCGGCTGGGTCGTGCCTTGCGGGCCTTCGGGCGTGAAGGCCGACACGCCGCCGTTGAAGGTGATGTTGCCGTTGTTGTTGACCCAGAACTGGGTGTAGTCGTGACCGAAGAAGTTGGTCAGCGTGTAGCCGAGGTTGATCGGG
>DATFAY010000395.1:0-5847 GCA_035254085.1 Piscinibacter sp.
GCGCTCGGTCGAGATCGCCCCGGGCATGCGGTAGGTGGTGCTCATGGCGTCACGATACTCCCGTCCGACTGCGTCGCGCGCTGCACCGCCAACAGTCAGCACCAGTCGACCCGCCGCGTCACCACCATCACGGCAGCGAGATGAGCAAGAGTTGCGGCGCCGAACGCAGAGTGCGGGACGGCGGCGCATCCCTGGTGCTGTTCCCGATTCTGATGACGCAGGTGGCTGCTATCCTGAGCACACACGAATAAACACCGGAGGAAGGGCATGTTCCGCTACGCCACGAAGACGGGGCTCGCCACGCTCGCCATGGCGGCATCGATGCTGGCGCCGGCTTGCGCTGCATCACAGGATGCGGAGGCGGCACGCAATGAAATGAGGCAACTGCCCTGGCAGCATGGACCCGTCACAGGCGCCGTGGGGTCGGTGGCACAACTGAAGGTCCCCGCCGAGGCAGCGTTGCTGGCCGAGTCGAGCGGCGGCCGCTTCCTGGAGCTGACCGGCAATCCGCCTTCGCCCGGCAACACGATCCTCGTGAACGGCAACTGGTTCGCCGTCTTCAAGTTCCGCGACGAGGGATACGTCAAGGACGACGAGAAGATCGATGCCGACGGCCTGCTCAAGGCGCTGCAGGACTCCGACGGCCCGGCCAACGAGGAGCGGCGCAAGCTGGGCCTGGACGAATTGCACACCGATGGCTGGGCGGTTCGCCCCCATTACGACGCGCGCACCAAGTTCCTCGAGTGGGGCGTGCGGCTGCATTCGGGCAGCGACCCGCACCCGGTCATCAACTACACGATGAGGCTGCTGTCGCGGCGAGGTCACGAGGCGGTCATCCTGGTGACCGAACCCGACACGCTCGACAAGGACGTCAACGAGTTGCGCGGTCTTCTGACGACCGGCTTCGCTTTCAACCCGGGTGAGCGCTACGACGAGTTCAAGCCTGGCGATCACGTCGCCGAGTACGGACTTGGCGCGCTCGTGCTGGGTGGCGCGGCGGCGGCTGCCATCAAGGGCGGCTGGTGGAAAGGAATCGTCGCGCTGCTCGCGGCCGGCTGGAAGCTCATCGCGGCAGCCGTGGTCGCAGGTTTCGCCGCCATCGGCAAGCTGTTCCGCCGTCGAGCCGGCGACCAGTGAGGCTGTCCGCCGAAGCGTTGTTGGTGCTCGTGCTGATCGGGCTGTACCTCAAGGACTGCCTGCTTCTGCTCGATGCCGACGAAGCGACGCTCACGCGACGCACGTTCGGCCGCTGGCAGGCGGGCTTCGGGCTGAGGGACTGGAAGCTCGCAGGGCGCGAGCCCTTCCTGTGCAACCCCATGCTGCCGCACGAGCCGGTGTTTCGTCTCGCCTGGTCGATGAGCGGGAGCACGAAGTCGCCGGCGCGACGGCCTCTCGAGCCGCCGCCCGTGTTGACGGCGCTGCAACCGATGGTGCTCGCCACATGGTTGCTGCTGTTTGCCGTGCTGCCGTTCTGCGTTCTCACGGGGATGCCGACGTGGTTCACGGTCGCTGCCGTCGCGGTGCTGTACGCCAACATCCTTGCCAGCCTGGTCGTTCTCTACCGGGGTCGCGGACAACTCGACATCGAGCCGGGCGTTCTGCGGCTGGTGGCGCTCGAGATCGTGCTGTGCCCGCCTTATGCGGCGAACCTCGTTCGCAAGCTGTCGCTCGCGATCGCGCCCGACGAGGATTTCCTCACGGCGGCCAGACGCCTGCTGCCCGATGGCCACATGGCAGCAGTGCACAGGCAATGCGCCGCGCGCATCGACGAGGCGGTCCAGGCGTTGCCGGAAGATTCGGCTGCCATCGCCGGCCTGCTGGGACACCGCAACTTGCTGAAGGAGAGCAGCCATGACGCCGACTGAGCTCGGGGCGACGGTAGGCGGCCTGGTGCTCGGGTACATGGTGGTGAGCGCACTGACCGGAAGCAAGAGGAACGCGGCCCAGGCTCCTGTCGACGCCGAACCGCCGCCGACACCGGCCGACCATGGGCCGCAGCATTGGTCCGAGGTGCTTGGGGTCGATCGGGCGGCAACAACCGACGCGATCCGTGCTGCGTATCAGCAGATGATGAGCCAGTACCACCCGGACAAGGTCGCGAGCCTCGGTCCGGAACTGCGTGATCTGGCCGAGGAAAAGACCAAGGCCATCGTCGCCGCGTACGAGCAAGCCGTCAAAGAGCGGGGCGCGTTCTGAAGTTCATCCTTGGTCTGCTGCTGGCCGGCAAGCTGGGCAAGCTGTTCGTCACGGCGGGCAGCATGCTGCTGTCGGTCGCGGTGTACAGCATGGCCTACGGCTGGCGTTACGCGGCCGGGCTCGTCGGGCTCATCTTCGTCCACGAGTGCGGCCACTACCTGGTGGCCAGGCGCGAAGGCCTGAACGTCGGGGCGCCCGTGTTCATTCCCTTCGTGGGCGCCTGGATCTCGCTCAAGGACACGAGGATGAGCGCCGAAACCGAGGCCGACGTGGCGCTGGCAGGCCCGATCCTCGGCACGGCTGCCGCGTTCGCCTGCTTCCTCGTGGGCGCAGGCACGGGCGAACGCCTATGGACTGCCCTCGCCTACGCCGGTTTCCTGCTGAACCTGTTCAACCTCATCCCATTGCGCCCGCTCGATGGCGGCCGCGTGGCTCGCATCGTCTCGAGCAAGCTGTGGGTGGTCGGCCTCGCCTTGCTGGCAGGCCTGTTCGTGTGGTCGCCAAGCCCGCTGCTGATCCTCGTTGTCCTGGCCGCCATGCCCGAGGCCATGAGGTCGTTTCGCGGGCAGGGCGATCAGGCATCGCCAGGCTTGGCCCCGGCCGTGCGGATGCGCTACGGCGCCTTGTACCTGTTGCTCGCGGGCGGCCTGGCCGTCGCCTGCTTCGAGGTCCATGGGGTGCTCGAACGCGCGCTGTAGCCCTGATTGAGTTGCGCAAGGAGCGGCCGCCTATCCGCCATGGCTGCCACTCGAGCGGGCCAACGAACCGTTGGCCCGATGCCCGTGGACGCAGCGCGGCCCGCTCCTACACTCGAATCCATGAATCACAAACCGGTCGAATGGTGTCAGCTCTTGTACCCCGGCCCCAAACGCGCTTTCACGGCCGACGAGATGGCGCGCGCCGGCAGCGACAGTCCCAGTCCGACGCTGCTGGCCAACGCTGCCATCAACTTCGCGGTCGTGGCCTTCGTGGTGCTGCAACTGGCGCCGGCGTCGCAGACGGCACGACTGTCGGCAGCGCTGGTCGCCCTGGCGGTCCTGGGTAGCGCGACGGCGCGCTGGCTGTGGTGGCGGCCCTGGGCTAGCTCATTGCTGCGGGCGCAGCTGAGCGTGGTGGCGGCAGTGCTGCTGATGATTCTGGGTATCCGCTGGAGGGTACCCGACCACGCCGACCGCGAGGCGATCGCGATGGCGCTGGCCCTTGGAATGTCGCTGCTGGCCACTGCGCTTTGGTTCCTGGTCGTCTGGCGCGCCCATCAGATCGAGGCCAGACTGCGCGAGCAGTCCGAGCGTGAAAAGGCCATCGAGATGGCGCGCCGCCTGGCTGCCGCTCAAATGGAGCCGCATTTCCTGTTCAATACGCTCGCCTCTGTACAACACTGGGTGCAGACCAAGGACGACCGCGCCGCCCAGTTGCTGGACGCGCTCACCGGCTATCTGCGCGCCACCTTGCCGATGTTCAACCGGCCCTTGGTGGCTATCAAGGAAGAGCTGACGGCCATACAGCGCTACCTGCAGGTCATGCAGGCCCGCATGGGGACGCGCCTGGTGTGGCGCATCGACGTGGACGATGCGCTGCAAGGCCTGCAACTTCCGCCCGGTGTGCTGCTCACGCTGGTGGAGAACGCCGTGGCACACGGACTGGAGCCACAGCTCGCCGGCGGAGAGTTGCTGCTGCGCGGCCGCGGCCAAGACGGCATGGCGCAGTTCGAGGTTGTCGACAACGGCCCGGGTCCGCATCCGAACATGCAGGAAGGCGTGGGCCTGACCAACATCCGGCAACGCCTTGCACTGGCCTTCGGCGAGGTGGCTCGTCTGACGCTGAGCTCGGCGCCAGGCGGCGGGTTTCGCGCCGAACTGCAGCTTCCCTTGAACATCGCCAAGTCATGACCCGCGTACTGATTGCCGACGACGAAGAAGCCCCGCGGGAGCAACTGCTCGCGACGCTCAGGCAGGCCTGGCCCGCGGCGCAGGTGGTAGCGCAGGCGTGCAACGGCGTCGACGCCTGGGATGCCTTCCTGGAGCACGAGCCGGACGTGTGCTTTCTGGACATCCGCATGCCGGGCCTGACTGGCATCGACGTGGCGCGCCGCATCGGCGGGCAGGCACAGGTCGTGTTCGTCACGGCCTACGGCGATCACGCCCTCGCCGCTTTCGATGCCGGCGTGGTCGACTATCTGCTCAAGCCCGTGGATCCGGAGCGCCTGGCGCAGGCGGTGGGGCGCCTGCGCGCACGCAGGTCGCCGACCAACACCGCCGATGCCCCCGGCATGCAAGCCCTGTTGCGACAGTTGTCAGAACAGACGCGGCGGCCTGCGTTGACAGTCCTGCAGGCCGGTGTCGGCCGGGAGGTGCGCCTGATCCGGACCGACGAGATCATCTACTTCGAGAGCGACAGCCGCTACACGCGGATCGTGCACGCCGGTGGCGATGCGCTCATTCGCACGCCACTGAAGGAACTGCTCGTCCAATTGGACGAGCAGTTCTTCTGGCAGGTCCACCGCTCGGTGATCGTGAATCACCGGCATATCGCGGCAGCGGTGCGTGCAGACGATGGGAGCATGCACCTCACGCTGCGCGAGCGCAGTGAAACCCTGCCCGTGTCGCGACACTTCCAGGCGCTGTTCAAAGGTCAGTAGATCGGGGCCGCGACGCCCGCTTAGGCCGCCAAGACCACTGCGCCCTGGTGTCGTCAGACCTGATCCGGTTCGTTCAACGATCCGACCGCTCGACGATGACCTCGCTGACCTGGACCACCGGCACGATGTCGGTGTAGTTGGCGATGTCGCCGCGGACCTCGGCGCCGTGCTCCTGCATGGCGGCCTGGTAGCCTTCGGCCGAATCACAGATGAACGCGCACATCGCCACGAAGGCAGGCGGTGAACCGGGCGCTCTGCCGGCCACGCCTTTGTCGACGGTGTAGTAGGCGCAGGCACTGCCCAGCCTCGCCTTGACCATCGGCATGTGCCGATCGCGGTAGTAGGCGTGGTCGAAGCGCGCGCCTTCGGTGTACGGGTACATCACGGTGACCTTGATCATGTTGTTCTCCTAGCCATCATCGGCGTCGTCGCCCCGGCGATCGAATACGGCCGTGCACGCGCCATCAGTGAACAGCTCGACCGACTGGCACGTACACAGGCGAAGATGCTGGCGCGCCCAGCCAGCGAGGATCTGCGCAAAGCTGCCGTTGGCGTCAACCCCACAGCGACCGTACCCGTGCGGCGACGTCGATCGTGGCGCCCTGCGCCGGCGAGGGCAGCATGCGGTCGCCGCCCGCGCCGCCACTGCGCACCTGTTCGAACCGGTCGGCCACCTCGGGCGGGATGAAACGGGTCAGCGATGCATAGACATGCCGCGAGCCGGACTGCGCCTGCTGGGTGATGTAGAAGCGCTGCGGCGCGACGAGGTGCAGATGCCGCTTGGCACGCGTCATCGCGACATAGAGCAGCCGCCGCTCCTCCTCGATCTCGGCGGCGCTGCCGGTGGACATCTCCGAGGGAATGCAGCCGTCGACGGCATTGAGCACGTACACCGCGCGCCACTCCTGGCCCTTCGCCGAGTGGATGGTCGACAGGATGAGGTAGTCCTCGTCTTGGCGCGCCCCGGCCGATTCGTCGCTGGTGACCTCGGGCGGGTCGAGCGTCAACTCGGT
>DATFAY010000396.1:0-8543 GCA_035254085.1 Piscinibacter sp.
CTGCTCGACGCACTTCACCAGCTCGGGAATGCAGGTCTTGGGGTCGACGCCCGGGCTCTGCGGCAGCATCGCCGCCGCGATGAAGTGCTCCGGGAACAACTGCGACACCCGGTAGCACAGCTCGTTGCAGATGGCGGCCCAGGTGCTCGACACCTGGAAATCGCCGATGTGGTGCGCCATGAAGCTGGCGCGCGGGCTGAAGATCGTGAGGTCGCTGCCTCGCTCGCGCATCTTCGCGAGCTGGTTGGTCTCGATGCTCTCGCGCAGTTCGTCGTCGGAAATCTTCAGGTTGCGCGGATCGGGCGACTTGCCGGGGTCCTGAAGCGACGCGATCTGCAGATCGCGCCACGCGCCCAGCGCGGGCGGGGCGGTGGTGTAGTGGCCGTGAACGTCGATGATCATGAATGAGTCCTGCATTGATGAAGCGGCGCGCGGCGGGTCAGCCCGGCTGCATGCCGTGGCGCCGCTTGACCGTGTCCACGGCCGGCGAGCGCATGAAGTCCAGCAGCGAGCGAGCTGCATCCGGCTGTGCCGATGCCGCGCAGATTCCGCCCGAAAACGTGGTGACGATTTCCAGCCCGCGCGGCATGGACCCGATCACGTCCAGCCCGTCCAGGTGCATCAGCTCGCTGAATTGCTGGAAGCCCAACGCCACTTCGCCGCGCGCGATCAGCGTGCCGACAGGCACACCCGGCGGCGCCTGCACGAGTCGTGCGCGGATCGACTCGCCGATGCCCCAGTGTTCGAAGAGCGCGAGCAGCGCGACGCCGCTCGGACCGGTGGAATATCCCAGCGTGCGAGCGGCAAGCACCGCGTCGCGCAACGCCGCCTCGCTGCCGACGGCAGGTCGCGGCGCGCCGCGGCGCACCGCGATCGCCACCTCGCTGCGCGCGAGGTCGACGCGGCTGCCCTGCACGATGCGACCGGCGGCGACCAGCTTGTCGATCGCGTCACTGGCCAGCACGGCCAGGTCGAAGTGCTCGCCTTGGTGCACGCGCCGTACCGCCTCGACGCCGCCCACCGATTCGAAGAACAAGTCGCCGTGGCCCGCCGCGCGCCACGCGTCGCCCATCTCGCCCAGGATCTGGCGAGTGGCCATCGAAGAGATACCGCTGAGCGAAATGGTCATGAGTCGAGCCCGCCCGGATCCAATGGACGAGGCGGTGCGCGGATTCTGTGGATGCAAGCTCCCCTGAACAAGCTCTGGCAGACGCTAGCTGATATGCGATTCGGGCATGGCTCGTGCGAAGATCGAGCCGTGAACCTGAGCCAGATCGAAACCTTCGTCCATGTGGCCGAGCACGGCAGTTTCAGCAAGGCGGCGCTGGTGCTGGGCGTGGCGCAGCCGGCGCTGAGTCGCCAGGTGCGCGCGCTGGAAACCGAGTTGCGCGAGACCCTGCTGCTGCGTCACGGCCGCGGCGTGCGGCTGACGGAGAGCGGCCGCCGCCTGCTCGAACATTGCCGCGGCATCCTGCACCTGATCGCGCAGGCCAAGGAGGACCTCACTGCGCACCGCGACGAGCCGACCGGCCACATCGCGATCGCGATGCCGCCAACGCTGGCGCGCCTGCACACGCTGCCGCTGATCCGCGCGTTTCGCGACGAGATGCCGAAGGCGCGCGTGGCGGTCATCGAAGGGTTCTCCGTGCACATCACCGAGTGGCTGGCCTCCGGGCGCACCGACCTCGGCCTGGTCTACAACCCGGAGCCCTTGCCGTCGCTCGAGATCACGCCCTTGCGCGATGAGCGCTTGTGCCTGGTGAGTCCGGCCGACCAGGCTCCACGCCGGCCGGTCACGCTCGCGCAGCTGTCGCAGTACCCGCTGGTGATGCCCGAGCGCGGCCACATCTTTCGCAAGTTGATGGAGTCCTCAGCCGCGATGGCGGGCGTGTCGCTGCGTGTCGAATGGGAGGTCTCCAGCGTGCCGGCGATCCTCGACCTGGTGAGCGCGGGCATCGCGCATGCCACGCTCGGCGAGGACGCGATCCGCCTCTTCCGGCAGCCGAAGCGCCTGGCGCTCACGCGCTTCGCGGCCCCGGAGATCAAGACCACCTTGTGCCTGGTGGCGCCGGCGCAGACGCGCTCGACGCCGCTGCGCAGGCACACGGCGGCGCTGTTGACGCGGCTGGTGGCCGGCGCATAAGCGGCCGGGGAGGATCATTCCGCTCCTGCTTGCACAGGATTCATCTGACGTCGTTCGACCGCGAACTTCAGCAGCGCAGCCGCACGGTATCCGCCGTGCGCGAACTTTCCGCAAGGCATGGTCGCGAAGAAGGCAGCGACCGCCCCGAGGTTGAGGCACAGCAAGAGCGCCATCGCCGCCGTGTCGCGCCCCGCGAGCAACGCCAGGGCTCGACAATCTGATCCGGTCAGCGTTCATCCGAGGGCCGCCCGAACGGTTTGGGCCGGTTGTCACCTCGGGCCGCGTCGCGCAGTGACCGCAGATAGCGGTTGATCTCGGTGAGAGAAGCATCAGCCGGAGGCCGCAGGTTCGGCTCGAACGGCAATCGTCTCTGATTGGGATTGTTCGGTTGTCTGGTCATCGGCGTTGGGTTGGTTGAGGCGTCCTTCAGGTCGGATCGAGCGCTGAAACGACAGACGCATCAATCAACATACGCACAAGTCCGTCAGAACCACGGCCGGTTGATGGAGCAGGCCTTCAACACGCCGCCGATTCCCGACTTCGACACCGTGCCGGTGATGTACCAGGGCGCGAGCGACGACTTCCTCGGCCCGCACGACGACGTGCCGCTGCAGGCCGAGGCGCTCGGCTTCAGCCACGACGGCACCGTCGACGTGCTTGTCCGCCGCGCGACTGGGGGGTGACGCGCCCCGAGGCCTCATACGATGCCGCGGCGCGGGGGAGCCATTTGTATGCAGAGAGGCTTCGACGTGCGGGGTGTCGAGTGGCTCCTACTGCAATCTCTCAATGCCCGGTATGGGTCGACAGTGATCCTTCCTGGCGCGAGCGAGCGGTCACTGGCATCGTCGGGCTCGGTCAGGAGGCGAGTTCGAGAGCCGCCTGACACGGCTTCCACGGCCGACTTCCCGGTGTAGATTCAGGTGTAAATCGTGGTCGGACAGCGGTGTTTTTTGGGTCGACGCGGCGGTCTTTTCCCTCGTGGACACGTCGTGCCACTGTCCGTCACTTGCCTTCACACGGAAGGGGTCACAGGTTCAAACCGTGTACCACCCACCAATCAAATCAAGCACATGGCGGCGCCTTCGGGCGCCGCGTTCGCTTGCGGCGCAAATCCTGGTGTCGCACCCGACCCAGGCGCAGGGACCAGGGAATTCTTGGCAATGAAGCGCTGACGAAGAAGGCGCGCCGGCCACGTACGAGTCCTCATTGTCGTAACCTGTACACCCGATGATTTCGCTGGACATGAGAGGGCGGCGCCCGCACCGTCGCCACGCCATGTCGACGCCGTGCCCGAACTCGCGACCATTTCTTCACTGAGCCCGTCGCCTGGCTGGTTGGACCAGCTGCCGGCGAGCGTCGTGGTCATTCTTGACGGCCGCTTCCGCTATGCCAACCAAGCGGCTCTGACGCTGCTGGAAGCTGCCGCCCCCGATGAACTGTTGGGCCGCAATGTGCCGGAGTTTGTTCATCCGCTCGACTTGCATCGCGTGCTGGCCAGGATGCAGCGGGCGGAGACCGGAGCCGTCACCAATCCACCCACGGAATTCCGCGCTTACACGTGCACCGGGCGCCAGGTGGTGCTGGCGATGACCAGCAACCATGTCCAGATCGACGGGCGAGGTGGCGTCCTGGCCGCGTTCCTGGACATGACGGAGCGCGCTGCGATGGAGGCGCGCTTGCATGAAACCGATCAGAACTTCCAGCGCATCATGAACACGATGCAGGATGTCTTCTATCGAACGGATGCCCAGGGCATCACGCGATACGTTTGTCCGGCCGTCAAGAACGTGCTCGGCTACAGCGCCGAGGAAATCATCGGTCTGCCTGCAGCCGCCTTCTACCCGGACGAGAGCGAGCGCGAAGCCCTGGTAGCCGCCATACGGGCCCAGGGCTTCGTGCACGATTTTCCTGGCCGCATGAAGCGCAAGGACGGCCGGGTCATCGACATCTCGATAAGCACGCATGCGCTGCGCGACGAGCAGGGACAGTACGCCGGCGTCGAGGGCATATGGCGTGACATCACCGAACGCAAGGCCATGGAGCGCGAACTCGAGCGCCTGGCGACTCGCGATGACTTGACGGGGCTGTCGAACCGCCGCCGCATCCTCGAAGTTCTGGACGATGCGTTCAGGCGGCGTGGTGGCCGGCGCGACGCACCACCCTTCTGCGCGCTGGTGATGGATCTCGACCATTTCAAGCGCGTCAACGACACCCACGGCCACGCGGCAGGCGACATCGCCTTGCGCCAGGTCGTTCGCGTCGTCGAAGCCGAGAGCCGCGCCGGTGACCACATGGGCCGCCTGGGTGGCGAGGAGTTCCTGCTGTTGCTCGACAACTCGAACCTGTCAGCCGCCATGGAAGTGGCCGAGCGCATCCGCCGCGCCGTCGAGGCCATCGTGATCGAACTGGGGCCCCAGGTGCAGGTGAACCTCACCTTGAGTATTGGCATCTCCTGCTGGCGACATGCCGACGAACGATCGACCGACGTGCTGGAGCGCGCCGACAGAGCCCTCTACCGGGCCAAGGCTCAGGGCCGCAACGCGGTTTGCTCCGACTAGCCTTTGTTCTCGGCCCGGATGAGTCCCGCCATTCGAGCGGAGGCGGCAGGGCTGTTCAACATCGTTTGGCTGGAGCCGGCTACGGCACAATCGCTGCGGTCCCCGCACTCTGGAGCCCGCCATGCCCTTGGAGTCTGCCCAGACGCCGCTCCCCGGACTGCGCCAGATGGCCGCCGAGTCCGGTGGGGTCTACCTCGCCAATGCGCTGATCGGCTTCATCTTCGCGGCGTCGGGACCTGTCGCGATCATCCTGGCCGTCGGTTCGCGTGGGGGGCTGAGCGAATCCGATCTGTCGTCGTGGATCTTCGGCTCGTTCTTCCTCAACGGGCTGATCACGCTGCTCTTTTGCGCGCTGTACCGGCAGCCGCTCGTCTTCTTCTGGACGATTCCGGGCACGGTGCTGGTCGGGCCGGCGCTCGGCCACCTTGCTTGGCCCGAGATCATCGGTGCCTTCCTGGCCACCGGCGTGCTGATGCTGGTCATGGGCCTGTCGGGCTGGGTACGGCGGGGCATGCAGGCCGTGCCGATGCCGATCGTGATGGGGATGGTGGCGGGTGTGTTCCTGCGCTTCGGCCTGGGCCTGGTGTACGCGGTGCGCGACGACTTCTGGATTGCGGCGTCGATGATGGTCGCCTTCCTCGCGCTCAGCAGCTCCGCTGCGTGGTCGCGCCGTCTGCCGCCGCTGATCGGCGCGCTTGTCGTGGGCGTGGCGGCGATCACTCTCCTGGGACGGTTCCAGATGAACGGCTGGGGGCCGCATGTGCTCGCCCATCCCAACCTGTACGCGCCCGTGTTCTCGTGGCGCGCGATGGTGGAGCTGGTCGTCCCGCTCGCGATCACGGTGCTCGTGGTGCAAAACGGCCAGGGGATCGCCGTGCTCGGCGCCGCCGGGCACAAGCCGCCGATCAACGCGATCACCGTGGCCTGCGGCGCCGGCTCGATCCTAGCCGCGCTGGTCGGCACGGTCTCCACCTGCCTCACCGGTCCCGTCAACGCGATCATCTCGGCCTCGGGTGAACGGCAGCGGCACTACACCGCGGGCCTCGCGGTGGGCGTGTTCGCGCTGGCATTCGGTCTGTTCGCTCCGCTGTTCACGCGGCTCATGCTTGCCACGCCGCCTGCCTTCATCGGCGCACTCGCCGGACTGGCCATGCTGCGGGTACTCCAGACGGCCTTCAACGTGTCCTTCCGCGAGCGCTTCACGCTCGGCGCGCTTGTCACCTTCCTCATCACGGTGGCCGACGTGCCGATCTTCAACATCGGGGCGCCGTTCTGGGGCTTGGTCATCGGGTACGGCGTGTCACGCCTTATCGAGCGCAAGGACTTCGGCACGGCTGGCGCCTGAGGCGCGACGGCCCGGCTCAGGCGACTCGGCGATCGATGACGACGGTGGCTTCGACCTTCGGCGCATCGTTGGCCGAGCAGCACGCCACCGCTTCGCAGCTTTGAGCCAGGGCGGCACGCGCCGCAGCTTCGCAGCGGCCGCACGCGGTGGACACGCCGGTGCACATCTGCAGCGTTTCGAAGTCGCGAGCACCGTCGAGCACCGCCTGGCGGATGTCGCGGTCGGAGACGCGGCGGCAGACACACACGATCATGATGCGCTGGGGTGTGGCGTGAGGATGCCTCCATTGTACGTTAATGAGAAGCATTCTTAATTTGATCCCGCGCAAGCCGCGGGGCCTTCGCCCCCTGCACCGCCGACTCAGCTGCCGCCCGATCCCATTTGCGACTGCAGATAGTTCTGCACGCCCACCGCATCCACGAGCGCGAGCTGCGTCTCGAGGTGGTCGATGTGCTCCTCGGTGTCGCGCAGGATGTCTTGCAGCAGATCGCGGCTGACGTAGTCCCGCACCTGCTCGCACAGCGCGATCCCGTCGCGCACCGTCTGCTGCGCCGCGCGTTCGAGCTGCAGGTCGCACTGCAGCACTTCGACGAGGCTCTCGCCCACCAGCAGTTTGCCCAGGTCCTGCAGATTGGGCAGTCCGTCGAGCATGAGGATGCGCTCCATCAGCCGATCGGCATGCTTCATCTCGTCGATGGATTCCTCGTGCTCCTTCTTGGCCAGGCGCTCGAAGCCCCAGTGATGGAGCATTCGATAGTGCAGGAAGTACTGGTTGATCGCCGTGAGTTCGTTCTTCAGCTGCGCGTTGAGCGCTTGCAGCACCCCAGGATCTCCTTGCATCGCGGCCTCCTTGCTGAGCGTTCTTGGGTCCGGGGCATTGTGACGCAACGGGCTCCGCACCGCCCTCGCGGTCAGCCGACCCGCGGCCATGGTGGTTGTCCCTGATGCGCCGGGCCTCAACTTCCGCAGCGCCCCTCCGATAACCGACTCAGCGCTGCCGCGAGCGGCTCCCGTTCACTGCTGCCCCGTGAGGTCGCACATGGTCTTTGCTCCCCTGTCGGTCGGTCGCCGCCTGGCGCTCGGTTTTTCGGCCCTGGTGATCCTGCTGGTGGTCGTCGCCGTGTTCGGTGCGCTGGAGTTTCGGGCGATGGGCGGCCGGATGCGCCAGATCGTCGAGGTCAACAACACCAAGAGCGATCTCGCGTACCAGATGCTCGACGACATCAACCGCATGGCCGTGCAGACCCGTTCGATCACGCTGCTCACGGACTTGAAGGAGATCGAGGCCGAGGCCAAGGTGCTGAAGGCGGCCGAGGCCGGCTACTGGCAGACGCAGCAGGCACTGGGCAACTTGCTGCAGGCGTCGGGCGAGGCCGAGGAGCGCAAGCTGTTCGACGAGCTCGGCGCGGCGGCCAAGACGACCATCCCTCTGGTGCTGGACGCCGCACGGCAGGGGCAGGAAGGCGCCAACACCGAAGCCACGATGACGCTGACCCTGCAGGTGCGCCCGAACGAGGCGGTCTGGCGCGCCAAGGTCGAGCGACTGGTCGCGCTGGAGAAGCAGGCCAGCGCCGCCGCCTATGCGCAGGCGCAGGCGCGCGAGACGCGGGCGCTGGTGATCGCCGCCGCGGTCGTCGTGGCGGCCGCGTTCGCGGGCGTGGTGATCGGCTGGCGCATCACGCGCAGCGTCAGGCTGCCCATCGAGCGCGCCATGCGGGTGGCCGAGCGCATCGCCGAGGGCGATCTGACCTCGGCGGTGCCGGTCGCATCGCGTGACGAGATCGGCCGCATGCTGGCGGCGGTGGCGGCCATGCAGGAGCGTCTGCGCTCGGTGGTGGGAGAGATCCGGCAGTCCGCGCAAAGCATCCAGGGCGCCAGCGCCGAAGTGGCCTCGGGCAACCAGAACCTCAGTCAACGCACCGAACTGGCGGCGTCCAGCCTGCAGCAGACCGCCTCGTCGATGGAGGAACTGACCGCGACCGTGCAGCAAAGCGCGCATGCCGCGGTGCAGGCGAACCAGCTGGCGTCGCAGGCGCATTCGGTGGCCGCGCGCGGCGGCGAGGTCGTGGCGCAGGTGGTGGCCACGATGGGCGAGATCAACGACAGTTCCAAGAAGATCGCCGACATCATCGGCGTCATCGACGGCATCGCCTTCCAGACCAACATCCTCGCCCTGAACGCCGCGGTGGAAGCCGCCCGCGCCGGCGAGCAGGGCAGAGGCTTCGCCGTCGTCGCCGGCGAGGTCCGCAACCTCGCCCAGCGCTCGGCCGAGGCCGCCAAGGAGATCAAGGCGCTCATCGGCTCGTCCGTCGACAAGGTGGAGTCCGGCTCCAAGCTGGTGGCCGATGCGGGCGCCACGATGAACGAGATCGTGGCCTCCGTGCAGCGTGTCACCGACATCATCGGCGAGATCACCGCGGCGGCTTCCGAGCAGAGCGAGGGCATCGGCCAGGTCAACACCGCCGTCACCCAGCTCGACCAGATGACGCAGCAGAAC
>DATFAY010000397.1:0-2688 GCA_035254085.1 Piscinibacter sp.
CGCGACCCTGCGCGACAAGCTTTCCGAGCTGGAGCGCGTGGGCATCGACCAGGTGGTGGTGCTGCGCTTCGACAGCCGGCTCGCGTCGCTGTCCCCGCAGGACTTCATCGAACGCGTGCTGGTGCAGGGACTGCATGCGCATTACGTGCTGGTCGGCGACGACTTCCGCTTCGGCGCGCGGCGCGCGGGCGACTACGCGATGCTCGACGCTGCCGGCAATGCGGCCGGCTTCGACGTCGCGCGCATGCTGAGCTACGAAGTGCACGGCCTGCGCGTGTCGAGCTCCGCCGTGCGCGACGCGCTGGCGGCGGGCGACATGGCCCGCGTGGCCACGCTGCTGGGGCGCCCCTACAGCATCAGCGGCCACGTCGTGCATGGCCGCAAGCTCGGCCGCGACCTGGGCTTTCGCACCTTGAACCTGCGCTTCGGCCACCCCAAGCCGGCGGCCATGGGGATCTTCGTGGTGCAGGTCACCGGCCTGGCCGGGCGGCCGCTGCCGGCAGTGGCCAGCCTGGGCGTGCGCCCCACCGTCGAGGACAGCGGGCGCGTGCTGCTCGAGGTGCATTGCCTGGACTGGCCTGCCGCGCTCGGCAGCGACGGCGGCTACGGCCGTTGCGTGCGCGTCGAGCTGCTGCACAAGCTGCACGACGAGCGACGCTATGAGTCGCTCGACGCGCTGCGCGAGGGCATCGCGCGCGACGAAGCAGACGCCCGCGCCTGGTTCAAGGCGCACGCCGCCTGAAGGGTCCGCGCCTCAAAACTTCCAGGCGATGCCGGCGTTGGCGCTCCACTGGTGCGTCGAGGTGGTGAGCGGGCTCTTCGCCGCCGGCCCGAGGATGCGGCCCACCGAGGCGCCCCACAGCGCGACCCAGCGCGGGCTGATCTCGCTGCGCCAGCTGGTGCCCAGTGACACGTCGCGCAGCCCCGCGCCCGGTGTGTACACCGGGTGGCCGCTCGCTGCCGACTCCTCGGGCGTGATGCCGAAGTAGCTTTGCATGTTGCGCCGGTCGGCCGCGCTCAGGCCCACGCCGACGCTCCAGGTGGTCTGCTCGCTCCAGCGCCGGTCGTGGCTCAGGCCGATGTCGTAGATGTTGCCGCCGCCGCGCCCGAGCAGGTCGGCGTTCCAGCCCAGCGCCACCTTGGTGCCGTGGCCGAGCTGCCAGGTGGCCGACGACCGTGCCCGGATCGTGCGGCGCACGTTCTGGATGCCGACGAGCCCCCGGGCGTCGGCCGAGCGGCGGCCGTTGTCGATGCGCAGCGCCAGGTTCAGGCGCACACGGTCGCTGCGCTTCAGGTCCAGGCCCAGGCCGCGGAAAATGTCGTCCTGGTTGCGGCGGGTCACGAAGCCGCTGGTGTTGCTGATGCTGATGCGGCCGTAGCGCAGGTAGTAGCCCGGCGTGACCGAGGTGTTGCGCCGGGACGAGCCGGCGTAGTCGGGCGACACCGACACCACGGGGCCGATCGCCCCTTCCCACTTCCATTCGTAGGGCTTGGGCTTGGGCGGCGTCGCGGGCGTCGCAGCAGGCTCCGCGGAGGCGCCAGACGCCGCGGGCGATGCCGCCGACGCGGCCGCGGCAGGCGGTGCCGCAGCGGCTTCGGCCGGTTCGTCGGCCGCTCGCACCGCAGCGCACAGCAGGAGGCACCCGGCCAGGCAGGCCGCCGATCGGAAAGGCGTCATGAGGGGGGACCGCTAGAATCGAGGCCATGCCATCGTATCCCGATCGCTCGAGCTCGCCGCGCTGGCACACCGCCACGCGACGCCAAACCACGCGCGACCGAATTTGACGCGGCCGTTGCGCGGAGCGCGGTCTCCGCACGCGTCGCCCCGCGGCCAGTCGCGGGGGCTTCCTGCCTGCCGGCCCGGCTGCGCCGGCGTTCCGCCGCGGCGGGACAAACCCTTTCGAGAACGAGCATGTCCACCGACAAGAACGCTTCTTCCAAGCCCGACCCCACACGCGCCTCGGCGGCCGGCGCCGCGGCGGACTACCGCGCCACGCTGAACCTTCCCGACACCCCGTTCCCGATGCGCGGCGACCTGCCCAAGCGCGAGCCGGGCTGGGTCAAGGAGTGGGACGAGCAAGGCCTGTACAAGAAGCTGCGCGACGCGCGCTGCAACGCGCCCAAGTTCGTGCTGCACGACGGCCCGCCCTACGCCAACGGCCAGCTGCACATGGGCCACGCGGTCAACAAGATCCTGAAGGACATGATCGTCAAGGCGCGCCAGCTGCAGGGCATGGACGCGCTGTACGTGCCGGGCTGGGACTGCCACGGCCTGCCAATCGAGAACCAGATCGAGAAGACCTTCGGCCGCGGCCTGCCGCGCGACGAGGTGCAGGCCAAGAGCCGCGCCTACGCGACCGAGCAGATCGCGCAGCAGATGGCCGACTTCAAGCGCCTGGGCGTCCTGGGCGACTGGGACCGCCCGTACCACACGATGGACTTCGGCAACGAGGCGGGCGAGCTGCGCGCGCTCAAGAGGATCATCGAGCGCGGCTTCGTCTACCGCGGGCTGAAGCCGGTGTACTGGTGCTTCGACTGCGGCTCCTCGCTGGCCGAGTTCGAGATCGAGTACGCCGACAAGACCTCGCAGACGCTGGACGTGGGCTTCCTGTGCGCCGAGCCCGCGAAGCTCGCCGCCGCCTTCGGCCTGCCCGCGCTCGCCAAGGACGCGTTCGCGGTCATCTGGAC
>DATFAY010000398.1:0-5065 GCA_035254085.1 Piscinibacter sp.
CACGTGCCGACCATGCGCACCATCGACACCAGCACACTGGCCCGATTCCCCAGCCTGAAGGGCCGCACGGTGTTCGTCACCGGCGGCGGCAGCGGGATCGGCGCCTCCATCGTCAAGGCGTTCGCGTTGCAGGGCGCGCGCGTGGCCTTCGTCGACATCGCCCGCGCCGCCGGCGATGCGCTGGTGCAGGAGCTTCGCGCCCAGGACGTCAGCCCGCCGTGGTGGGAGGTGTGCGACGTGCGCGACGTGCCCGCGCTGCAGTCGGCGATCGCGCGCGCCGCGGCCGCGCTGGGCGACTTCGAGGTGCTGGTCAACAACGTCGCCAGCGACGACCGCCACTCGCTCGAATCGGTGACGGTCGAGTATTGGGAGCAGCGCATGGCGATCAACCAGCGGCCGGCGTTCTTCGCGATCCAGGCGGTGGCCCCCGGCATGAAGCGCCTGGGCGGCGGCTCGATCATCAACCTCGGCTCGACGGGATGGCAGCTCAAGAGCGGCGGCTATCCGTGCTACGCGATCGCCAAGTCCTCGGTCAACGGGCTGACCCGCGGCATGGCGGCCACGCTCGGGCCCGACCGCATCCGCGTCAACACGGTGTCGCCCGGCTGGGTGATGACCGACAAGCAGGTGCGGCTCAACCTCGATCCGCAAAGCGAGCAGGCCCTGCGCCAGGATCAATGCCTGCCCGACCTGCTGCAGGGCGAGGACATCGCGCGCATGGTGCTGTTCCTGGCGGCCGACGACTCGGCGATGTGCACCGCGCAGGAGTTCAAGGTCGACGCAGGCTGGTGCTGACGCGGCCGCGGCGGGTCAGGCGCTCGCTTCCAGCGTCACGCCGTACACCTCGGCCGCCGCGCTCTTGAGCGCCGCGAGCATCACCTTGGCCGCCGGCGACTGCGGCCGGTCGGTGCGGGTGATGATGCCGAAGGCGTCCATGCGGCAGGGCAGGTCGATCGGCAGCACGGCCACCAGCCCGTGCTCGGCGTAGTGGCGCGCCACGTCCGCGGCGACCAGGCAGATCACGTCGTCGCCCGCGATCATCTTGGTGACGAACAGCAAGGCGGTCGTCTCGATCAGGTTGGCCGGCGTCTCCAGGCCCGCTTCGCGGAACATGAGATCGAAGCGATGACGCAGCACGCTGCCTTCGGGCGGCACGATCCAGCAGCTGTTGGTGAGGTCGCGCAGGCTGAGGTTGTCGATCGCGAGCAGCGGGTGGCCCGGGCGCACCATGGCGACCGCAGGCTCCTCGGCGAGCGCCTCGTAGCGCAGCGCGGTCTTGTCGTGCTGCGCGAAGAGCCGCGCCACGAGCATGTCCATCTTGCCCTGCGCCATGCGCTCGAGCAGCACGTCGCTGGTCTCGATGTGCAGCGACACCCGCAGCGTCGGATGCGCGAGCTTGACCGCTGACACCGCCTGCGGCAGCAGCATGATGCCGGGCGTGGTGATGGCACCCACGCACACCTGGCCGAAGCGGCCGGCCTTGAGCGCCTGCACCTCGTCGTGCGCCTGGTTGAGGCTTGCCAGCGCGACGCGCGCGTGGCGGATCATCGCTTCGCCGTACCAGGTGGGACGCATGCCGCGCGGCAGGCGATCGAACAGCGATACGTCGAGCACGTCCTCCAGGTCCTTGAGCAGCTTGGAGGCCGCGGGCTGCGTCATGTTGAGCATCTGCGCGGCGCGGTGGATGTTGCCTTCTTCGGCGAGCGCAACGAGCAGGAGCAGCTGGCGGGTCTTGAGTCGCGCACGGATGAACCAGTGCGTGTAGTTGGTCATGTCGGTGTGTCGGCCCGCGGGGACTCAGCTAGGGTTTTCATCGATCCGAAATCCTATATGGGTCTCTGCCAAATAACTATTAGGCGTATATCCCATGCCTGCCTACCATTCGGCACCTCGCAGCACATGGATGGCTCGAGAACGAGCCCGCAGCGACGCCGAACATGCAGAACAGTTTCAAGAACTACATCAACGGACGCTGGGAAACCGGCGTCACCACCGGCACCAGCGAGAACCCGTCGGACCTCGCGTCGCCGGTGGGCGAATACGCCCGCGCCGACGCGCAGCAGACGCAGCTGGCGATCCACGCGGCGTCGGAGGCGGCGCCGGCCTGGGCCTTCACGACGCCGCAGCGTCGCGCCGACGCGCTCGACCAGATCGGCAGCGAGATCCTCGCGCGCAAGGAGGAACTCGGCGAACTGCTGGCGCGTGAAGAAGGCAAGACGCTGGCCGAATCGATCGGCGAGGCGGCGCGCGCGGGCAACATCTTCAAGTTCTTCGCCGGCGAGGCCCTGCGCACGCCGGGCGAGAAGCTCGCTTCGGTGCGCCCCGGCATCGAGGTCGACGTGACGCGCGAGCCGGTGGGCGTGGTGGGGATCATCGCGCCGTGGAACTTCCCGCTCGCGATCCCCGCCTGGAAGATCGCGCCCGCCCTGGCGCACGGCAACACGGTGGTGTTCAAGCCGGCCGAACTGGTGCCCGCCTGCGGCTGGGCGCTGTCGGAGATCATCAGCCGCGCGGGCCTGCCGGCGGGGGCATTCAACCTCGTCAACGGCAGCGGCCGGCAGGTCGGCCAGGCGATCG
Organism: Piscinibacter sp.; assembly: GCA_035254085.1. Taxonomy (GTDB): domain Bacteria; phylum Pseudomonadota; class Gammaproteobacteria; order Burkholderiales; family Burkholderiaceae_C; genus Albitalea. Next base: position 2,578 of record DATFAY010000398.1, read on the forward strand.
TCGAGAGCCGGCTGGTCGACGCGCTAACCTTCACCGGCTCCGAGACCACCGGCGCGCAGATCCTCAAGGCCGCTGCCGAACGCGGCGCGAAAGTGCAGCTCGAGATGGGCGGCAAGAATCCGCTGGTGGTGCTGGCCGACGCCGACCTCGACCAGGCGGTGGAATGCGCGGTGCAGGGGGCGTTCTTCTCCACCGGCCAGCGCTGCACCGCGTCGAGCCGGCTCATCGTCGAGGCGCCGGTGCACGACGCCTTCGTCGCGAAGATGCGCGAGCGCATGCGCACGCTCAAGGTGGGCCATGCGCTCGGGCGCGGCATCGACATCGGCCCGGTGGCCAGCCGCGCGCAGCTCGAGCAGAACCTCGGCTATCTCGAGATCGGACGTGCCGAAGGCGCCGAGCGGGTGGCCGGCGGCGAGCCCGTGAAGTGCCCCACCAAGGGCCACTACATGAGCCCCGCGCTGCTGCTGGCGCGCCCCGAGCACCGCGTGGCGCGCGAGGAGATCTTCGGTCCCGTTGCGGCGGTGCTGCGCGCCGACGGCTACGAGCACGCGCTCGCCCTGGCCAACGACACCGCCTACGGCCTGTGCGCCGGCATCTGCACCACCTCGCTCAAGCACGCGACGCACTTCAAGCGCCACGTGCAGGCGGGCATGGTGATGGTCAACCTGCCGACCGCGGGGGTGGACTACCACGTGCCCTTCGGCGGGCGCAAGGCATCCAGCCACGGCCCGCGCGAGCAGGGGCGCCACGCCGCCGAGTTCTATACCACCGTGAAGACGGCCTACACCTGTGCATGAACCGAGATGAAGACGATCCCGTGACCTGGCCGAGCCGGCCGATCCAAACCCAAGGACCAACCCAGGAGACAACCATGAACATCCGCCGCCGTACCGCGCTCGCCTCCGTTGCCGCGCTGACCCTCGCCGCCGCGCTGCCGATGACCGCATTCGCGCAGAAGAAGCTCGTGCTCGGCTTCAGCCAGATCGGCGCCGAAAGCGAATGGCGCACCGCCAACACCGAGTCGATCAAGCAGGCGGCCAAGGACGCCGGCGTCGAGCTCAAGTTCGCCGACGCGCAGCAGAAGCAGGAGAACCAGATCAAGGCCATCCGCTCCTTCATCGCGCAGAAGGTCGACATCATCGCCTTCTCGCCGGTGGTGGAGACCGGCTTCGAGACGGTGCTGCGCGAGGCCAAGGCTGCGCACATCCCGGTCATCCTCACCGACCGCGCGGTGAAGGTCAGCGACGACTCGCTGTACGTCACCTTCATGGGCTCCGACTTCGTCGAGGAAGGCCACAAGGCCGGCCGCTGGCTGCTCGACCACATGAAGGACACCAAGGGCGACGTGAACATCGTCGAGCTGCAAGGCACCGTCGGCTCGGCGCCGGCGATCGACCGCAAGAAGGGCTTCGAGGACATCATCAAGGCCAACCCGCGCTTCAAGATCATCCGCTCGCAGACCGGTGACTTCACGCGCGCCAAGGGCAAGGAGGTGATGGAAGCCTTCCTCAAGGCCGAGGGCAAGAAGATCAACGTGCTCTACGCGCACAACGACGACATGGCCATCGGCGCCATCCAGGCGATCGAGGAAGCGGGCCTGAAGCCGGGCAAGGACATCACCATCGTCTCCATCGACGGCGTGAAGGGCGCCTTCGAAGCCATGATGGCCGGCAAGCTGAACGTGACGGTCGAATGCAGCCCGCTGCTGGGGCCGCAGCTGATGCAGGCGGCCAAGGACCTCAAGGCCGGCAAGGCTTTGCCCAAGCGGATCGTGACGCAGGAGAGCATCTTCCCGATGGAAGTCGCCGCCAAGGAATTCCCGACTCGCAAGTACTGACCCTCGAACGACATCACTGGAGACACTCGCATGAAGATCATCAAGAGCCTGATGGCGGCGCTGGCCGTCGCAGTCGGAGCATTCGCACTGGCCGGATCGGCCGCGGCGCAAGGCAAGGGCCTGATCGCCATCTCGATGCCGACCAAGTCGTCGGCACGCTGGATCGCCGACGGCGACAACATGGTCAAGGTGTTCGGCGCCAAGGGCTACACCACCGACCTGCAGTACGCCGAGGACGACATCCCCAACCAGCTCGCGCAGATCGAGAACATGGTCACCAAGGGCCCGAAGGTGCTGGTGATCGCGGCGATCGACGGCACCACGCTGTCCGACGTGCTGCAGAAGGCGGCCGATCGCGGCGTCAAGGTCATCGCCTACGACCGGCTGATCCGCAACTCGAAGAACGTCGACTACTACGCCACCTTCGACAACTTCCAAGTCGGCGTGCTGCAGGCCGGCTACATCGAGAACGCGCTCGGCCTGAAGTCCGGCAAGGGGCCGTTCAACATCGAGCTGTTCGGCGGCTCGCCCGACGACAACAACGCCTTCTTCTTCTACAACGGCGCGATGTCGGTGCTGAAGCCCTACATCGACAAGGGCAAGCTGGTGGTGCGCAGCAAGCAGATGGGCATGGACAAGGTCTCGACGCTG
>DATFAY010000399.1:0-9644 GCA_035254085.1 Piscinibacter sp.
GCCAGGCCGGGCAGCCGCGCCAGCGACTCGGCGATGCTCACGTCGGGCAGCTTGCCGATGTCTTCGGCCGACACGGCCTCGACGATCGAATCCGAATTGCGCTTGGTGGCGACCGACGATTCGATGCCGTGCCGGATGCCGGTCACGACCACCGCCTCGAGTTTGGCGGGGCTGGCGGCATTGGTGGTGCTGGCGGCATCGCCGGCAGGCGCCTGCTGCGCATGTGCCGCCCCCGCGGCCAGCAGCAGCGTGGAGCACGCGCTGGCGATCGCGCTGCGGCGCGGCGTCACACGAAGCGGCAGCCTGCGGCTGTGCTTCTCGACAGAAATGTTCATCGACTATGTCTCCTGATCTCGTTGGGCTCGAAGCTCGGTGTCCACGCCGACTCAATAACCCTGTCGAGACAAGGCAATATTCGACGCCAGGCGGATGTTAACTGCGACAAAATGATGTTAATGTCGTGTTAACCCTAGGCTGTGCGATTTGCGTTTCACTACAGAAGCTTTCCGGCCCGTCCGTGCCGGGGGTTCTGGCGCTAAAGTCGGTGCTTTCGGAATGGCGCGATAACAACCATGACGTCCTCGATAAGGCTTCTTCTGGCGGAAGACGACGCCGTGCTCGCCGACGGGCTGTCGATCCAGCTGCAAAGAGAAGGCTTTGCGGTCGATCACGCACCGAACGGGGCGGTGGCCGAGTACCTGCTGGTCAAGCAGCGCTTCGACGTGGCGGTGCTCGATCTGGGCTTGCCGATGGTCGACGGCATCACGATCCTGCAGCGCGTGCGCGAGGCCGGGCGCACGCTGCCCGTGCTCGTGCTGACCGCGCTGGACAGCATCGACGACCGCGTGGCGGGCCTCAAGGCCGGCGCGGACGACTACATGACCAAGCCGTTCGATTTCGCCGAGCTGGCGGCGCGGCTGCACGCGCACTTGCGCCGCTCGCGCACGCTGTCGAGCTCCGCGTCGCTGGGCCGCCTGACCTATGACCGCGACACGCGGCGGGTGGCCGTCGGCGGCGAGGCGATCGAGCTGAGCCGCCGCGAATGGATGCTGCTGGACCTGTTCCTGTCGCAGCGCGACCGGGTGGTGAGCAAGGACCAGATCGTGAAGGCGTGGGCCACCGACGGGTTCGACCCGACCGGCAACAACTCGATCGAGGTCTACATCCACCGCCTGCGCAAGAAGCTGGAGCAGTCGGGCGTGACCATCCGCACCGTGCGGGGCCTGGGGTACCTGCTGGAAGTCGAAGCTTCATGATGGGCAGGCGGGGCGAGCGGCCGCTCCTCGCCCTGGCATCGGCGAAGCGCTCGCTGCACCGGCAGCTGTTCGCGTGGCTGTTGCTGCCGCAGATCGTGCTGTGGATCGCCGGCGCCTATTTCACTTACAACCTGACCGGGCGCTACGCCAACGCGGCGGTGGATGCGAGCCTGCTGCAGGCGTCCCGATCGCTGGCGCGGCAGGTCAAGCCGATGGCGCATGGGCTGTTCATCGACTTCCCCCGGTCGGCGCAGGACATCCTCGAGGCCGACCCCGCGGACCGCGTGCTCTACACGGTGAGCGCGCCGCCCGGCGAGTTCATTCTGGGCAACCGCAGTCTGCCGCCGCCGCCCGACAAGCTTCGGCCGGTGCTCGGCGAGCCGTACTTCTACGATGGCGTGATCAGCCTCCCCCGCGAGGGGCGCACGCCCGCCGCCACCGAGCGCGTGCGCATCGTCGCCCTGTACCTGCTCTACGGGGACGAGGGCGCGCGCGCCGGCACGATGCTCGTGCAGGTGGCGCGCTCGAGCGCCAACCGCGAGGAGCTCGCCCGCCGCATCCTGATCGACACGGCGCTGCCGCTGTCGGCCCTCATCGCGCTGATGACCCTCATCGTGTGGGCCGGCATCCGCGCCGGTCTCAAGCCGCTGGCTGCGCTGCAGCGCCGGGTCGAGGGGCGGCGCGCCAACGACCTGGCGCCGATCGAGATCGAGGCCGCGCCGCTGGAGGTCCGGTCCTTGGCGCGGGCGATCAACACGCTGCTGGCCGAAGTCGACCACAGCGTGAAGGCGCAAAAGCGCTTCATCAGCGACGCGGCGCATCAGTTGCGCACGCCGCTCGCGGGCCTCAAGACCCAGGCCGAAATCGCCATGCGCGATTCCAAGGACCCGGAGCTGCAGGAGCGCCTGCGCCGGGTCCACGAGAGCGCGTCGCGCAGCGCCCACCTGGTGGCCCAGATGCTGGCGCTGGCGCGCGCCGAACCCGAATCGGCCGCGCAGCAGTCGCACGTGCCGGTGGACCTGTCCGAGCTCGCGCGCGAGGTAACCACCGAGTGGGTGCCGCGCGCGCTGGCGGCCCACATCGACCTCGGCTTCGACGAAGTCGAGCCCGCATCCGACGCCGGCGCGCCGGCTGCGCCCGCGCTGGTGCGCGGCGTCCCGCTGCTGCTGCGCGAGGCGCTCGTCAACGTGCTGGACAACGCGATCCGCTACGCGGGGCGCGACGCCACGGTCACGGTCAGGGTCAGGGCTTCGGCCGACTCGGTGACGCTGGAAGTGGAGGACAACGGCCCCGGCGTCCCGGCCGCCGACATGGACCGGGTCTTCGAGCGCTTCGTACGCGTCAACCAGGACGGCCTCGGCTGCGGGCTCGGCCTGTCGATCGTCCGGGAGATCGTCGCGCGCCACGGCGGCACCGTGCGCCTCGAGCCGGTGGCACCGCATGGCCTGCTGATCCGCGCCATCTTCCCGCGTGTCCGCTGACCGGCGCGGTGGCTGCTGGCCATGGTCGCTAAGGGATAATACTTCTTTCATATTATTAGCGGATTATTAACACTTGTCCGCCTTGGCGGCACTCGGGCAGCCTCGATCAGATTCACAAGGGGCAGTGCCACCATGAAGAAGGGCCACGGCGGCATGCGGCGAGCATCCGCCGCATGGGCTGTCGCAGTGCTGATCGCCGTCGCGGCGACGCCCTCGTTCGGCGGCGAACTCGAGGTCCTGCACTGGTGGGTCGGCGGCGGCGAGGCCAATGCCGCCCAGTTCCTGAAGGGCACCCTGCAGGCCAGGGGCCACAAGTGGAAGGACTTTGCCGTGGCCGGCAGCGGCGACGCGACGATGGCCGTGCTCAAGTCGCGCGTGCAGGCGGGCAGCGGGCCCGCGGTGGCGCAGATGAAGGGTCCGGCCCTGCAGGACTGGGCCCGGCAAGGGGCACTGGCCGGCATCGACGACGTGGCCAAGGCCGAGAAATGGGACGCGCTGTTGCCCAAGGTCGTCGCCGACACCATGAAGTACCGCGGCAGCTACGTCGCCGTGCCCGTCGACGTGCATCGCGTCAACGGCCTGTGGGTCAACGCGCAGGTGCTGCGCCGCGCGGGCGCCAAGCTGCCCACGACATGGGACGAGTTCTTCGCCACGGCGGAGGCGTTGAAGAAGGCCGGGGTCGTCGCGGTCGCGCATGGCGGCCAGAGCTGGCAGGACTTCACCACCTTCGAGGCGGTGGCGCTGGGCGTCGGCGGGGTCGAGTTCTACCGCAAGGCGCTGGTCAAGCTCGACCGCGCCACGCTGCTCGGGCCGACCATGGAAAAGGTGCTGCGCACGTTCAAGCGCATCAAGCCCTACACCGACGGGAACTCGCCGGGGCGGGACTGGAACCTGAGCACCGCCATGGTGATCCGCGGCGAGGCCGGCATGCAGATCACCGGGGACTGGGCCAAGGGCGAATTCATCGATGCCGGCAAGCTGCCGGGCCGGGACTTCCTGTGCGCCCCGGTGCCGGGCGGCTCCAAGGCCTTCAGCTTCAACATCGACTCGTTCGCGATGTTCAAGCTGAAGAAGGACGCAGACATCCAGGCGCAGAAGGACTTCGCGGCCGCCGTCATGGCGCCGGACTTCCAGGAGCTGTTCAGCCGCAGCAACGGATCGATCCCGGTGCGCCTGGGCGTGCGCATGGACCGGTTCGACGACTGCGCCAGGCAATCGGCGCGCGACTTCGCGGCCGCGGCCGCCGCCGACGCGCTGGTGCCCTCCATCGCGCACGGCATGGCCGTTCCGGCGGCCGCGGAGAACGCCATCAAGGAAGCCGTGAGCCAGTTCTGGAACAACGATGCGATGAGCGCCAGGCAGGCGATGGAAAAGATCGCCGGCGCCGCCGCGATCCGGTAGCGATGCGGTTCACTGGGAGCACGCGAGCATGACAGCCTTCGATCTTTCGGTTCAGTTCTTCCTGCAGATGGCGGCCATCCTGGGGACCTGCCGCGTCGCGGGCGCTCTCTTCGCGCGGCTGGGCCAGCCGCCGGTGGTGAGCGAGATGATCGCCGGCGTGCTGCTGGGGCCCTCGGTGCTGGGCTGGGCGCTGCCCGGCCTGAGCGCGGCGCTGTTTCCGGCCGCGTCCCGGCCCATCCTGTTCTCCGTGGCCCAGCTCGGGCTGGTGCTCTACATGTTCCTCGTCGGCGCGGAGTTCGACGTCGGCCTCATCCGCTCGCGGGTGCGCGGCGCCGCCGCCGTCTCGCTGGCCGGGATCGTGACGCCCTTCGTGCTGGGCGGGGCGCTCGGCCTCGCGTGGGCGGGCCATCACGAGCTCTTCGCCGCCAAGACGACGCCGGCGCAGGCGATGCTCTTCATGGGCGCGGCGATCTCGATCACCGCCTTTCCGATGCTGGCGCGCATCGTGCGCGAGCAGGGCCTGAGTCGGACCTCGCTCGGGACGCTGGCGCTGGCCGCGGGCTCGCTCGACGACGTCGCCGCCTGGTGCGCCCTGGCCCTGGTGCTGGCGAGCTTCCAGAACGACGTCGGCATCGCGGTCCGCGCGATCGGCGGCGGCGTGGCCTTCGCCTTGGTGGTCCTGCTCGTCGTGAGGCCGATGCTCGCGCCGCTCAATCGCCAGGTCGAGCGCGATGGCGAGTTGTCGCAGGGCACGCTGGCGCTGTTGCTCATGCTCGTCATGCTGGGTGCCTGGTTCACCGACGCGATGCAGATCTACGCGGTGTTCGGTGCATTCATCGTCGGGGTCGCCATGCCGCGCGGCGCGCTGACCCAGGCACTGCAACGGACGCTGCATCCCCTCGTGACCGCCTTGCTGCTGCCCGTCTTCTTCGTCTACTCGGGCCTCAACACCAAGATCGGCTTGCTCGACAGCCTGCAGTTGTGGATGGTCGCGGGCGTCGTGCTGCTGGCCGCCGTGCTCGGCAAGGGCGTTGCCTGCTACGCCGCCGCGCGCATCGCCGGCGAATCGCGCCGGGATGCCATGGCGCTGGGCACCCTCATGAACGCGCGGGGACTGATGGAGCTCATCATCCTCAACATCGGCTTGCAGAACGGCATCATCACGCCGGCACTGTTCGCGATCATGGTCGTCATGGCGATCGTCACCACCTTGATGGCCACGCCGATCTTCAAGCGCGTCTTCGTGCGCGAGGCACAAGACAGCCCGTCGTTGGCTGGGGAAATCCAGGCGGCGATGCCCGGCACGACCTGAGCCGTCGCGTGACCTTTGACGCAGCCGCCGCCGCGAACGGTTGACACTTCGCAATCGAGCGCAGCACTCGCGCCCCCAGCATGCCTGCAAACGGCGCCGCGCCGAACGGCCGCGCGCGCCAGCAAGAGGGAGACGCGTCGTGAACCAGCTCAAGATCGAAACCCGCCTCGCGCTGCTCGTCGGCGTGCTGGCGACCCTCCTGCTGGGCATGCTGGGCTGGCTGATGCAGCAGAAGTACGAGTCCGCGCTGCACGATCGGCGGGAGTTCCTGCGCCAGCAGGTCGAGTCGGCCGCGGGCGTATTGCACTGGGCTCACGCGCTGGAGACGGGCGGCAAGGCGAGCCGCGCCGAAGCGCAGGCGCTGGCCAGAGCGGCGCTCGCGCGCATGCGCTACGGCAACAACGAATACTTCTTCATCGCCGACATGGAGGTGCACATGGTGATGCACCCGATCAGGCCGGAGATGGACGGCACCGACCTGCATGCCGTCACCGACCCGCACGGCGTCGCGCTGTTTGCCGAGATGGTCGACAAGGTGCGCGCCGCTCAGGCGGGCTACGTCGACTACTTCTGGCCCCGCCCGGGCAGCGACAAGCCGGTGGCCAAGACGACCTACGTCGCCGGCTTCGCGCCGTGGGGATGGGTGCTCGGCTCCGGCCTGTATGTCGACGACCTGCGCGGCCAGTTCTGGCGCGACGTGGGCCGCCTGGGCGCGGTCCTGGCGGTGCTGCTGGGCGTGGCCGGCGCCTTCACCTTCGCGGTCTCGCACAGCATCGTGCGCCGCCTCGGGCGTGCGGTGAGCGTGGCCGATGCGGTGGCGCAGGGCGACTTCGCCCGGCCCATCGTCGCCGATGGCGCAGACGAGGTCGCGCACCTGATGCGCAGCCTGGCGGCGATGCGCGACAGCCTGTCGCGGGTGGTGGGCGAGGTGTGCGGCCACGCCCACGGCGTCGCGACCGCCAGCGCCCAGATCGCTTTGGGCAACAAGGACCTGTCCAGCCGCACCGAGGCGCAGGCGAGCGCCCTGCAGCAGACCGCCGCGTCGATGGAGGAGCTGGGAGCGGCCATCCACCAGAACGCGCAGGGCGCGCAGCAGGCCAACCAGCTGGCGCAGGGCGCACGCGCGGTCGCGGCCGAGGGCGGCGCGGTGGTGGGGCAGGTGGTCGACACGATGAAGCGCATCAACGAGAGCTCCGCGCGGATCGCCGACATCACCGGCGTCATCGACGCCATCGCCTTCCAGACGAACATCCTGGCGCTGAATGCGGCCGTCGAGGCGGCACGTGCCGGCGAGCACGGACGCGGCTTCGCGGTCGTAGCGGCAGAGGTGCGCGGCCTTGCACAGCGCAGCGCGCAAGCCGCCAAGGAGATCGAGCAGCTGATCGGGGCCAGCGTGGCGCAGGTCGATCAGGGCTCGCGGCTGGCCGATCGCGCCGGCGCGACGATGCACGGCATCGTCGAGGCGATCGGGCGCGTCACCGATCTGATGGGCGACATCAGCCGCGCCAGCGCCGAGCAGAGCGCCGGCGTGGCGCAGGTGGGCGAGGCGGTCGTCCAGATGGACCAGGCGACCCAGCAGAACGCGGCGCTGGTCGAGCAAAGCGCCGCTGCGGCCGACAGCCTGCGGCGGCAGGCGCGCCAGCTCGTGCACACGGTGTCGGTGTTCAAGCTGTCCGACGAGGCGAGCGCCGGCACGTGACGTGCCACGTAGAATCACGCCCCTTTTGGCGCCGGGATGCCGACGGGCCGCATGACGTACCAAGTCAAAGAGATCTTCTACACGCTGCAAGGCGAAGGCGCGCATGCCGGCCGTCCGGCGGTGTTCTGCCGCTTTGCCGGCTGCAACCTGTGGAGCGGGCGCGAGCAAGACCGCGCGGGCGCGCTGTGCCGCTTCTGCGACACCGACTTCGTCGGCACGGACGGCCCGGGTGGCGGGCGCTTCGCGCAGGCGAGCGCGCTCGCGCAAGCCATCGCCTCGTGCTGGGGCTCGGGTGATGCGCGCCGCCGCTTCGTGGTGTTCACCGGCGGGGAGCCGCTGCTGCAACTGAACGCGGCGCTGATCGACGCGCTGCAAGGCGCCGGATTCGAGATCGCTGTCGAAAGCAACGGCACGCTGGCCGCGCCCGAGGGCATCGACTGGTTGTGCGTGAGCCCCAAGGCGGGCGCGCCACTGGTGCAGCGGCGCGGCCAGGAGCTGAAGGTGGTGGTGCCGCAGGCGGGCCTGTCGCTGGACGAGCTGGGGCAGCTCGACTTCGAGCGCTTTTCCTTGCAGCCGATGGACGGGCCCGACGCCGCGGCGAACCTGCAGTGCGCGATCGCACATTGCCTGCGCGACCCGCGCTGGCGGCTGTCGTTGCAGACGCACAAGCTGATCGGTATCCGATGATGGTCTACGAACTCTCGCAGCGCTTCGACTTCGAGGCCGCCCACACGTTGGAGCGCAGCATCGACGCGGCGCCCAGCAGGCGCGTGCACGGCCACACTTACCACGCCGAGGTGACCCTGTGCGGCCAGCCCGATCCGGCCACCGGCATGCTGATGGACCTGGGCCATCTGCGCCGCCTGCTGGCCGAGGTGCGCGAACAGCTCGACCACCACCTGCTCAACGAAGTGCCCGGCCTGGACAAGCCGACGCTCGAAGGGCTGTGCGCCTTCATCGCGGCGCAGCTGCGCGAGCGCTTGCCGCAATTGCTGTCGGTGAAGGTGTGGCGCGCGTCGGGCGACGCCTGCACGCTGCGCGTGCGCGGCGGATGAGCGCATGAAAAACGCCGGCGCGAGGCCGGCGTTGTCCGAGGCGCGAAAGGCCCGGTAGCTCGATCAGAACGACTTGTTCACGCCGATGCTCAGCAGGCGCAGGTTGCCGGTCTCGCCGGCGATCTTGCCGCGCGTGAAGTCGAGGTCGGCGGTGACGTTCAGCGTCTTGTCGATCGCGTAGCCGACGCCCAGGCCGGCGTAGGCTTGGGTGCTGGACTCGGAGGTCGAGCCCGACAGGCCGCCGGAGGTGGCGTCGCCCTTCATGCGCACCGAGGCGACGCCCAGGCGGGCCACGCCGCTCCACTGCGGTGCGAACTCGCCGCCGAACGCGACACCCAGGCCCACCGCGCTGCTGCGCAGGTCGAGCGTGGTGGTGGCGTCGCCGGCCTTGGCCTTGCCGAAGTCGAAGTAGGTCAGTTCGCCCGAGAGGTTGGGCATGAACTTGTAGCCGCCGTAGAGCTTGAACCCGGTGTCGTTGCGCTTGCAGGTCGGTGCGCCGCTGCAATCGAGGTTGGTGTGGCCCTGGCCGATGGCGGCGCCGACATAGATGCCTTCGGCGAACGCGCTGCCGGCGAACAGCGAGGTGACGGTGGCCAGTGCGAGAACGATCTTCTTCATGTCAATCCTTCTTGATGAAACGGTGCCCGGACATCAGGCGCTGGCGATTCTCAGCGAAGGAGAGATGCATTCAAGGCCGCCGTGGCGGCTTCGCGACAGCTCTTTGGAGGGTTGTCTGCCGCCCATCAACATTTGCGCGCCAGCGTCACGCCGTCGCCGATGGGCAACAGCGAGACATCGATGCGCCGGTCGTGGTGCAGCTTGTCGTTCAGCGCCTGCAGGGCCGCGGTGTCCGGCCCGTCGGCGGGTCGCGCGACCGCGCCGCTCCACAAGGTGTTGTCGAACATGACCAGCCCGCCGGCCCGCACGAGCGCCAGGCAGCGCTCGAAGTAACTGTCGTAACTCTGTTTGTCCGCGTCGATGAAGGCGAAGTCGTAGCGGCCCTGCGCGCCCGCATCGAGCTCGGCATCCAGGGTGTCCAGCGCCGGCTGCAGTCGCAAGTCGATCTTGTGCTCGACACCGGCCTGGCGCCAGAACGGACGGCCGACCGCGGTGTAGGGCTCGCTGATGTCGCAGGCCAGCACCCGGCCATCGTCGGGCAGCGCGAGCGCCACCGCGAGCGCGCTGTAGCCCGTGTACACGCCGACCTCGATGGTCTCGCGCGCGCCCATCAGGCGCATGAGCAAGGCCATGAACTGGCCCTGCTCGGGGCCGATTTGCATGCCGTGGTGAGGCACCGCAAGCGTCGCCTCGCGCAGCGCGACCTGCGCCGGATGCTCGCGCAGCGAGTGCGCGTGGATGTAGTGCATGAGCGTGTCGTCGATGGTGAGCATGCGAGTGGCCATCGTGGTCTCCGTGCGGCGTCGGGCCAGCGTAGCCGAG
>DATFAY010000400.1:0-7386 GCA_035254085.1 Piscinibacter sp.
ATCAAGAAGGGCCTGCTCACCGTCGACAAGAAGGGCAAGAAGAACATCTTCTCCGGCCGCATCCTCGAGATCGAAGGCCTGCCCGACCTCAAGGTGGAACAGGCGTTCGAGCTGTCGGACGCCTCGGCCGAGCGCAGCGCCGCCGCCTGCACGGTGCACCTCAACAAGGAACCGATCGTCGAGTACATCCACAGCAACATCACGCTGATGAAGTGGATGATCGCCAACGGCTACGCCGACGCGCGCACGCTGCAGCGCCGCATCGCCGCGCAAGAGGCCTGGCTGAAGGACCCGAAGCTGCTCCAGCCCGACGCCGACGCCGAATACGCCGCGGTCATCGAGATCGACCTGGCCGAGATCACCGAGCCGATCGTCGCCTGCCCCAACGACCCGGATGACGTGAAGACGCTGTCGGACGTGGCCGGCGCCAAGATCGACGAGGTCTTCATCGGCTCGTGCATGACCAACATCGGGCACTTCCGCGCCGCCTCCAAGCTGCTCGAGGGCAAGCGCGACATCCCCGTCAAGCTGTGGGTCGCGCCGCCGACCAAGATGGACCAGAAGCAGCTCACCGAGGAAGGCCACTACGGCGTGCTCGGCACCGCCGGTGCGCGCATGGAGATGCCCGGCTGCTCGCTGTGCATGGGCAACCAGGCGCAGGTGAAGGAAGGCGCGACGGTGTTCTCCACCAGCACGCGCAACTTCCCCAACCGGCTGGGCAAGAACAGCAACGTCTACCTCGGCTCCGCGGAACTCGCCGCCATCTGCTCGCGGCTGGGCCGCATCCCGACGAAGGCGGAGTACCTGTCGGACATCGGCGTCATCAACAAGGACGGCGACAAGATCTACAAGTACATGAACTTCGACCAGATCGAGGACTTCGCCAAGGCCGCCGCCACGGTCTCCGCCTGAGTCGCGCTGTGCCCGCCGAGGCGGGCACAGCAGCCCGCATCTAGAGAACATCGGCCGCACCCGGCCTGCCGGGCGCGGCCGATGCGCTTTTTGCCGGACGCCCGCACGCACGCGATGGTGTTCACCCCGGGCGGCTTTCTGGTACAAGAGCCAGGGGCGCAACGGCGGGAACCACAGCGGCAGGCGCCCCGGGGAGCAGTCCACATGACATCGCAGGCTCCGGCGCCGCCGGACCGTCGCCAGCGTCTTCGCCTGCTGTGGCTCATCGCCACGCTGTGGACCGTGCTGGTCGCGGCGGCCTCGGTGTGGGTGATCGAGGACCGGTTGCGCGAGCACCGCGTGCAGACGTGGTCGAGCGCCAAGCTGCGCCTGGACGGCATCAAGGACACGCTCTCGCTCACCTTCCGCCAGCTGGCCGCGCTGCCGCACAACCTGGCGCACCGGCCCTCGGTGCTGCAATTCCTCGCGACGCCGCGCCTGCCCGACACCTCGGCGATGGACGAGAGCCTGCGGCTGGCGCTGCGCGAGGAGCGGCTGCGCGACCCGGCGATCCGCGAGATGAACGATCTGCTGGAGCAGGTCGCGACCGACTTCGGCCTGCAGCTCGTGCTGCTGATCCAGGCCGACGGCACGACCGTCGCCAGCGGCATCGCCGACAAGTCGCAGCCCAGCGCCGTCGCGGGCAACCTGCGCACGCGCGAGTACTTTGCCGAAGCCATGCAGCGCGGCGAGTACGCGCAGTTCCTGCTCGGCCGCGTCAGCCGCGTGCCCGGCCTGTACTTCGCCCACCGCGTGGACCTCGACGGCCGCCCCATCGGCGTGGCCGTCATCAAGCAGGACGCGCAGGCGCTCAATCGCCTGCTGGCCGATGCCGAGGGCAGCCTCATCTGCGTGACCGATGCCAACGGCGTCGTCGTGCTGGGCAACCGCGAAGGCAGCCTGCTGCAGCGCATGCCCGACCTGGCGACGCAGGCGCCGAAGGAGTGGAACAGCGTCTACCAGCGTGTGCCCGAACCGCTGGCCTGGCGCATGTCGCGCCTGAAGATCGCCGGACACGAGGTGACCACCGCCGAATGGGGCGGGCGACGCCACCTGGCCGTCTCGGTCCCGCTGGGCGATCGGCCGTTCACGCTATGGGTGCTTGCGACTCTGGGCGACGAACGCGACATCGTCATGCACAGCGCGGCCGTGGCCGCTCCGGTGTGGCTCATGGGCTGCCTGCTGATCTGGGCCGGCTGGCGGCGCCTGAAGCTGCTGGACAGCACCTTGCAGGCGCGCCGCGACCTGCTGGACATGGCGCAGGCCCTGCCGCTGACGGTGTTCCGCTACAGCGAGCCCGCCTCGGCCGGCCCGGGGCACTTCTCCTTCCTTGGGCGGGGCGTGCGCGAGCTGTTCGGCGTCGACGAGCAACGGCTGGAAGCCGACCCCACGCTGCCGTGGCGGCTCGCCCACCCGGACGCGCGCACGCCGCCGACCGAACCCACCGAGTTCCCCGTGCGCCACGGGGACCACGTGGTGTGGGTGCTGGCGCACAGCACGCCGCTCGTGCAAGCCGACGGCAGCACGGTCTACAACGGATACTGGCTCGACATCTCGACCCGCCGCGACGCCGAGGCGCGCTTCGCGGCGGTGTTCGAGCACGCGCCCAGCGGCTACCTGTTCTTCGATCGCAAGCGCGGCGTCACCCACAGCAACCCCTCGGCCCTGCGCATGTTCGGGCTCGAGGATCCGCAGCAGCTGCTCGGGCACATCATCTGGTATCCCGACTTCTCGCCCGAGCAGCAGCCTGGCGGCGAGTCCAGCCGCGAGCGGGCCCTCAGGCTGATGCGCGGCCACACCGGCAGCGGCGTGCGCGTGCAGTCCTTCGAGTGGCGCTTCCAGCGTCGCGGAGGCGAGCCTTTCGACGCCGACGTGAGCGTGATCGTGCTCGACTGGGAAGGCGAGCCGCAGTACTGCGCGGTGATCCGCGACATCACCGCACGCAAGCAGGCGCAGCTCGCGATGCAGCAGGCCCGCGAGGCGGCCGAAGCGGCGAGCCAGACCAAGTCGACCTTCCTCGCCAACATGTCGCACGAGCTGCGCACGCCGATGAACGCCATCATCGGCATGACGCACCTCGCCCTCGAGGACGGCCTGCCGCCGCGCCAGCGCGATTACGTCGAGAAGGCCCACGACTCGGCGCGCAACCTGCTACAGATCCTCAACGACATCCTCGACGTCTCCAAGATCGAGGCCGGCCACATGGCGCTCGAGCACGTCGAGTTCGAACTCGACGGCGTGATCGGCGAGCTGGCCGACATCCTCGGGCTCAAGGCCGACGAGAAAGGCCTGGCGCTGCGCTTTTGCGCCGCGGCCGGCCTGCCGACCCGGCTGGTGGGCGACCCGACGCGATTGCGCCAGGTGCTGGTCAACCTGGGCAGCAATGCGATCAAGTTCACCGACGCCGGCGAGGTGCTGATCGGCATGGAGCCCGTGTCGCAGGAAGGCGACCGGGTGCAGATCCACACCTGGGTGCGCGACACCGGCGTGGGCCTCACGCCGGAGCAGCTGTCTCGGCTGTTCCAGCCCTTCATGCAGGCCGACAGCTCGACCACGCGCCGCTTCGGCGGCACGGGCCTGGGACTCGTCATCAGCCGCCAGCTGGTCGAGCGCATGGGCGGGCGCCTGTGGGTCGACAGCGAGCCGGGCCAGGGCTCGACCTTCCACTTCACCGCCTTCTTCGGCCGCGCGGCCCGGACCACGCCAGCGCACGGCCTGCTCGCCGACATGCTCAATCAGGCCGGCCAGCCGGTGCGCGCCCGGCGCCCCGGCCGCAGCCCGTCCATGCGGCCGCGCGAGTTGCAGCCGCAGGTGAGCGACGAGGTGCGCGCCAAGCTGGCCGGCGCACGCATCCTGCTGGTCGAAGACCACCCGCTCAACCAGGAGCTGGCCAGCGAACTGCTGCGCCGCGCGGGCATGGAGGTGGTGGTGGCCGACAACGGCGAGGACGCGCTGCGCCGCCTCGCCACGGCGGGGCCATTCGACGGCGTCCTGATGGACTGCCAGATGCCCGTGATGGACGGCTACACCGCCACGCAGCGGCTGCGTGCGCAGCCGGCATTCGCGCACCTGCCCGTCATCGCGATGACCGCCAGCGCGCTGGCCGAGGACCGCGAGCGTGCGCTGGCCAGCGGCATGAACGCGCACATCGCCAAGCCCCTGGACGTGACGCAGATGCTGTCCACGATGGCGCAGTGGATCTCCTCGCGGCGCGGCGCCGCGCCGCCGATCGAGCCGGCGCCGCTCACCGACTGGGCGCCGGCCGAGGGCTCGCCGGTCATCGACACCACCGCAGGGCTGGCCCATTGCCTGGGCAAGCCGCACCTGTACCGGCGCATCCTGAGCGGCTTTCGCGATGCCAACCTCGGCTTCGCCGATGCGCTGAGGCAGGCCTTGTCGCAGGATCGCTGGCCGGACGCCGAGCGGCGCGCGCACGACCTGAAGGGCCTCGCGGGCACGATCGGCGCGCATGCCCTGCACGAGCGCGCGCAGTCGCTGCAGGCCGCCCTCGCGGCACGTGACTGGCCGGGCGTCGAGCAGTGGCTGCCACTGGTGAATGCGGAGCTCGGCTCGGTGCTGCAGGAGATCGAGCGCCTGGTGCAGCCGGCGTGACGCCGAGCGCGCGCGCTCCCTGCCGGCGCGAGGCCCTTTCGCCATGCGGGCACGGGGTGGTGACACCATAATCGCCTCCACCGCCCACGGCACCAAGTCGAACGAGGTTTGCGCCATGCCCAGCCCCATCACGCCCCATGCTTTCGCGACGACCTTGAAGAGCTTCTCCGCTGGAGGCGGGCGCACCGGGCAGTTCTTCTCGCTGCCCGAGCTGGCCAAGACCTACCCCGGCGTGAGCCGCCTGCCGGTGTCCCTGCGCATCGTGCTCGAAAGCGTGCTGCGCAACTGCGACGGCAAGAAGGTGACCTCCGAGCACGTCGCCGAGCTGGCCAACTGGAAGCCCACGGCCGCGCGCACCGACGAGATCCCTTTCGTGGTCGCGCGTGTCGTGCTGCAGGACTTCACCGGCGTGCCGCTGCTGGCCGACCTGGCCGCCATGCGCAACGTCGCCGCGCAGATGGGCAAGAACCCGAAGACCATCGAGCCGCTGGTGCCGGTGGACCTGGTGGTCGATCACTCGGTGATGGTCGACCACTACGGCACCAAGCAGGCGCTGGAGCTCAACATGCAGCTCGAGTTCCAGCGCAACCAGGAGCGCTACGAGTTCATGAAGTGGGGCATGCAGGCCTTCGACACCTTCGGCGTCGTGCCGCCCGGCTTCGGCATCGTGCACCAGGTCAACCTCGAATACCTGGCGCGCGGCGTGCACGCCAACGATGCGGACGTGTACTACCCCGACACGCTGGTCGGCACCGACAGCCACACCACCATGATCAACGGCATCGGCGTGGTGGCCTGGGGCGTGGGCGGCATCGAGGCCGAGGCGGGCATGCTGGGGCAGCCGGTGTATTTCCTGACGCCCGACGTGGTGGGGTTCGAGCTCACCGGCCGCCTGCGCGAGGGCGTGACCGCCACCGACCTGGTGCTCACCGTGACCGAGCTCCTGCGCAAGGAGAAGGTGGTCGGCAAGTTCGTCGAGTTCTTCGGCGCCGGCACCGAAAGCCTCAGCGTGCCCGACCGCGCGACCATCGCCAACATGTCGCCCGAATACGGTGCGACCATGGGCTTCTTCCCGGTGGACGACAACACCCTCGCCTATTTCCGCGGCACCGGGCGCACCGCCAAGGAGATCGACGCCTTCGAGGCCTACTTCAAGGCGCAGGGACTTTTCGGCATCCCCAAGCCGGGCGAGATCGACTACACGCAGGTCGTGCGGCTGGACCTGGGCACCGTCGCACCCAGCCTGGCCGGCCCCAAGCGCCCGCAGGACCGCATCGAGATCGGCCACGTGAAGGAGCAGTTCACGGCGCTGTTCTCCAAGCCGCCGGCGGAAAACGGCTTCAACCAGCCGGCCGACAAGCTGGGGCAGACCTTCACCACCAGCGATGGCCTGCCGCTGCACAACGGCGACGTGCTGATCGCCGCCATCACGTCGTGCACCAACACCTCCAACCCGAGCGTGCTGCTGGCTGCCGGTCTGCTGGCCAAGAAGGCCGTGAAGGCCGGCCTGCAGGTCAAGAAGCACATCAAGACCTCGCTGGCGCCGGGCTCGCGCATCGTCACCGAGTACCTGGAGCGCACCGAGCTGCTGCCCTACCTCGAGGCGCTGGGCTTCACGGTGGCCGCCTACGGCTGCACCACCTGCATCGGCAACGCGGGCGACCTGACGCCGCAGATCAACGAGGCGATCCAGGCCAACGACCTGGTGTGCGCCGCCGTGCTGTCGGGCAACCGCAACTTCGAGGCGCGCATCCATCCGAACATCAAGGCCAACTTCCTGGCCAGCCCGCCGCTGGTCGTGGCCTACGCGATCGCCGGCACCATGCTGCGCGACCTGATGACCGAGCCGGTGGGCCGGGGCACCGACGGGCGGGACGTGTACCTCGGGGACATCTGGCCTTCGAGCAGCGAGGTCTACGCGCTGCTCAAGCACGCGATGAACCCGAAGGCCTTCCGCGAAAACTACCAGAAGGTGGCCAGCGACCCCGGCAAGCTGTGGAAGAAGATCGCCGGCACCAAGGGCCAGGTCTACGACTGGCCTGCGTCGACCTACATCGCGCGACCGCCGTTCTTCGATGGCTTCACGATGGAGCCGCCGGTGCACGACGTCGGCGTGAAGGGCGCCCGCGCGATGGCGCTGTTCGGGGACTCGATCACCACCGACCACATCTCGCCCGCCGGTTCGATCAAGGAGTCGTCGCCGGCGGGGCTCTGGCTGAAGGAGCACGGCGTCACCAAGGCGGACTTCAACTCCTACGGCTCGCGACGCGGCCATCACGAGGTGATGATGCGCGGCACCTTCGCCAACGTGCGCATCAAGAACCTGATGATCCCGCCGCTGCCCGACGGCGGCCGCGAGGAAGGCGGCCTCACGCTCTTCCAGCCGGACGGGCAGAAGATGTTCATCTACGACGCGGCGATGCGCTACATCGCACAGGGCACGCCCACGGTGATCTTCGGCGGCGAGGAATACGGCACCGGCTCGTCGCGCGACTGGGCCGCCAAGGGCACCCAGCTGCTCGGGGTGAAGGCCGTGATCGCACGCAGCTTCGAACGCATCCATCGCAGCAACCTGGTCGGCATGGGCGTGCTGCCGCTGCAGTTCAAGGGCAGCGACAGCTGGCAGACGCTGGGCATCAAGGGCGACGAGTCGTTCGACGTCGAGCTCGACACGCACATCCGCCCGCAGCAGGACGCGACGCTCGTCATCACCTCGGCCGACGGCAGCAAGAAGCGCGTCACCCTCACGCTGCGGATCGACACGCCGATCGAGGTCGACTACTACCGCCACGGCGGCATCCTGCCCTTCGTGCTGCGGCAGCT
>DATFAY010000401.1:0-4687 GCA_035254085.1 Piscinibacter sp.
GATCGAGCACGACGTGAAGCTCGTCATGGGCCTGTGCGACCGCGTCACCGTGCTCGACTACGGCAAGCAGATCGCCGAAGGCACGCCGTATGACGTGCAGCGCAACGAGAAGGTGATCGAGGCCTACCTCGGCGCCGGCCATAAAGCCCACTGATGGCCCACCCCCGAAGCGCCTTCGCCGCTCCCCCTCCAGGGGGCGCCGCCAGCAGGCCGGCGAAGCCGGACCCGCGGCGGCCGCTTGGCGGGGCCCTTCGCAAGTTCACGGAAGATTGACATGGCAAATACTCTGCTCAAGGTCAGCGGCCTCAAGGTCGCATACGGCGGCATCCAGGCGGTGAAGGGCGTGTCCTTCGAGGTCCACGAAGGCGAGCTGGTGAGCCTGATCGGGGCCAACGGCGCGGGCAAGACGACGACGCTGAAGGCCATCACCGGGCTGCAGCCGGTGGCCGCCGGCACGATCGAATTCCTCGGCAGGACGATCCAGGGCCAGGGGGCCTGGGACCTCGTGCGCCAGGGGCTCGTGATGGTGCCGGAGGGACGCGGCACCTTCACGCGCATGAGCATCATCGAGAACCTGCAGATGGGCGCCTTCGTGCGCAAGGACAACGAGATCGACGCCGACATCGACAAGGTGTTCACGATCTTTCCGCGCCTCAAGGAGCGCCGCAACCAGCTCGCCGGCACCATGTCCGGCGGCGAGCAGCAGATGCTCGCGATGGGCCGCGCACTCATGGCGCGCCCCAAGGTGCTGCTGATGGACGAGCCGTCAATGGGCCTGTCGCCGATCATGGTCGACAAGATCTTCGAGGTGGTGGACGACATCCACAGCCGCGGCACCACCGTGCTGCTGGTCGAGCAGAACGCGAGCCGTGCGCTGCAGCTGGCCACCCGCGGCTACGTGATGGACTCGGGCGAGATCTCGATGAGCGGCGACGCCAAGGTGCTGCTCGACGACCCCAAGGTGCGCGCCGCCTACCTGGGCGAGTAGCGCGCGCGGCGCCGCGGCGCGCCGTCTTCCTGCGACATCTGCACGCTCCTTGCGTAGCTTTGCGCAGGGGTCGATCCGCTCGCGCGAGCCCGCCATCGTCTCTATCGTCGTGTTCACCTGACCGAGGGTGCGAGAGGAGACGACATGGCGAACGGATTCACGAGGATGATGCCGGCGCTGCTGGTGGCGATCGGGCTGCAGCACGGCATGGCGGCCCGGGCGGCGGACGCGGTGAAGCCGCTGCGGGTGGGCTTCGTCTGCCCCTTCACGGGCGGTTCACAGGACTTCGGCAACAGCGCGCGCCTGGGGGCCGAACTGGCCGTCCAGGAGATCAACGAGGTCGGCGGCTTTCTCGGCCGCCCCATCGAGCTGGTCGAGCGCGACGACCGGGCCGACCCCGAGCAGGGACGCCGCATCGCCGAGGAACTGGTGACGCGAGAGAAGGTGGACTTCACCGTCGGCTACTGCAACACCGGCGTGGCGCTCAAGGCGCTGGACGTGTTCCAGGACCACAAGCACCTGCTGATGGTGCCCGTGTCGACCGGCTCGGCCGTGACCGCACGCTACCCGTCGGCCCAGAGCTACATCTTTCGCATGTCGGCGCGCGACACGCTGCAGGCCGCCGAACTGGTCGACGACGTCGTCAAGCGAGGGCTAACGAAGGTGGCGGTCTTCGCCGACAACACCGGCTACGGCGAAGGCGGCGCCAAGGACCTCGAGCGTTTCCTGGCCGCCAAGGGACTGAAGCCGGTCTACATCGCCCGCTTCGATCTCGGCGTGGGCTCGCTCACCGCGCAGATGCATGAAGCCAAGGCGGCCGGCGCCAACGCCATCATCGGCTACACGGTCGGCCCCGAGTTCACGGTGATGGCGCTGTCGCGCGCCGAGGCCAAGTGGGCCGTGCCGCTGTACGGGCCCTGGCCGCTGTCGTTCCGCTCGGTGCGCGAGAAGGCGGGCGCCGCGGCCGAAGGCGCGATCGTCGTGCAGACGATCATCCAGGACCTGTCCAACGAGCGGCGCTCGTCGTTCATCGCGCGGCTCAAGCGCCACGCGGGCCAGCAGCCGATCGGCTCGCTGATGGCCGCCGCGCAAAGCTACGACGCCGTGCAGCTGATGCTGCGCGCCGTGTTCCAGACCCGGGGCGACGTGTCCGGCGACGCGCTCAAGCAGGCGTTGGAGAACCTGCGCCGGCCGTACTCGGGCGTGGTGACGACGCACGACAAGCCGTTCTCGTCAGGCGACCACGACGCCTTCACGCGCAACATGGTGTGGCTGGGCGTGTGGCGCCACGGCGAGGTGCACTTCCTCTACCCGGAGGACGCCAAGCGAGCCGGCTTCATCCGGCGCAAGGAGCAGGCTCCTTAGCGCGCCTCGTGCCGCTCAGTCCACCTTCGCGCCGCTGGCCTTCACGACGTGTTCGTACTTCGCCAGCTCGCGCTTGACGAAGCCGCCGAACTGATCGGGCGTCATGGGCATCGGCTCGGCCATCAGCGTGGCCAGGCGCGACTTCAACTCGGCTGAATCGAGCGCGTCGACGAAGGCCTTGTTCAGGCGCTGCGTGGTCTCTGCGGGCAGCTTCGCGGGGCCGAACAGGCCGAACCAGGTGTTGACGTCGAAGCGGGCGAGCGCGGGACTCGTCTCGGCCACCGTCGGCACGTCGGGCATCACGCTCGATCGGCGGGCGGTGGTGACCGCCAGCGCCTTCAACCGGCCTGCCTTGATGTTGGCCGAGGCCGAAGCCAGGTTGTCGAACGTGAGGTCCACCTGGCCCGACAGCAGGGCGAGCTGCGCCGGGTTGCCGCCGGCATACGGGATGTGGACCATGTAGACGCCGGCCTGCGCCTTGAACATCTCGCCCGCCAGGTGGCCGGCGCTGCCGTTGCCGCCCGAGCCGTAGTTGAGCCGCCCGGGGTTGCGGCGCGCGTAGTCGACCAGGTCGGCGACGCGCTGCACATGCAGCCGCGCCGCGGTGTCGGGGTTCATCACCAGCACGTTGGGCACCTGCGCGACGCCGGTGATCGGCGTGAAGTCGCGGATCGGGTCGTAGGGCAGCTTGCTGAACAGCCACGGGTTGATCGCATGCGTCGCGACCGCGCCCATCACGATCGTGTGGCCGTCGGGCGCCGACTTGGCGACCAGGTCGGCGCCGAGGTTGCCGCCGGCCCCGGGCTTGTTCTCGACCACGACGACACCGAGCGTGTCCTTCACCTTGTCGGCCAGGGCTCGCGCGACGATGTCCAGCGGGCCGCCCGGCGGATACGGCACCACCAGGCGAATCGGGCGCGTCTGGCCGAGAGCGGGCCACGAGGCGACGGCGGCGGCAGTGGCGATCGATCGAAGCGCGTGGCGGCGGTGCATGAACGGATTCCTGTGCAGGCAAGAGGCGATGGCAGCGAGTTTAGGCGGCCGCCGTTCGGGACCCTCCCACGCGTGCCGCAAGTCGCCCTCCAGGGCAATTGCAGTGGGCGCCCGCTGACCACGGCGAGTGGCGGGACGCGCTTCGGCCCGCCGGTGTCTCGGTACTACTTCACGTCGGCCATCGTTACACCCGGTTTCAAACGCCGGCGGCCTTTGAACAATGGGCGCTCGCAGGCCGAGGGGGCCGGCGTTGCGCTCGACCGAGGAAGGACCTGCGATGTTCAACGGCACGCGTTTCACCGTTCTCATCGAACGCCGGCTGCGGCGCGTCGCGCGCCTGCTGGCGCTGTGCCTGGCCATGGCGCTGCCCGGTGTGGCGGCCGCACAGGCGCTGCCGGCCACACTGCTGGCCAAGCTGGCGCCCGACCTGCGCGCCGAGATGGCCTCGGTCAAGGCCGGCTCCGCGCGCTGGGTGCGCGAGCTGCACGGGGTTCGCCACGTCGAGGTGATCGTGGTGGTGTCGAACGGCGCGCAGGACCTGACCGACTTGCGCTCGCACGTCGGTCGCCTCGGTGGCGTGGTGAGGCGCGAGCATCGTGCCGTGCATGCGGTGACGGCGCAGGTTCCGCTGGCGCAATTGGCCCTGCTGGCCCGGCGCAGCGACGTGCTCAGCATCTCGCCCAACCGGACCGCCTACGCGTCGACGAGCACGATGGAGGCCATCACGGGCAGCGGTACCTCGCAGGTGCGCAGCTACCTGATGCCCGGGATGTACAGCGGGCTCGACGGCAGCGGCGTGGGCATCGCCGTGCTCGACTCGGGCGTGATGAAGGCGCATCGCAGCTTCACCGATTCGATGGGTTTTTCGCGGGTGCGCCGCAGCGTCGACATGCTGAAGTCGCGCGGCGGCCTGTGGAGCAGCGGCTTCTATGACGGCTCGATGTCGTATGCGCCGGGCAGCATCGGCTTGCAGAAATACGAGAGCCTGGTCGCCAACGACAGCAACGCGTTGCAGGACCCGTACGGCCACGGCACGCACGTCGCCTCGATCGCCGCGGGCCGGGGCTACTACCAGACGCCCGACACCACCGGCGTGGCGCCCAATGCCGATCTGTTCGACGTGCGCGTGCTCGACGACCAGGGCATCGGTACCACGAGCGACGTGATCGAAGGCATCGAGTGGGTGATCTACCACGCCAGGGAATACAACATCCGCGTGATGAACATCAGCCTGGCCACGAACTCGACCGAGTCGTGGCGCACCGACCCGCTGTGCATGGCGGTGCGCAGCGCCAGTGCGGCGGGCATCACCGTGGTGGCTGCCGCGGGCAACTTCGGCAA
>DATFAY010000402.1:0-2344 GCA_035254085.1 Piscinibacter sp.
GCGCCGAATGAAACAACTCCTCGCCGCCACGCTGGTCTCGCTCACCTCCCTGGCCGCGCATGCCGACGCGGTCGGCACGCTCAAGGACTTCGTCGCGAACGTGAAGACGGGCCACGCCACCTTCACGCAGACGGTGACCTCACCCGACGGCGCGAAGAAGAAGACCTCGAGCGGCAGCTTCGACTTCTCGCGGCCGAACCGTTTTCGCTTCACCTACGCCAAGCCCTTCGAGCAGGTCATCGTGGCCGATGGCCAGAAGGTCTGGATCTACGACGCCGACCTGAACCAGGTAAGTTCGCGCAAGTTCTCGCAGGCGCTGGGCGCGACGCCGGCGGCGCTGCTGGCGGGCGGCTCGCTCGAGAAGGACTTCGATCTCTCGGCCTTGCCGCCCAAGGACGGGCTCGAGTGGGCGCAAGCGACGCCCAAGGCCAAGGACGGCGCCTTCCAGTGGGTGCGCATCGGCTTCAAGGGGCCGGAACTGTCGGCCGTGGAGATCACCGACAGCTTCGGCCAGCGCTCACTGCTGCAGTTCACGCAATTGGTGGCGAATGCGCCCGTGTCGCCGCAGCTGTTCAAGTTCACGGTGCCGCCAGGTGCCGACGTGATCGAGCAGTGACGTCGCAGTCGTGTCGGATGTGGACGGGCCTGTCGCCGCTATGACGATCGGGTTGCGCAGCACAATCGCGCCATGCCCGAAGACCTGCTGACCGCGCTGGCCGACGCCGACGCCGCGCCGCTGGCCGAACGCCTGCGCCCCAAGACCATCGACGAAGTGATCGGCCAGCAGCACCTGCTGGGCCCCGGCAAGCCGCTGCGCGCCGCGTTCGAGTCGCACCGCCTGCACTCGATGATCCTGTGGGGGCCGCCCGGCGTGGGCAAGACCACGCTCGCGCGACTCATGGCCGATGCCTTCGACGCGCAGTTCATCGCCATCTCGGCCGTGCTCGGCGGCGTGAAGGACATTCGCGAGGCGGTCGAGCGCGCACTCGCGGCGCAGGCCAGCGGGCGGCGCACGGTGGTCTTCGTCGACGAGGTGCACCGCTTCAACAAGAGCCAGCAGGACGCCTTCTTGCCGCACGTGGAATCGGGGCTGTTCACCTTCATCGGGGCGACCACCGAGAACCCGTCGTTCGAGGTCAACTCCGCGCTGCTGTCGCGCGCGACGGTGCACGTGTTGAAGACCCTGTCCGATGACGACCTGAACGCGCTGCTCGCGCGCGCGCAGGCGCTGCTGCGCTCGCCCCCGCTCACCGAGGCCGCGGCACGCCGGCTCGTGGGCTACGCCGACGGCGACGCGCGCCGCCTGCTCAATGCCTACGAAAACCTCGTCAACATGGCCGGCGGGGTGGCGCAGATCGACGAGCCGCTGCTGGAGAAGTCGCTGGGCGAGCAGCTGCGCCGCTACGACAAGGGCGGCGAGCAGTTCTACGACACCATCTCGGCCCTGCACAAGGCGGTGCGCGGCTCGGACCCCGATGCGGCGCTCTACTGGTTCGTGCGCATGCTCGATGGCGGGGTCGATCCGCGCTACGCGGCGCGCCGCATGGTGCGCATGGCCAGCGAGGACATCGGCCTGGCCGACCCGCGCGCGCTGCGCCTCGCGCTCGACGCCGCCGAGACCTACGAGCGGCTGGGCTCCCCCGAGGGCGAGCTGGCGCTGGCCGAGGCGGTGGTCTACCTCGCGATGGCGCCCAAGTCGAACGCGGTCTACAGCGCCTACAACGCCGCGCGGGCCTTCGTGGCGCACGATGGCACCCGCGCGGTGCCGCTGCGGCTGCGCAATGCACCGACACGGCTGATGAAGACGCTCGACTATGGCAAGGGTTATCGCTATGCCCACGACGAGGAAGGCGCGTTCGCGGCGGGCGAGAGCTATTGGCCCGACGACCTCGAGCCGCCGGTGTTCTATCAGCCGGCACCGCGCGGGCTGGAGATCCGGATCGGAGAAAAACTCAGCGAATTGCGTCGCCTCAACGACGAAGCGAAGAAAAAAGACTGAAGCACCGCTTCTTTGGTGAGTTCATCGGGAAGGCTAGAGAAAACTCCGCATGTCTTCTCAGGGGGGCAGCTCCTAGAATTCCGCCCGCTCGACGGCCTTTGTCGTCGCGCGACCAGCCCGCCGCGCAGCCTTGCAACGGCGGGCTTTTTGCTAAGAGAAGAAGTCGCTCCAGCGACCGGCCATGCGCCATGCGCAAGGGCCATGAGTTCGGCTCAAGCCCGCGGGGGCGGGCGTGTTTGAATCGCGCGGTTGACCAAAGAGAACCGAGGAGACCCGACAGATGGACATCTTCATCCAACAGATCATCAATGGTCTGGTGCTGGGCAGCGTGTACGCGCTGGTCGC
>DATFAY010000403.1:0-3877 GCA_035254085.1 Piscinibacter sp.
CGTGGCGGAAAATTCATCCGATGAACACCACCCGGCATCTCAGCGTCGTCGAGGACAGCGGCCGGCAGCGGCCGCACGATGTCGACTGGCTGATTCGCCATTCGGTGTGGGGTCGTACGCTCAGCGAGGCGGAGCTCGACCGCGTGAGCGCCGAGTCGTTCGAGCGGCAGGTCCCCGCGGGCGGCTTCGTCGCGCGCATGGGCCAGCCGGTCGATCACTGGATCGGCGTCATCGACGGGCTGCTCAAGATGTCGGTGGCTTCGCCCGACGGCAAGGTCTCCACGCTGACCGGCATCAACAGCGGCGGCTGGTTCGGCGAGGGCTCGCTGCTCAAGCGCGAGCCGCGCCGCTACGACGTGGTGGCGCTGCGCCCCTCGCGCGTGGCGCTCGTGCCGTCCGCGAGCTTCGAGCGGCTGCGCCAGACCAGCCTGCCGTTCAACCATCACCTGCAAAACCTGATGAACGCCCGGCTGAGCCTGTTCATCGGCATGCTCGAGTACGACCGCCTGCTCGGCACCGACGCACGCGTCGCGCGCTGCATCGCCACGCTGTTCAGCGCCGAGCTGTATCCCGAGCCGCGCGCCTACGTCGACTTGCGCCAGCACGAGATCGGCCTGCTGTGCGGCGTGTCGCGCCAGCGGGTGAACGTCGCGCTGCGCACGCTGCAGCGCTCCGGGCTGCTGCGCGTCGAGCCGCGCGGCGTGACGGTGCTCGACCTCGAAGGCCTGCGCAACTTCGCCGGCGTCGACACCTAGGGCACGGCGGGCGCTACTGCACGAAGCCGATGCCCGGCTTGCGCGACGAGGTATCGGGCAGGTCCACCGGTTGGATGTGGTCGCGGTGCGCGAGCTTGGCGTTGCCGAACGCGGTCATCCAGGCCCGCCGCATCTCGCGCGGCGCCATCTCGCTCATGCGATCGAGCACGTCGGCGCGCGCCTCGGGCTCGAAGCGCGAACCCCAGTCGTGGTCGGCGCGGATGCTGCGGTAGAGCTTGCCGGCGATCTGACGCGCCGCGTCGCGGTCGGGCGCCAGCACCTCGTAGACGTTCATCCGGTTCAGGATGGGGTCGGGGATGTTGCGCGCGTCGTTGGCGGTGGCCACCCAGATCACCTGGCTGGCGTCGATCGCGACCTCGGCGAACTCGTCGGTGAAGGCTTCGGCGGTGTCGTGCTCGAGCAGGCTGTACAGCGCGCCCAGCGGGTCATAGGCATGCTCGCCGCCGGCCTTGTCGATCTCGTCGACCACCATCACCGGGTTCGCGTACTGGCCGTCGACCAGCGTCTCGAACACCTTGCCGGGGCGCGCGCCCTTCCATTGGCTGGAGGCGCCCGAGAGCACCCAGCCGGCGGTCATCGAGCTCATCGACACGAAGCCCATGCCGGTGCCCAGCAGCTGCGAGAGCTCCCGCGCGAAATGCGTCTTGCCGACGCCCGGCGGGCCCAGCAGCAGCAGCGGCGTGATCTCGAGCGCGTCGCGGCTGTCCTCGCACAGCGCGAGCTGGCGGCGCACGTCGTCGAGCACGTCGCCGAAATTCGGCAGCTCGTCGTACAGGTGGTCCATCACCGGCAGGCCGGACGGCTTGACCTGGAAGCGCTCGGAGCCTTTCTCGATCATGCGCTCGTAGGTGGCGCGCAGGCTCTCATGTTCCTTCGGCGGCAGCTTGTCGAGCTTGCGGCCCACCTCGTCCACCCGATAGACATGGCGCATGCGGGCGATCGGGATGCCCCGTCGAGTCAATGGGACCAGATTAGTGGACTCACCCATGGTGACCTCCGAGCAGACTGCGCTGATTCGATTCAAGCAGAAGATGCCAAACGACGGCCGTGAAATAAAGCCGTGAAAACTCTGCCTGATGACATGCAGATAGCGTGCCCGCCCGGCGCCAGGGCGCGAGCAAAGCGAAGCGCCCACATCAGGCCACGCCCGCGGGACCGGCTTCGCCGGCCCGCCAGGCGGCGCCCCTCGGGGGCAGGAGCGAAGCGACTGGGGGGCCCTATTTCACCCAAGTATTCAGCTGGATGATCGGAAGCAGGACTGCCAGCACGATCAGCATCACCATCGCGCCCATGGCCACGATGAGCAAGGGCTCGAGAATCGTGGCCAGCTGCATGGCGCGGCGCTGCACCTCGGTGGAGAGCTGCTTGGCTGCGCGGTCGAGCATGCGCGGCAGCTGGCCGGTCTGCTCGCCCAGGCGGCAGAACATGGCCAGCAGGCCCGGAAAGCGCTTCTTGCCGGCCAGCGCCGAGGCGAGCGGCGCGCCTTCGCGCACCTGCACCAGCGCCTCGAGTGCATCGGCGCGCATGGCGCGGTTGGACAGCGTCTCCGCCGCCGCCTGCAGTGCCTTGAGGATCGGCACGCCGGCTCCGGCCAGCATCGCCAGCGTGCCGGCGAAGCGGGCCGCGTTGTAGCCGCGCGAGAGGCGGCCCACCAGCGGCAGGCCCAGCCAGCCGGCATCGAAGCGCTCGCGGAAGGCTTCGTTGCGCAGCGAGAGCACGAGCGCGCCGGCGCCGGCGATCAGCATCAGCAGCAGCAGCCAGCCGTACGAGCGCAGGAAGCCGCTGATGGCGAGCATCGCGATCGTGAGGCCGGGCAGCGCCCGCTTGGAACTGGCGAACACCGAGGCCACCTGCGGCACGACATAGGTGACAAGGAAGATGACGATGACCACCGCGATGAGCGACACGATGGCCGGGTACAGGGTCGCGCCGATCAGCTTGGACTTGAGCGCCTGGCGTTCTTCCAGGTCGTCGGCGAGGCGTTCGAGCACCTGGCCCAGCGCGCCGCTTTGCTCGCCGGCGGCCACCACGCCGCGGTACACCTCGTCGAATTCGCGTGGCGCGCTGCCCAGCGCCCGCGCGAACGGCGAGCCGGCATTGACCTCGGAGCGCAGGTGCGCGACCAGCTCGCGCTGCTGCGGATCCTCGGCCTCGTCGCTGAGCGCCGTGAGCGCCCGTTCGAGCGGCAGGCCGCTGCCCACCAGGCCGGCGATCTGGCGCGTCCACACGGCCAGGCCGGTGGCCGAGAAGACCCGGCGCGAGAAGCGCAGCCCCTCGCCCTTGCGACCGGCGGCCGCCACTTGCGTCACGTCCAGCGGCACCAGCGACTGCGCGCGCAGCTGCGCCCGCGCGGCGCGCGCGTTGTCGGCTTCCAGCAGGCCGGTGGTGGCCTTGCCGGTGGCGTCGAGGGCTTCGAACCTGTAGGCCGGCACGGCGGCTTACTCGCGCGTCACGCGCATGACTTCCTCGGGCGAGGTGACGCCTTCGGTGATGAGCCGTTCGCCGTCTTCGCGCATCGAGCGCAGGCCGCCTTGCTCGGCCGCGACGAACAGCTGCGACTCGGCCGCGCGGCTGTGGATCATCGAGCGCACCTTGTCGTCGGCGACCATCAGCTCGTACACGCCCGTGCGGCCCTTGTAGCCGGTCTGCCCGCAGGCGGCGCAGCCGACCGGGTGGTAGCGGCCGCGCGCGTCGGCCTTCTTGCAGACCGGGCACAGCTTGCGCACCAGCCGCTGCGCCAGCACCCCCAGCAGGCTGGAGCTGAGCAGGAAGGGCTCGACCCCCATGTCGGTCAGGCGGGTGACCGCCGACGGCGCGTCGTTGGTGTGCAGCGTGGCCAGTACGAGGTGGCCGGTGAGCGAGGCCTGGATCGCGATCTGCGCCGTCTCGAAGTCGCGGATCTCGCCGATCATGATCACGTCAGGGTCCTGGCGCAGGATCGCGCGCAGCGCCTTGGCGAAAGTGAGGTCGATCTTCGGGTTGACCTGCGTCTGGCCGATGCCCGGCAGCTCGTATTCGATCGGGTCTTCCACCGTCAGCACGTTGGTGGTGCCGGTGTCGATGCGGCCGAGCGAGGCGTACAGCGTGGTCGTCTTGCCCGA
>DATFAY010000404.1:0-3830 GCA_035254085.1 Piscinibacter sp.
AGTCCTTTCTCGGGCGCCGGCGTGCTGTCTCACGAGCTGGTACAGCCGGTGCGCGGTCACAGTGCCGGTGCCTTGTGCGTCGATGTCCGTGCCGTGGTCCTGGCCAGGCGGCAGGCCGTCGACGCGTACACGGAAGCGCGCCGGCCGGCCCCCGTCGGTGCCCAGCACCAGGTGCAAGTCCCGCGCGCGGAAACGATAGGCGATGCCCGCGCCCGCTTGCCGCGACGAAGCGAATTCGTCTTCCGTGCGCCAGGTGCCGGTGAGCGTCCATTGATTGCTTCGCAGCCCGGTGGTCGCAGGCCAGGTGCGTTCCGTGGCGCGGTGCAGCGGTCCGTCCGCGGACACGAAGCCGCTGGCCCGTGACACGCCCACATAGGTCTCTTCCGACTCTGGTGCCGCGGTTGCAGCGGCGGCCTGCGTGCCTTCGCCCAGCGGCGAGACCAGGCCCGTCGGCACGGCCTTGCTGCCCGCCTCCTTCAGCAATTGCTGGATGAGCTGCTCGGCCTCGGCGTAGCGCCCCTCGCCATACTGGCGTTGCCGAATGCGGCCCTGCGCGTCGACGAAGTAGATCGCCGGCCACGCGCGGTTGCCGAAGGCCTTCCAGATCGCGTAACGGCTGTCGAGTGCCACCGGGTAGTCGATGTGCAGGTGCTCGACCGCACGCTGCACGTTCGACGCCTGCTGCTCGAACTCGAACTCCGGCGTGTGCACGCCCAGCACCACCAGCCCGGACGACCGGTACTTCTGTGCCCAGGCCTTCACATAAGGCAGGGTGCGCAGGCAGTTGATGCAGGAGTAGGTCCAGAAGTCCACCAGCACGACCTTGCCGCGCAGATCCTGCGTGCCCAGGGCCGCAGAGTTGAGCCAGCCGGTGGAGCCGTCGAGCGAGGACAGCGGCGCCTCCATCCGCGCCGGCGCGCTCCACGGCGACAGCTCGCCATCGGCGGCGAACAGCGTGCAGTTCACTGCGAGACCGGCGGCCGCCAGCAGACCACCCAGTGTCGCGAGCATCTTGCGTTTCATCGGATGTCCTTCCCTACAGCCGGTCCGCATCGACGATCGCTTGCGCGAAGGCCTGCGGCGCCTCCTGCGGCAGGTTGTGGCCGATGCCCCCTTCGATCAGGCGGTGCTGGTACTTGCCGGTGAACCTTTTCGCATAGGCGCTGGGGTCCGGATGCGGCGCGCCATTGGCATCGCCTTCCATCGTGATCGTCGGCACGCCGATGGCCGGCGCCTGGGCGAGCTTCTTTTCCAGCGTGTCGTACTTCGATTCACCATCGGCCAGACCCAAGCGCCAGCGGTAGTTGTGGATGGCGATGGCCACGTGGTCGGGGTTGTCGAATGCGGCGGCGCTGCGCTCATAGGTCGCATCGTCGAACTGCCATTGGGGCGACGCCAGGCGCCAGATCAGCCGGTTGAACTCGCGCCGGTACTTCTCGTAGCCTGCCTTGCCGCGCTCGGTGGCGAAATAGAACTGGTACCACCATTGCAGCTCGGCCTGCGGCGGCAGCGGCGTGCGGTTGGCCTGCTGGCTGCCGATCAGGTAGCCGCTCACCGAGACCAGCGCCTTGCAGCGCTCGGGCCACAGCGCGGCCATGATGTCCGCGGTGCGGGCTCCCCAGTCGAATGCCCCGACCACGGCCTGGTCGATGCGCAGCGCATCCAGCAGCGCGATGGCGTCGAGCGCGAACACCGACTGCTGTGCGTTGCGTGGGGTGTCGGCCGACAGGAAGCGCGTCGTGCCGTAGCCGCGCAGGAACGGCACGACGACGCGGTAGCCCTGGGCCGCGAGCAGCGGCGCCACGTCGACGAACGCGTGGATGTCGTACGGCCAGCCGTGCAGCAGCAGCACCGTCGGTCCGTTCCTCGGGCCGAGGTCGGCGTACCCGACGCTCAGCACGCCGGCATCGACCTGCTTCAGCGCGCCGAATGAGTCATGCGCGCCAGGCTTCACCGCGGGCACCGTCGCGGCGGCTTGTGCCGACGCCTTGCCGACAGCGGCGAAACCGGTGGCGGCCATGAACACCGCGGCGTTGCCGAGGAAGCGTCGACGGTCGACGCGAGTCGCCGCGGCGAGCGTGGCCGCGTTCGGGAGATCGTCGTGGCGCTTCACTTCGAAGCCTCCAGGATCGCGGCGGCGACGTCGCGCGGATCGGAGGCCATCGGCACGTGGCTGGTGGGCAGTGAGACGGTGCGCGCGCCGATGCGCTTGGCCATGGCGTATTGCAGCTCGGGCGCGATCATCCGGTCGCGGGTGGTGACGATGAACCACGAGGGCTTGGCCTTCCACGCGGCGGCGGAGACCTTTTCCTCGAAGGCGCTGCCGCGGATCGGCGCCTGGGTGGCCGCCATCAAGGCCGCATCGGCCGCGGGCAGGTCTTGCGCGAAGTTGCGGGCGAGCTCTGGCGGCGTCATCGACACGAAACCCTCGGCGTCGCTCACCAAGCTCGCGATGCCGGGCGGCGTGGGATAGCCCTGGCCCAGGGCAGCGACCGACTGGCCCTCGGAGGGCGCGAAGGCGGCCACGTAGACCAGCGACTTCACCTTGTCGTCCAGGCCCGCCTCGGTGATCACCGCGCCGCCCCAGGAGTGGCCGACGAGCACCACCGGCCCTTCCACGTTCTTCAGCGCGCGCCGCGTGGCCGCCACGTCGTCGGCCAGGGAACTGAGCGGGTTCTGCACCGCCACGACGTTCAAGCCTCTTGCCTTGAGCAGCGGGATGACGCGGTTCCAGCTGGAGCCGTCGGCGAAGGCGCCGTGCACCAGCACGACGGTCTTCGCCGGCGCATCGACGAGCTCGGCGGCATGCGCGGCAGTCCAGGGCGCGGCGATCGCGAGGGCCGCGGCGACCATGGCGGAAAGGGAAGTCTTCATGGTGTTGATCGGATGTGAGGATTTCGTGGACATCAGGCTGCGACCGCGATCTGCACGTCGATGTTGCCGCGCGTGGCCTTCGAATAAGGGCAGATCTGGTGCGCCGCGTCGGCCAGCGCTTGCGCCGTCGCGCGATCGACCCCAGGCACGCTCACGAACAGACGCGCCCGCAGGAAGAACTCTTCGCCGGCCGTCCCGAGGTCGACTTCCGCGTCGACCGATGCGTCGGGCGGCAGCCGCAGCTTCATCTGCTGGGCCGCGCGGCCCATCGCGCCGAGGAAGCAGGCCGACCAGCCGGCGCCGAGCAGCTGTTCGGGGTTGGTGCCGGGCAGGGCGCTGCCGGGGCGCGACAGCTGGATGTCGAGACGCCCGTCGTCGCTGCGCGCGCTGCCGTCGCGGCCGGCGACCGTGTGGGTGCGGGCGGTGTAGAGGACCTGGTCGATCTTGCTCATGGTGGTTCCTGTGGTTGTAAGTCGGAGCCGATTTAATCGGATGCGATGAAGTGTAGCGACGCGAATGAGCTTGTCAAGCGGGCGCGATCAAATCGCATCCGATATACAATGCGACACATGAGCAGCAAGACACCGACCTCCGCCCCGCAGCGCAAGTTGGGCGACTTCCTCTGCTTCGCGGTGTATTCGGCCAACCTCGCGTTCGGCAAGGCGTACCGGCCGATCCTCGAAGCGCTCGGGCTGACCTACACCCAGTACATCACCCTGATCTGCCTCTCGGAGCGCGACCACCAGACCGTGCGCGAGCTGGGGCAGAACCTGTTCCTCGAGTCGAACACGCTCACGCCGATCCTCAAGAAGATGGAGGAAATGGGTTACGTGCGGCGCGAGCGCGACACCATCGACGAACGCCAGGTGGTGGTGAGCCTCACCGACGGCGGCCGTGCGCTGCGCGCCAAGGCGGCCAGCGGAGCCAATCTCACCGGCGCCACCGGGCTGTCACCT
>DATFAY010000405.1:0-7184 GCA_035254085.1 Piscinibacter sp.
ATGCGCCGCGGGCGCGCCCGATGGGCACGCAGATGGACCTGGTGGCCAAGCGCCGCGACGGCAGCGAAGTGATGGTCGAGATCGCGTTGAGCCCGCTGCATGACCAGGGGCTGCCCTACGTCGTGGCCGCGGTGCGCGGCATCGGCGCCTACCCGCGGGTCAGGCAGGCGCTGCAGCGCGCGCGCTACAGCGAGTTGCTGACGGTGTTCGGCCGCCTCGCGGTCGACACCCGCGACCCGGGCCGGCTCATCGAGCAGGCGCCGCGCACGGCCGTCGAGGCGATGCAGGTGCCCGCCGCGATGGTGTACCTGCTCGAAGCGGACAACCTGCGCTTTCGCGTGGCCAGCGGCCTGGGCCTGCTGCCCGAGCAGGCGCTCGGCGCCTTCGTGGCCAACACGCCCGACACGCTGCCCGGCTTCGTGGTCGCGAAGGGCGAGCCCTTCATCATCGCCAACGGGGCGCAGACCGATGGCTTCACGATCGCCCCCTTCTACGTCGAAGCAGGCCTGGTCAATGCACTGGCGGTGCCGCTGTCCGACCGCGGGCGGCCCATCGGCGTGCTGGCGGCGCGCTCCAGGGCCGAGCAGGCTTTCGGGCCGGGCGAGGTGCAGTTCCTCGAGTCCTTGGGCAGCCTGCTCGCCACCAGCTTGCAGCGCGCCCACAGCGACGAGGCACTGCTTCACTCGCAGCGCCTGGAAAGCGTCGGGCAGCTGACGGGCGGCATCGCGCACGACTTCAACAACCTCCTGACCGTGATCTCGGGCAACCTGCAG
This sequence comes from Piscinibacter sp., assembly GCA_035254085.1. Classification (GTDB taxonomy): domain Bacteria; phylum Pseudomonadota; class Gammaproteobacteria; order Burkholderiales; family Burkholderiaceae_C; genus Albitalea. Next base: position 774 of record DATFAY010000405.1, read on the forward strand.
ATCGTCGAAGAGGCCGCGCCGGTGGCCCAGGACCCCGCCCTGCGGCAGATGATCCGCGCCGCGACCCGCGCGGCCGCCCGCGCCGCCGACCTGACCGGCAAGCTGCTCGCCTTTTCGCGCCGGCAGGTGCTTCAGCCGGCCGCGATCGACGTCGGCCAACTGCTGCAGTCGCTGGCCGACATGCTGCGGCGCACGCTCGACCAGCGCATCCTCATCGAGGTGGACCTGGCCGCGGGCTGCCCGCAATGCCTGGCCGACCGCGCCCAGCTCGAGTCGGCCCTGCTCAACATCTCGATCAACGCACGCGACGCGATGCCCGAAGGCGGCCGTCTGGCCTTCAAGGCCTGGCCGGTGCGCGAGCTTCCGCACGCCGCGCGCGCCAACGAGCAGAGCGGCACCTCCCCAGGCTACGTCGCCATCGCCGTGACCGACAGCGGCACCGGGATGCCCGAGGCGATCAAGGAACGCGCCTTCGAGCCTTTCTTCACCACCAAGGAGGCGGGGCGCGGCACCGGCCTGGGCCTGAGCAGCGTCTATGGCTTCGCGACCCAGTCGCAGGGGGCGGTGTCGCTCGAGAGCCAGGTCGGCCAGGGCACCACGATCACGCTGTTCCTGCCCAGCCGGCAGGCGCGCGAGGCGACCGACGAGCGGCTGGTGGACGCCGCCAGCATTCCGCACGGGCTGCGCGTGCTGCTGGTGGAGGACGAAGCCGAAGTGCGCGCGGTGGTCGAGAACTTCCTCATGGCCCTCGGCTGCACCCCGACCGCCTGCGTCACCGCCGAGCAGGCGCTGGCGCTGCTGGTGGCGGCCGGCGAGCGCGCGCCTTTCGATCTCGTCCTCACCGACATCGCGCTCGGCCCGGGCATGCGCGGCACCGAGCTCGCGCGCGAGGCGGCGCTGCGGTGGCCGCAGATGGCGGTGCTGCTGATGTCCGGGTTCTCGAGCGACCTCATCGCCCCGACCGCGTGGCCGCTGCTGCGCAAGCCGTTCAGCCAAGGCGAACTGGCCCACCGCATCGCGACGCTCCTGCGCTGAAGACGTGCGGCGGGCGCGGCGTCAGTGCGCCGCTTGCGAATGCGCCCCGCCCGGGGCACTGATGTCGGCCATGGCCTGGCCCAGGCGCTTGGCGTCTTCGCGCCGCGCCAGGTCGCTGATGGCGATGATGCCGACCAGGCGCTTGTCACGGTTGAGCACCGGCAGCCGGCGCACCTTCACGCCGCCCATGTTGTGGGCAGCGTCCTCCAGGTCTTCGTCCTCGAAGCAGTACAGCACCTCCTGCGACATCACGTCACGGATCCTGGTGTCGGGCCCGAGCCCGTTGGCCACCGCCCGCACCGCGATGTCGCGGTCGGTCACCATGCCGACCAGGCGATCGCCCTCGCCCACCGGCAGGGCGCCGATGTCCTGGTCGGCCATCATCCGGGCGGCGTCGCGGATGCTGCGGTCCGGATTGCACAGGCACACGTCGCCTGTCATCACGTCGCGAACTTTCATGGGAACCTCCTGTTGCGCAGTGGGAACCGGCGAGTGCGCGCACCGCCCGCGTGACGGCGACACGCGCGATCGCCTCCTCGTCCATGCGGGCACATCGTGTGCCCGCCAGCGGCGGCCCGAGGGCCCCGACGCCGGGTGCACCGGCCCGGCGGCGATGCCCGGCCGGCGCGGCGGCGTGAAGACTTTTCACCGGCAGCAAGCGCAGAAATGCACGCCCTGCTCCACGCATCCGCGTCGAGGGCACGCGCACAAAGCGCATAAGCAAGCTCGCATTCGTTCGTTCGCCTGCGCCCCCGCGGTGCCTAGCATCCCGGCATCACGCATCGACCCGCCGAGGACTTCGCTTCATGCATCACCCGTTTCGCGCCCGCCCGTCTTTCGCATCGGCCGCCTTCGCCGCACTCACCTTGGCGGCCGGCGTGGCGCAGGCCAAGGACATCACCCTGCTCAACGTGAGCTACGACCCCACGCGCGAGCTCTACGTCGAGTTCAACCAGGCCTTCGCCGCGCATTGGAAGGCGCGCACCGGCGACACCGTCACGGTGAAGCAGTCGCACGGCGGCTCCGGCAAGCAGGCGCGCTCGGTGATCGACGGGCTGGAGGCCGACGTGGTGACCTTGGCGCTGGCGCACGACATCGACGAGCTCGCGGCCAGGGGCAAGCTGATCCCGGCCGACTGGCAGCAGCGCCTGCCGCACCACAGCGCGCCCTACACCTCGACCATCGTGTTCCTGGTGCGCAAGGGCAACCCCAAGGGCATCAAGGACTGGGACGACCTCGTCCGCCCGGGCGTGTCGGTCGTGACGCCCAACCCCAAGACCTCCGGCGGCGCTCGCTGGAACTACCTGGCCGCCTGGGGCTACGCGCTCAAGAAGTTCGGCAAGGACCCGCGCAAGGCGCAGGACTTCGTCGCCGCCCTGTACGCCAACGTGCCGGTGCTCGACTCGGGGGCGCGCGGCTCGCTCATCACGTTCACCGAACGCGGCGTGGGCGACGTGTTCGTCTCCTGGGAGAACGAGGCCTATCTCGCGACGAAGGAACTGGGGCCGGACAAGTTCGAGATCGTCGTCCCCTCGGTGAGCATCCTGGCCGAGCCGCCGGTGACGGTGGTCGACCGCACCGTCGATCGCAAGGGCACTCGCGCGGTGGCCAGCGCCTACCTGCAGTATCTCTACAGCCCGCAGGGGCAGGAGATCGCGGCGAAGAACCACTACCGGCCCGTCGACCCGCAGGTCGCGGCACGGCACGACAAGGACTTCGCCAAGCTCTCGCTGTTCACCATCGACGAGTTGTTCGGCGGCTGGGCCGTTGCACAGAAGACCCATTTCGCCGACGGCGGCGTGTTCGACCAGATCTACACGAAGAAATAAGGGCGCGACGCCCGGTTCCGTCATGATCTTCTCGCGCACGCTTCTCAAGCGGCACTCGGTGCTGCCCGGCTTCGACCTCGCGCTGGGCTTTGCGCTGCTGTATCTCAGCCTGCTCGTATTGCTGCCGCTGTCCGCGGCCTTCCTCAAGACCGCCACGCTGGGCTGGCGCGAATTCCTCGATGCGACGACCACGCCGCGGGTGCTCGCCTCCTATCGGCTGACCTTCGGCGCATCGCTGCTGGCGGCGCTCGTGAACGCGGGCTTCGGCCTCGTCGTCGCCTGGGTGCTGGTGCGCTACAGCTTTCCCGCCAAGCGGCTGGTGGACGCGCTGGTGGACCTGCCGTTTGCCCTGCCCACCGCGGTGGCCGGCATCGCGCTCACCGCGCTGTACGCCGAGAACGGCTGGGTCGGTCGGTGGCTGCCGTTCAAGGTGAGCTTCACGCCGCTGGGCGTGTGGGCGGCGCTGGTGTTCATCGGCCTGCCCTTCGTGGTGCGCACGCTGCAGCCGGTGCTGCACGAGCTCAGCCGCGAACTCGAGGAAGCCGCGGCGACGCTCGGCGCCAGCCGCCGCCAGACCTTCACGAGAGTGATATTCCCGATGCTGATGCCGGCCCTGCTGACCGGCTTCGCGCTCGCCTTCGCGCGTGCGCTGGGCGAGTACGGCTCGGTGATCTTCATCGCGGGCAACATGCCGATGGTCAGCGAGATCACGCCGCTGCTCATCATCACCAAGCTGGAGCAGTACGACTACGCCGGCGCCACCGCGATCGCGGTGGTGATGCTGGTGAGCGCGTTCGCCCTGCTGCTCGCGATCAACCTGCTGCAGGCCTGGGCACGCCGGCGCCAGGGGGGCTCGTGAACACCGCGGCCTTCGCGCTGACGCCATCTTCGGGCGCCGAGCGCTTGCCCGCCGCCGCGTCGCATGCGCCACGCGACGCGACGACCGAGCCGGCGTGGCTGCGCAGACTGCTGATCAGCGTCGCGCTCGCGTTCATGACGCTGTTCCTCTTCCTGCCGCTGGCGGTGGTGTTCGTCGAGGCCTTGCGCAAGGGCTTGGGCGTCTACCTCGCGGCCATCGGCGATCGCGACGCGCTCTCGGCCATGGCGCTCACCTTGACCGCCGCCGCGATCAGCGTGCCGTTGAACCTGGTGTTCGGTGTCGCCGCCGCGTGGGCGATCGCCAAATTCGACTTCCGCGGCAAGAGCGTGCTGCTCACGCTGATCGATCTGCCGTTCTCGGTGAGCCCGGTCATCGCGGGTCTCATCTTCGTGCTGGTGTTCGGCCTGCAGGGCTGGTTCGGCGCCTGGCTGGCGCAGCATGACCTGCGCATCGTCTTCGCCGTGCCGGGCATCGTGCTGGCCACGGTGTTCGTCACCTTTCCGTTCATCGCCCGCGAGCTGATCCCGTTGATGCAGGCACAGGGCACCGAGCAGGAAGAGGCCGCGCGCGTGCTGGGTGCCGGCGGCTGGCAGATCTTCCGGCGTGTCACGCTGCCCAACATCAAGTGGGCCCTGCTCTATGGCGTGATCCTGTGCAATGCCCGCGCGATGGGCGAGTTCGGCGCCGTGAGCGTGGTGTCCGGGCACGTCCGCGGGCAGACGAACACGCTGCCCCTGCACATCGAGATCGCCTACAACGAATACCAGTTCGCCGCCGCGTTCGCCGTCGCATCCCTGCTGGCCGCGCTGGCGCTGGTGACCTTGCTGCTGAAGTACCTCGTCGAGCAACGCGTGAATCGCACGCAATGCGCCTGACGGCAACCGCATCCGGAGACCTTCCCATGAGCATCCAGATCCGCCACCTGAGCCGACGCTTCGGCCAGACCGTCGCCTGCGACGACATCGACCTCGACATCCCCGACGGCGAACTCGTGGCCCTGCTGGGTCCATCGGGCTGCGGCAAGACCACGCTGTTGCGCATCATCGCGGGGCTGGAGGTGCCGGACTCCGGGCACGTGCTCTTCCACGGCGAAGACACCACGCAGCGCGCGGCGCGCGAGCGCCAGGTGGGCTTCGTCTTCCAGCACTACGCGCTGTTCGGCCACCTGTCGGTCTTCGAGAACGTGGCCTTCGGGCTGCGAGTGCGTCCGCGCGCGACCCGCCCGGCGGAATCGGAGATCGAGCACCGGGTGATGCGCCTGTTGAAACTGGTGCAGCTCGACGGCCTGGCCCATCGCCATCCGCACCAGCTGTCGGGCGGCCAGCGCCAGCGCGTCGCCCTGGCCCGCGCGCTCGCGGTCGAACCCAAGGTGCTGCTGCTGGACGAGCCTTTCGGCGCGCTCGACGCCAAGGTGCGCAAGGAGCTGCGGCGCTGGCTGCGCCGCCTGCACGACGAAGTGCAGGTGACGAGCGTGTTCGTGACGCACGACCAGGACGAGGCGATGGAGGTGGCCGACCGGGTGGTGGTGATGAACCGCGGCCGCGTCGAGCAGCAGGGCTCGCCCGACGAGGTCTACGACCATCCGGCCACGCCCTTCGTGCTGCAATTCCTCGGCGAAGTGAACCTGTTCCACGGGCGCAACGGCGCCTGCCCGGCCGGCGTGAACTACGTTCGCCCGCACGAGCTGGAGCTCCTGGCCGAGGCCGCGGCAGACAGCTGGGCCGCCACCGTCAGTCAGGTGCTGAGCATCGGGCCGCACACGCGCATCGAGCTTCGGCGCGAATCGGACGAAGGCTGCGTGATCGTGGAGCTGCCGCGCGAGCGCTTCAACGGCCTGCGCCAGCAGCTCGGCCTCGCGGGCGGCGCGCGCGTGCACTTGCGTCCGCGCCGCGTGAGGACCTTCGATGCACCTGTCGCGGCGGCGGGTTGACGCGCGCGCAGGGCGCAGCCGTCAGATCTCGAAGCGCGTTCCGGGCTCGGCCGCGAGCGAGCGGTCGACCAGTTCGCGCGTCAGCGGCGAGGCGAACGTCCGGATGAAGTCGTAGACGTAGCTGCGAAGGAAGCTGCCGCGCCGCAGCGCCAGGCGCGTCATGTTGGAGGCGAAGAGGTGGCGCGCATCGATGGCGTGCAGGTGCTGGTCGCGCGTCTCGTCGTAGGCCATGCCGGCGATGATGCCCACGCCCATGCCGAGGTCGACGTAGGTCTTGATCACGTCCGCGTCCATGGCCGACAGCACCAGGTTGAAGCTCAGGGCCTGCCGATTGAACGCATCGTCGATGTGGCTGCGCCCGGTGAAGCCGGGCTCGTAGGTGATGATCGCGAACTGCGCCAGCCGCTCCAGCGTGAGCTTCACGCCCCGCCGGTCTTCTTCGGCCAGCGGATGGCCAGGCGGCACGATCACCGCGTGGGTCCACTGGTAGCTGGGCAGCGCCACCAGTTCCGGATAGTCGGCCAGCGCCTCGGTCGCCACCCCGATGTCGGCCTCGCCGGCCAGCAGCAGCTCGGCCACCTGCTTGGGCGAACCCTGGTGCAGGCGCAAGGACACCTCCGGGTGCATGGCGCTGAAGTCGCGCACCGCCGGCGGCAGCGCGTAGCGCGCCTGCGAGTGGGTGGCGGCGATGGTCAGCACGCCCCGCCCCGCCGAGGCGAAGTCCTCGCCGGCGCGCC
>DATFAY010000406.1:0-15612 GCA_035254085.1 Piscinibacter sp.
GGACGACCTGTCCCTGCTCGCCGAGCTGGTCGCGCCGGGCTCGGCCCATGCGGCCACGGCCACGAAGCTGCCCCCGGTCGAGCTCATGCGCGCCACGCAGGACCTGCTGCTGCGCTGGATCACGGCCGCGTCCGCCGACGCTCCCCTGCTGCTCGTGTGCGAAGACCTGCATTGGGCCGACTCGTCGACCCTGGCGCTGCTCGAGCGCCTCGTCCACGCGACGCACGCGCCGGCGCGCGGCACGATGATCCTGCTCACCGCGCGCTCCGGGTTCGCCGCGCCCTGGACGATGCCGGCGTCGGCCGCGATGCTGGTCATCGATCGCCTCGGCCCCGGATCGACCGCGCGGCTGGTGCAGCAGTTGGCCGGCGCGCGCGAGCTGCCGGCGGCGCTGGTGCAGCGCATCGTCGATGCTTCCGACGGCGTTCCCTTGTACGCCGAGGAAGTCACGCGCGCGGTCCTGGCCGCGGGCGCGAGCGACGGCGCGGCGATCGAGGTGCCGGCGACGCTGCAAGCCTCGCTGCTCGCACGACTGGACCGCCTCGGGCCCGCGCGAGCGCTGGCCCAGACTGCGGCGCTGCTCGGCCGCGAGTTCTCCTTCGAGCTGCTGGCCGCGGTGGTCGACCTGCCGGTCGCGCGCCTGGGCCAGGCACTGCACCAGCTGGTCGCGGCAGACCTCCTGCGCCGCCGCGGCGCGCCGCCCCAGGCGCGCTACACCTTTCGCCACGCGCTGCTGCAATCGGCCGCGGCCGACTCGATGCTGCGCGCCACCCGCATGCACAGCCATCGCCGCATCGCCGAGGTGCTGCAGGCGCGCTTTCCCGGCGCGGTCGAGGCCGAGCCCGAGATCGCGGCGCATCACCTCGCCGAGGCCGGCGAGTCCCGGCGCGCCATCGCGCTGTGGGAGCGTGCCGGCGAACGCGCCCTCGGCCGCTCCGCGGTCACCGAGGCGGTCGCGCATTTCGATGCCGCCCTCTCGCTGCTCGATGCGGTCCACGACCGTGAGGAACGCGAGCGGCTGGAGCTGGGGTTGCGCGTCCCGCGTGCCGGCGCGTTGCGGGCGTTGTGCGGCGTGGCCGCGCCGGCCACCGGCGAGGCGTACGAGCAGGCCGTCGGCCTGGCACGCAGGCTGGGCGAGGATCAGCGGCTGATCCCGTGCCTGAATGGCCTGTATGCGTATCACATGGTGCGCGGCCAGTGCGATGCCGCGCTGGCGCCGGCCCAGGAACTGCTGCAGGTCGCGCACCGGTGTGGCGACGCGGTGGGCGAAATGATCGGGCACCGTGCGGTGGGCGCCGTCGCCTTCCATGTCGGGCACCCGCTGCGCGCGCAGGAGCACCTGCGTCGCGCGCTGGCGCTGTACGTGCCGGCGCGCGACGCCCAGCTCGCCGTCACGCTGGGCATCGACCACAAGGTGTCGGCGTGCAACTTCCTGGCGCTGACCTGCCTGGTACTCGACGACGCCGACGAAGCCATGTCGCTGCAGCGCGACGGGCTCGCGCGCGCCGAGTCGCTGGCGCACGCCCACAGCGTCGCGCAGGCCCTGGTGTTCGGCTGCCTGCTGCTGGCGCTGCGCGGCGACTGGGACGAGCTGCGCGACTGGTCGCAGCGCACCTGCGCACTGGCCGGCGAGCGCGGCTTCGCATTGATGGATGCGGGCGGACGCTTCTTTCGCGCCTGCGCAATCGCCTTCGATGGCGACGCCGAGGCTGGCCTCGCGCAAATGCACGAAGGCGCACAGGCATGGTGGAAGACCGGCGCGCGCAACTACCGGACCTTTGCCGAGATGCTGCTGGCCCGGGCGCACGCCCAGCTCGGCCAGCACGACGCGGCGGCGGCGCTGCTGCGCGAAGCCCACGCGGGGATCGCAGCCACCGGCGAGCGCTGGGTCGAACCCGAGCTGTGGCGCGTCGAGGCCCTGCTGCTGCGCGAGAGACCCGACGCCGACGCGGGCAGCATCGAGGCGCGGCTGCAACGCGCCCTGTCGCTGGCCCAGGGCCAGCAGGCGCGCCGCTGGGAACGCCTGGCCGCCGCCTCGCTGGCCGCGGCGCGAGCCGCTGCTACCAGGCCACCGGCGGCTTCTTGAGGATGACGATCTGCTTGCCGTCGCCCGTCGAGACGTAGCCGCCGGCGACCAGTTCCTTCATCACGCGGTTGACCATCTCGCGCGAGGAGCCGACGCGGTCGGCAATGTCCTGCTGGGTCAGCTTCTGGCGCACCACCCGCGTCTGGCCCGCGGGCTCCGACAGCTCGGTCAGCACCCGCACCACGCGCCCGTACACGTCCTGCAGGGCCAGGCTCTTCACCTGCTCGGTGAGGCGGCGCACCATGCGCATCAGCTTGTGGGTGAGGTGCAGCGCGAAGTCGGGATGCTCGGCCAGGAAACGCCGAAGTTCCACGGCCGGCACGATGCAACAGGTCGTGGGCGCCAGCGTCTTCACGGAAGCCGAACGAGGCTCGCCGTCGAGCGCGAGCTCGCCCAGGTATTCGCCGGGGCCCAGTTCGCCCAGCACCACCTCGCGTCCGCTGTCGCCGCTGGCGTAGGCCTTCACGCGGCCGCTGAGCACGATGTAGAGCGAGTCGGTGTCGTCGCCTTCATGGACGATCACCGTGTGGGCGGGGAAGCTGCGCTTGCCTCCGCGTGCGGCGATGGCCTCGAGCAGCGCAGGCGGCAATCGATCGTCGGCCAATGGCAAGGGCGCCGGCATGGGGTCAATGCGGCGCGGGATAGCGCACGTCGACCACCTCGATCTTCTCGAGGCCGCCCGGCGTCATCAACTGCACTTCGTCGCCGACCTTCGCCTTCAGCAGCGCCCGCGCGATGGGCGCGATCCAGCTCACTTCGCCGTGTGCGCTGTCGGCCTCGTCGATGCCCTTGATCGTGATGGTGCGCTCGTCGCCGCGCGCATTCGCGTAGGTGACGGTGGCGCCGAAGAACACCTGGTCCTTGCCGTGGTGCACCGACGGGTCCACCACTTCGGCGATGTCCAGCCGCTTGGTGAGGAAGCGGATGCGCCGGTCGATCTCGCGCAGGCGCTTCTTGCCGTAGAGATAGTCGCCGTTCTCGGAGCGGTCGCCGTTCTTGGCGGCCCAGGACACGACCTCGACGACCTTGGGCCGCTCGACGTCCAGCAGGCTCATCAATTCCTCGCGCAGCCGCGCGTAGCCGGCAGGGGTGACGTAGTTGCGGCTGCCTTGCGGCAGGGCCGGCAAGGCGACCTCGTCGCCGTCTTCGTCGGCGGCGTCGTCGCTTTCTCGGGTGAAGGCCTTGTTCATCGGGTGCTTGAGGTCGATCAAGAACAGATCGCGTGGGCAGCCAGCTTATCAAGCGGCAAGACACCGGTGCCGCGAGGGCGAATGCTCGGAGCCGGGTCGTATGACGACACGCGTTGCCGTGCCTGCAACACCAACTTAGGGGGTGCGTTTTCCTCGTGCGGCGCGCCTAAGTCTTCGCTCACTCGCGTTTGCTCCGTCGTGAAGCACGCCGGAACGGCACTCATGACCCATTTTGGTTCCGCCGGCCGGGACGCGGGCGTTCGGGTTCACCCCAGTTGGGCGCGTGAAACCTGACGGCTATCTTTCGCTCCCCAGGAAAAGTGAACGCCCGTTCTATTTTTTGGGACAAGCGGCGTCATCGGGAACAACGGAAGCACAGCCATGAAACCAATGCTCATCTCCGATGTAGGGTGGTGCAAAGCGATGAAGGATGCTTTCACCCAGCGTGGTTTTGATGTCGATGCCCTGCTGGCCGAGGCCGGGCTCGACCTGTCCGACCCGGACGAGGTCGACCTGGCCGAACTCACCGATGGCTTCAGCCGCGCCTGGGAACTGGCCGTGGCCAAGAGCGGCGACCCCACCATCGGCCTGACGGTGCCCACGCATCCGCTGAACTCGCTGGGCGTGCTGTCGCATGTGGTGATGAGCGCGCCCACGCTGCTGGGCGCACTGCAGGCGCTGTCGCGCTTCACGCACCTGGTCGCGCCCACGGCGACCATCGACTTCAAGATCGAAGGCGATCGCTGCTTCCTGCACACGCAGATCGCCGCCGGGCGACGTCCCGTGCCGCCGCAGCGCTACGACTTCTACTCGACCGTGCTGCTGCACGGCATGCACTGGATCACCGGCCGGCAGGTGCGGCCGATCGCGTTCCACCATCCCGGCACGGTGCCGACCGACCCGACGCCCTGGCAGCAGGCCTTCGGCTGTCCGGTCTTCTTCGGCGCGCCGCAATGCATGATCGAACTCGCCAGCGCGGACCTCTCGCTGCCGATCCCGACCGCCGACCAGGCCGTGGCCGACCTGTGCGAGCGCATCGCCACCCAGATCGCCGAGCAGCAGGGCGGCTCGGTCAGCATCCGCGTGCGGCAGGCGCTGATGAAGCACCTGTCCAAGGGCGATCCGCGGCGCGAGACCATGGCCTCGATGCTGTGCATGAGCGAACGCACATTGCAGCGGCGCCTGACCGAGGAAGGCACGAGCTTCGCGGAACTGGTCGACGAGGTGCGGCGCGAGATGGCGCAGCGCTACTTCCAGCACAGCGACTTCAGCCCCACCGAGATCACCTTCGCGCTCGGGTTCTCCGACCCGAGCAACTTCTATCGCGCATGCAAGCGCTGGTTCGGCCGATCGCCGAGCACCATGCGCTGCGCGAGCTGACGCGGGAGGGCAGCGTGGCGCTGCATCGAGGCGACGCACCGATCGCGAGTGCCGACGAATTCCGGCGGTTGCTGGAGGCCTCGCCGCTGCAGCCGGCGCGCATCGTCGGGGCACGCGCGGCCGCGCCCGCGGTCTGGTGGGAGATCCTCGAGCACCACCCGGACCTCGCGGTGTGGGTCGCCGCCAACCGGCACATCGACGAAGACGTGATCGCCTTCCTCGCGGCGCACCCGCGCCTGCAGGTGCGCGTGGCCGTCGCCTCCAACCCGTGCATGAGCGACGAGGTCATGACGCGGCTGGCGCACGACAAGTCCGACCTGGTGCGCATGCGGGTCGCGTGCAACGCGCGCGCCACCCGCGGCGTGCTGGCGCACCTGGTGGCCGACGCCTGCGTGGTGGTGTCCAAGCACGCCGAAGCGCGCCTGCAATACGACCTCAACGGCATCCGCTTGCCGGCCTCGTACCTCGACGAGGTCTCCATGTCCGACCTGCTGCACTGACACCGCGCCGAGCGCGCGTTTTCCCGCAGTCATTGCATCTCCTGCGCCCACGCCATCGCCGGCATGCGCGCCCCTTCTTTCATCTCGTAACTACAGGTTCACCCGGCCCTGCAAACAAGTGGTTTGGTGGGCCATGAGCTTGGCCGCAAGGGTCAGTGCATTGCGTGCGCCGCGTCACGATCATCGCATCTCGCCGCTGACGAACGCTTCAACCGGCCCGCGCAAGCCACAGCGAACGCGGGCCGACATGAGCACGACTCACGAGGGTAGGGGTGCAGCCAGCGAGCGATCTTTGAGACAGAGACCAACCAAACTGGAGATGCAAGCATGAAACTCGTCAAGACCGCCGTCGCTGCGGCCCTCGCTTCCCTGGCCCTCTCGGCCTCCGCCATGACGTCGATCGCCGACTCGGACCTGAGCCAGGTGACCGGCCAGGACGGCGTGTCGATCGTCGCCGACCTGAACATCAACATCGGCTCGTTCCAGTACACCGACAAGGACAACGGCGGCGCGTCCGTCGCGTTCAACAACATCGGCATCAGCGGCATGATGGTCATGACCGTCGACGTGCTGACCGGCGGCGCCTTCCAGACCGCCGCTGCGACGGCCCTGGGCGCTCGCGGCGTGAACGCTGCCGACACCACGACCATCCTGACCGCCACCGCTGCGGCAACCGGCTTCGTCGGCAACGACGTGGTCCAGTTCGCCTTCCCGACGGTGGGCGGCGTGACGGCCCGCCAAGTGGCGCCGAGCATCACGGTCGACTCGATCACGACCGGTCACGGCGGTGCGTCGTTCGGCGGCTTCGCGCTGAACAACATCGACCTGCAAGGCACCAAGGTCTGGATGTACGGCCACTGAGTTCTATGAGGGTGAAGACGCGCCCTCGGGCGCGTCTTGGTGACACTGCGTTCAGCCCCGGTAACGCGGGGCGTTTTTTTGAGCGCTGCGCACCGACCCTGCAGGCGACCGCGGGTCGCCTCGCCCGAGTCCTCCAACAACACGTCCGAGTCGAGCATGTCACCGCGCACCGCGCTTGCCGCCTGCCTCGCCGCTGCCTTCACCGGCCTCGGCGCGACGGCCCATGCGCAAGGGTTGCGGCCGATGAGCGACACGGAGTTGTCCGAGGTTTCGGGCCAGGCCCTGCTGAACCTCACCAACACCAGCCTCAACGGGCTGGACTTCACGCGCATCACGCTGGGCGCCGACATCACGCTCAGTGCGAACCTGAGCAACGTGCGGCTGGGCGAATACAGCTATGCCGCGCGCAACGGCACGGGCGCGGACATCGACATCGGCCTGCTGCGCTTCGGGCGCAGCGACGGCACCGAAGCACAGCGGCTGGTCAACATCAGCGATCCCTACTTCGAGTTCGTCTACAAGAACAGCGCCGATCCCGCCACCCGTGAAGTCGTCGGCATGCGGCTGGGCTTCGGCAGCATCCAGGGCGACCTGGGCGTGCAGCTCAATGCGATCAGCGGCTCGCTGCTGATCAACGCCGGCGCCGCCGGCACGATCGACTCGCACAACGACACGCTGGGCGGCAAGCGCTGGGACGGCAGCACCTGCGGCGCGACGGCCTGCGCGGTGACGCTGTCGCAGCTGGGCAACCTGGTCGCCGGCGACGCCAACGGACCGAGCCGCGACTTCTTCATCTCGGTGCTCAAGCAGGCCGTGCTGTTCCCGAGCGCCAATGCCGCGCTGGCGGCGCCGGACAAGGCCCTGGAAGGCTTCTGGCTGAACTGGCGCGATCGCGTCTACGCCCCGAGCGTGAACCTGCCTGCGCCGCCCAACCTGCCCAAGCCGCCGGGCTGAACGTCATGGGCAGTACACGTCGCCCCTTGCCGCGCATGCCGTGGCGCGCCGCCGGTGCAGCGCTCGCGCTGGCCGCCGCCGCCGCAGCCTGCCATGCCGGCAGCCTGCGCGCCCTCGGCGACGAGGAACTGGCCGGCGTGCGCGGCAGCGACGGCCTGGCCTTCAACCTCAACGGCTTCTCGCTGTCGGGCGGCCTCACGCTCACCTACACCATGCCCGGCCCGTCGGGCGACAGCCTGTGGCTGGGCAACCTGTCGCTGTCGCGCTCGGACGATCCGGCCAGCACTTTCAGCGATCCCTACACCCTGAAGGTCCTGCCGCGCGGCAACGGCCTCGCCGACGTGATCCGCCTGGGCGAGCCGGCCAACGCGAACGGCTTGCTCAAGTGGCAGTTCGCCGCCGACTGGGGCGTCCATGCCGACGGCATCGACTTCCAGGGCGGCGCTCTCGTGGTCAAGGACCTGGTGACGCGCGCGAGCAGCCTCACGCTCACCACGCCCGCCACGCCGGGCGTCGAAGGCATCGCGTTCGGGCTCGCGCTGCAGGCCGACATCGGCCACCTGCTGCTGCGCCCGCGCGGCCGGGACGACGTCAGCAACCCCGACCCCACGTCGGTGAGCGAGCAGTGGCGCTTCTCGGGCATCAAGCTGGGCGCCGCCTCCGACACCGGCGTGATGCTGGGAGCGCCCTGGGCCATCGCCGACGCCACCAACCAGCCCGGCATCGTCAATGCGATCACCGATGCCGGCGGCAACTCGTTCCTCCACATCGGCATCGGCTGGCCGACGACGGCGGCGGGCGCGGCGATCGGCAGCCTGACGATCGACGACATCGCGTTCAAGAGCGCCTCGCTGCCAGGCGGCGGGATGGACCTGGGATCGAGCCGCATCGGCACGCTGCAGATCCAGTTCCTCGACGTGAAGCTGAAGGCGGGGTTTTGAAATGGCCCGCCTGCGCCCCCTGCATGCCGCAGCGCTGGCCGCGCTGTGCGTCGCCCGCGCCGGCATCGCGGCGCCGGTGTCGCTGAGCGACGAGGAACTCGCCGGCGTGAGCGGCGGCGACGGCATCTCGCTGGCGGTGCACCTGGAGCTCGACGCCAATCTCGTCGCCGGCTTCACCGTGGGCGGCACCCGCACCTATGCGGTGATGCAGGGGCTGGGCGGCGTGGCCGACCTGTTCAGCTTCACGGTGGACGTGCGCAGCCGCACCGACGGCGCCGACTACGTCGACATCAGCCTGCCCGGCTTCGTCGGCTTCACGCAGTTCGGCTTCAAGGCGCTCGCCGCGCAGAGCGACCCGCTGGCGCCCATCGCGCCCTCGGCCAGCTACGGGCAGCTGCAGCTCAACGGCAACGGCGCGATGACCGGCCACATCTACCTGTGGGCGCAGTAGCGCGCCGCGAACGAAAAAGGAAGCGACATGTGGATGATCCTGCTCGGCGTGGCGGCGGCCGTGATCGGCGGCTTCGGCATCACGTCCCAGGTGCCGCCCGAGGCGCAGCCCGTCGACCAGTACGAGCTGCCGATGGCGCGCGTGGGCGGCGGCGCCGTGTCCGAGCCGCGGCAGATGAAGCCGTACTCGGAGTTCAAGTTCAAGAACATCGTGCGCCAGGCCTACGACTACAGCTGCGGCTCGGCGGCCCTGGTCACGGTGATGAACAACTACCTCGGCCTCGACGTCACCGAGCAGCAGGCCATGGAGGGCATGCTGGCCCACGGCGAGCGCGAAAAGATCATCGCGCGACGGGGTTTCTCCTTGCTCGACATGAAGCGCTACCTGCAGACGCTGGGCGCCGATGCCGGCGGCTTTCGCGGCGAGATGTCCGACCTGGCCAGCTTGAAGCAGCCCGCCATCGTGCCGATCGAGTACGCCGGCTTCAAGCACTTCGTCGTGTTCCGCGGCATTCGCGATGGGCGGGTGTTCCTCGCCGATCCTTCCGCCGGCCACATCGTCTTCTCCACCGATGAGTTCGGGAAGCTCTGGGAGACGAAGACGCTGTTCCTGCTCTATCCCCCCAAGACCCAGCCGACGACGCTGGCCCGCCTTTCCCTGTCCGATCGCGAGCTCGGCGTGATCGACAACGACCTCATACGGCCCGAGGCCGTGCTTCCCCAACTCGATCGGTCCGAAGCCCTGCAACGAGCGGTGCAGTCCGGTCTGGGTGTCTTCACCTTCCGCAAATAACATGAGCCAGCCTTCCCACACCAAGTTGTCCGTTGCGAACGCTGCGGTCGTCTTCATTCTTCTGGCGTGCGGCGCCGGCGCTGCCCGTGCCCAGGACGCGGCCACCGCGCCCGCCGCGCCGGCATCGGCCGCCTCCGCACCCGCGGAGCCGGCGCGCGCGAACGGCGCCAGCACCGAGGCCGCGCGCGAGGCACTCGGCAAGAAGGAAGGCGACGTCGACCAGGCCAAGGTGCTCAAGGAGACGCTCTCGGCCGCCGACAAGCAGTATTCGCTGCTGCGCGCCGGCAAGCACGCGATCACCTACGACCTCACCTACACCTACATCGGCCAGCAGCAGATCAGCGCCAAGTTCACCGACCAGAAGCTCACGCAGTTCGCGATCCAGAACACCCGCGGCCACACCATCACCAACACCGTCTCGGCCGACTACGGCGTGAAGGACAACCTGACCGCCAACGTGACGCTGCCGCTGGTCAGCAAGTATTCGCAGTCGGAGACCTTCTCCGGCCTTTCCAACGCGATCGGCGACGTCTCCGTGGGCGCGCGGCTGCAGCCCTTCCCGGTCACGCGCGAGTTCCCGGCGCTCACGGCGACCGCCACGCTGCGCCTGCCCACCGGCCGCAGCCCCTACAAGACGATCGACGGCCAGGGCCTGGCCACGGGCGCGGGCTACACCTCCGCCACGCTGGGCATGAACGCCTCCAAGGTCATCGACCCGGTGGCGATCTTCGGTTCGTTCAACGTGAGCTACGGCCTGCCGGTCAAGCACCTGAACCAGATGCGCAACGGCGAGACGCTGAAGGAAGTGCACCCGGGCCTGAGCGTGGGCTTTGGCGTGGGCTTCGCCTACGCGCTGTCGTACAACGTGTCGACCACGATGTCGTTCCAGGAGTCGATCTCGGCGCGCACGCGACTGAAGGTCATCGACGCCAATGGCAACCTGGTCGACTCCAAGACCAGCAGCCAGTCTTCGGCGATGCTGAACATGGGCCTGGGCCTGCGGGTATCGCCGGTGACGACGCTGAACTTCACCGTCGGCATCGGCCTGACCACCGACACGCCCGACTTCAGCTTCGGCATGAACATGCCGCTGAACTTCTGAGGCGGCGGCCCCGATGCTGCTGCACCCGAACCGGCGGCGCGGCTCGCGCCGCTTTCCGCATGCCGCGCTGGCAGCGGGCGCATTGGCGCTGATCGCGCAAGGCGAGGCACGCGCGTCGTTCACCGAGAACATCGGCACCAGCCCGGTGGCGATGTCGCTGGGCAACGCGGTCACGGCCGCGCCGCCGGGGCTCGACTCGATCCACTTCAACCCAGCGGGACTCTCCCACCTGCAAGGCAAGTGGCGCTCCGACACCTTCTTCGGCGCCTCGATCAAGCCCTACGCCCACTTCACGCAGCCCGAGGGCTTCGACATCGGGGGCTGGAAGGTCGACCCGCTGGCCGGTACCGACACCGGCCCGGTGCGGCAAAGCATCTTCCTGCCGATCATCGGCGTGCCCAAGGCGCGGCTGCCCTTTGCGGCGGGTGCCGGCCTGGGCCTGAGCTGGAACAAGCCGGGATCGCCCTGGACCTTCGCCACCGCGAGCTACGTGGTGCAGGGCGTGGGCATCGACCGGACCAAGGGCGGCGACGCCGATCCGGGGCGCTACGACGGGCGGCGCGTCAACATCCAGCGGCTGGTGTACCTCTCGCCTTCGGTGGCGTACAAGCTGAGCAAGTCCCTCAGCGTCGGGTTGTCGATCCCGATCGCGCACCAGGGCTTCATGCTCGACACCGACATGCGCATGCCCAACAAGCTGCTGGGCGTGATCGGCAAGCTGCAGGACGCCTGGTGCAGCGACAACGGCAACCCTCTCGACACCTTCGCCTTCGGCCTGTGCGGCGACGGCAAGGAAGGCCGGCTGCGCCCGTTCAACAAGATCGGCGGGATGAACTTCGAGATGACGGCCCCGGCCGACCCGACGTTCAACCTCGGCGTGCTGTGGGAGCCCAGCGACCGCTTCTCGCTCGGCGCGGTGTACCAAGGCGGCTCCAACACGGTGCTGACCGGACGCTACCAGTTCAATGCCGAGCCGATGCTCGACCACTTCGTGCGCGGCATGTACAGCAGCCTGCTGGGTCCGATCGTGGCTTCGATGTTCGGCTTTCCGACCTCGATCCCGGCCGTGCAAAGCGGCAACGTGACGATGGTGCTGCCGTATGCGGAGCACGTGCAGGTGGGCCTGAAGGTCAAGCCGATCGAGCGGGTGCAGCTCACGCTGGATGCCAACTGGAGCAACTGGAAGCGCTGGGACAAGCTCACCTTCCAGTTCGACCAGCAGATCAAGCTGCTCGAGATGGCCCGCATCTTCGGCCAGGCCGATTCGAGCAAGCTCGTGATCCCGCGCGGCTACCGCAACACGATCAACTACGGCCTCGGCCTGCAGGTGCGCGTGACCGAAGGCCTCACGCTGCGTGCCGGCTACGAGCCGCGCAAGAGCTCGGTGCCCAGCAACAAGATCGACCTCATCTCGCCGCTGCCCGACCTCACCGTGAAGAGCCTCGGCCTGGGCTACGCCACCAAGGACGGCCTGCGCATCGATGCCACCGCCAGCTACGCCAGCGGCAAGTTCGACATTCCGCCCGACGGCAGCTGCAACCTCAACTGCACCAACTTCTTCAACGCCGTCTACAACCCGTACGCAGGCCTGGACGTGAGCGGCGGCATCCGCATCCGCTACTTCGGCGTGACCATCACCAAGCCGTTCTGAACTCTTCCACTCCACCGATGAAACCCATGAAGTACCGATCCCTGCTGTGGACTCTCGCGCTGTGCACCGCCACCGGCCTGGCCGGTGCGCAACAGGCCGGCGCCGACAAGAAACAGGAACTGGTGACGCGCGTGCTCGCGCTGTGGCACGTCGAGGACGCCGCCATCATGATGGTGCAGCGCCCCGCCGTCGATGCGCTGCAGCAGGCGCGCATCGCGCTGCAGGGGCGCGTCTCCGGGCCCAAGCAGGAGGCGACGCTCAAGGACATCGCCACCGACGTGCAGAAGTACATCGACGAGGCGACCCCGATCGCGCGCGACAACGCGACCCGGCTGAAGGCACCCACGCTCGGGCCGCTGCTGGCGCAGAACTTCAGCGAAGACGAATTGCGCCAGTTGATCGCGATCCTCGAGTCGCCGGTGAAGAAGAAGTTCGAGCACCTGGTACCGCAGCTCGAGCGCAGCTACGGCGAGAAGATCGCAGAGCAAAGCCGCGCCAGCATCGACCCCAAGCTGAAGACGATGACGCAGGCGGTCGGGCTGAAGCTGCGCGCCGCCACGATGGCGCCCTGAGCGCCGCCCGACCACGACACGCCGGAGACACGCCATGCCCCTGCACGCCGCCCGCACCATGTCCAGCGCCGACCATGCGTGGCTGCGCATGGACTGTCCCGAGAACCTGGTGGTGATCCACCTCGCGTTCGTCTTCGCCGAAGTGCTGTCGCTGGAGGCCGTGCGGGCGCGGCTGCGTTCACGCCTGCTGCCGCACCATCAGTTCACGCACCGCGTCCAGCGCGGCTGGCTGCGCTCGCGCTGGGTGCCCGACGAGCACTTCCACATCGACCGCCACCTGCAGCAGATGAGCCTGCCGCCGGGCTCCGGCGCCAAGGAGCTCAAGGCATGGATGTCCGGCGAGGCGTGCAAGCCCCTGCCGACGGACCGGCCCCTTTGGCTCGCCACCCTGGTGCACGGGGTGGACGGCCGCTGCGCGCTCGTGATGCGGGTGCATCACAGCCTGGCCGACGGGGTGTCGCTGATGGACCTGGTGGGCGGCATGACCGACGTGGCCGACGGCGCCGAGCGCGTCGAGCCGGCGCACCCCGCCCAGCGGTCGGCGCTGACGCCCGCGCTGATGCTGCGCCGCGCGCCGCAGGTGCTCGCCGACGCCGCCACGATGCTGTTCATGCGGCGCGACCGGCCGAGCCGGCTCAAGGGCGCGCCTGGCCGCCACAAGTCGGTGGCGTGGTCGGAGGCGCTCTCCCTGGAAGCGACCCGCGAGATCGCGCACCGCCATGGCGCCACCGTCAACGACGTGATGCTCGCGGTCATCGCCGGCGCCTTGCGCCATCACCTGCAGGCGCAGGGCCAGGTGCGCATCGACGCGCCGGTGCGCACCGTCGTGCCGATGAACATGCGTCCGCCCGGCCAGAGCCATCTGCTGGGCAACCAATTCGGCCTGGTCGGCCTGGAGCTGCCGCTGCACCTGGCCGATCCGCTGCAGCGCCTGCACGCGGTGCGCGACGGCATGACGACGCTCAAGCAGGGCCTGCAGGGGCAGCTCGCGCTGGCGCTGGTGCGCTTCGCCGGTCTGCTGCCGATCGGCCTGCAGCGCCTGGTGCTGGGCATCTTCTCGCGCCGCTGCACGGTGATCGTGACCAACGTGATCGGCCCCGCCGAAGCACGCAGCGTCGACGGCGTGCGCATGGACGAGCTCATGCTGTGCGTGCCGCAGGGCATGACCGTGGGCGTGGGCGTGTCCATCACCTCGTACGACGGCGAAGTGCGCATCGGCTTCCTGGTCGACAACAAGCTCATGCCCGACTGCGCCGCGGCCGCTTCCGCGGTGCGCGCCTGCTTCGATCAGCTGCGGCGTGCCGCCACCGCCCCCGCGGTCCCGCTGCCGGTCCCGCTCCCGCTGGCCGCCGCCCTGCCCGCCAACGAGGAAGCCTTCTGGCCCGCGACCGCGATGGCGCTCGACCAGGAGGCCGGCGCACGATGAGCCGCACGCCGAGCATCGACCGCGCGGTCGCCGCCACCGCGGCACTCGCCCTGACCTTGGCCCTCGCGCTGCTGGCCGGCTGCGGCGGCGGGTCCTCCTCCGGCGGCGGCGACACGCCGGCCCCCGGCTCGCAGTCGGGCGGCCTCTCGGTCGGCCTGGCGGGCGGCGCCCCGGGACCCTATCGCCACGCCTGGGTGGTCGTCACCTCGGTCGCCCTGCACACCGACCCGAACCGGCCCTGGTCGCCCAGCGACCCGAGCTGGCAGGTGCTCAAGCTGGACACGCCCAAGCTGGTCGACCTCGCGACCTCGGTCAACGGGATCATCGCGTCGCTGATCACCGGCAAGCCGCTGGCCGCCGGCAGCTACGGCCAGATGCGCCTGTTCCTGCTGCGCCACGACGATGCGCTGTCCAACGCCGCCAAGGACGCGCAGCTGCTGTTCAACGCGCAGGTCGAAGTCGTCGACGCCGCCGGCACGACGCGCGAGCTGCCGCTGGAGTTCGCCGACGGCGCGCTGGGCCTGCGCGTCGATGGCCCGATCGCGATCGCCGCCAACGTCGACAACGAGTTCACCGTGCAATGGGATCTCGAGCACAGCCTCGTGCGCTTCGCGTCGGACGACGGCGTCGAGCGGGTCACCATGCGGCCCGACCTGCGCTGGTACGACCTCACGCGCACCGGCGCGATCATCGGCCTGGTCGACCAGACGCAGTTCTGCACCAGCGGCGCCACCGCCGGCTGCATCGACAACGTGGTGGCGAGCGCCGAGCTGCCCTCGGCCGACGGGCGCAGCATGGTCAGCGTGCGCTCGGCGCCCGTGGTGCCGGGCGACCAACACGCGGCTTTCGCCCTGTACCCGCTGCCCGCGGCCGCGAGCGGCGTGACGTTCAGCGTCGTCATCCGCGGGCGCAACATGCGCACGATGATCGTGCGCTCGGTGCCGGCCGGCGTGGCCGATCTGCTGGCCGCCAACCCGACCCAGCTGGGCGTCGACATGACCGACCCGGACCATGCGATTCCCGCGCCGATGGTGCCGTTGCTCAGTCCGGCCGGCGACGCGCAGCTGAGCCTCGCCGCGCCCGCCGTCCCGCCCAGCGCGCAGCTCGTGTTCGCGCAGACGCCGCCGTGGAGCGGCGCGCTGCCGCACGAGATCGCGGTGGCCAACACCGATCCGTTCAGCGGCCTGCTCGCACATCCGGCGGCGCTGCCCGGCGGGGACCTTCGCATCGCCGACTATTCGCCGACGGGCCTCATCACCTTCGGCGATGCCGCTCCGGTCGAGGGCAGCGAGCACTTCAGCCTGACCACCCGCGGGCGCCGGGTCGACGATGCTTCGCAAACGGTGGTGGTCGCCGCGCCTTCGGGCAGCAGCACCGCCCTGAGCGCGCCGCCCGCCACGCTCGCTGCCGGCATCACGCTCGGCACGCTCACGGTCGACTTGTCCTTCGGTTCGCCGCAGTCGTTCGATGCCGCGCAACTCGTGGTGAGCGACGTGGGCGGCATCGTCGCGACGCAGGACCTGTCTTCGCTGATCGGCGTCGCGGGCGCACACACCAGCGTCGAGCTTCCGGCGGGCGCCAACGCCGCTGCGCTCGGTGCGACCGCGGTCTACTCGGTCGCCGTGCGGGCGTGGAAGCGCTCGTCGCCCGGGACGAGCCTGCAATGGGCGCGCGCCCCGTCGAGCGTCGACCTGCGAAGCGCCACC
>DATFAY010000407.1:0-2706 GCA_035254085.1 Piscinibacter sp.
ACGCCCACGCCGGTCAGCGGCAGCGTGCAGCGCGGCAGGATCTTGAGGTCGGTGGTGCCGTCCTTCTTCTTCGCGACGTGCTCCATCACCACGATGACGCGCGGCACGCCGGCGACCAGGTCCATCGCGCCGCCCATGCCCTTCACCATCTTGCCGGGGATCATCCAGTTGGCGAGGTCGCCCTCTTCGCTCACCTGCATGGCGCCGAGGATGGACAGGTTGATCTTGCCGCCGCGGATCATCGCGAACGAATCGTGCGAGCCGAAGATGCTCGAGCCGGGGATCGTGGTCACGGTCTGCTTGCCGGCATTGATGAGATCGGCGTCGACCTCTTCGTCGGTCGGGAACGGGCCGATGCCGAGCATGCCGTTCTCGCTTTGCAGCCAGACCTCGATGTCCTTGGGCACGAAGTTGGCGACCAGCGTCGGGATGCCGATGCCGAGGTTGACGTAGTAGCCGTCCTTCAGTTCGGTGGCGGCCTTGGCGGCCATTTGCTCTTGGGTCCAGGGCATGAGGGTCTCCTTAGCTCGCTGTTCTGATCGTGCGCTTCTCGATGCGCTTCTCGGGGTGCGCATTGACGACGATGCGGTGCACGTAGATGCCGGGCAGGTGCACGGCGTCGGGGTCGATCTCGCCCACTTCGACCAGGTGCTCGACCTCGACCACCGTGATCTGGCCGGCCATGGCGGCGGCGGGGTTGAAGTTGCGCGCGGTGCGGCGAAACACGAGGTTGCCGCTCTTGTCGGCGGTGTGCGCCTTGACCAGCGACACCTCGGGCCGCAGCGACCGCTCCATCACGTAGACGTGGCCGTCGAACTCGCGCGTCTCCTTGCCCTGGGCGACCATGGTGCCCACGCCGGTGCGCGTGAAGAAGGCCGGGATGCCCGCGCCGCCCGCACGCAGCTTCTCGGCCAGCGTGCCTTGCGGCGTGAATTCCAGTTCCAGTTCGCCGGCGAGGTACTGCCGCTCGAACTCCTTGTTCTCGCCGACGTAGCTGGAGATCATCTTCTTGATCTGGCGCGTCTCGAGCAGCATGCCCAGGCCGAAACCATCGACGCCGGCGTTGTTCGAGATCACCGTCAGGTTCTTCACCGCACTGTCGCGCAGCGCGGCGATCAGCGCTTCGGGGATGCCGCACAGGCCGAAGCCGCCGACCGCCAGCAACTGGTTGTCCTTGACGATGCCTTTGAGCGCGTCGGCCGCGCTGGGATACACCTTGTTCATTCGTCGTCTCCGCCAGGGGATTTCAATGAAACGTGGAGCGTACTACTTAAGCCATTACGTAGTCGTTACGTAGAATTGACTAAGACCGCTTGGGACTTGCCCGCGAGGCGATCCATCCCCGCATGGCCACGGCTGCTTCCGATTCCGCCCTCGACTATCGCGTCGCCTTCGACATGGCGCCGATCGGACTCGTCATCTCGCGCAACCGGCTCATGGTCGACTGCAATCAGCAGGTGCTCGACATGTTCGGCGCCACCCGCGAGCAGCTCGTGGGGCGCTCGTTCGAGGTGCTCTACCCCACGCACGACGAGTTCGAGCGCACCGGCCAGCGCATCGTCGCCAGTCTCAACGCCCACGGCTACTACGCCGACGAGCGGGTGATGAAGCGCACCGGCGGGCCGCGGCGCGGAGAGCTGTTCTGGTGCCATGTGTCGGGCCGCGCACTCAATCCGCGGCATCCTCACGCGGCAGGCATCTGGAGCTTCGAAGACCTGTCGGCGCGGCGACAGCTCAAGGCGGACCTCACGCCGCGCGAGCGCGAGATCGCCGCGCTGCTGATCGAAGGCATGACGAGCAAGCAGATCGGCAAGCGCCTGGAGATCAGCCCGCGCACCGTCGATGTCTACCGGGCCCGCCTGATGCGCAAGTACAGCGCCTCGACGACCCCGCTGCTGGTGCAGAAGCTGCTGAGCGCCTGAGCGCCTTCAGCCTTCAGTCGAGCGCGCGGCGCAGCCACTCGGGCAGCGGCACGGACTTCTGCTGCGGGAAGTCGATCCACACGGTGGTGGCGCCGCCGGCGGCGTACAGCACGCCGGGCTGGTCGGTGCGCTCCAGCGTGATGAAGGTGTCGAAGCTGGTGCGGCCGGGGTTGGCCACGTAGTGCTTGGCCAGGATGTCGCCGGGGTACTCGAGCTGCTTGATGAAGTTGCAGAACGCATTGACGATCACCGGGCCTTGGCCCCGCGGGTCGGGTGCGCCGCCGATGCGGTACAGCCACTCGATGCGGATGATCTCGAGATAGCGGAAGTAGATCGTGTTGTTGACATGGCCCATCGCGTCCATGTCGCCCCAGCGGATCGGCATGGTCATTTCGAAGACCAGCTTCTTCTGTTCGGGAATGTCGATTCGCATGCGTCAACCCTTTGCAATGCCCAGCTCGGCATAGACGCGATCGAGCTGCTCGCGCAAGGCATCGATCTGCGCCTGCATGGCCTGTTGATTGGCCTTCAGCGCGGCCAGCTCGCCGGCCGCCACGAAGTCGTCGGACTCTGCCGCCACCGACAGCGCCGATGCATCCACCGCGCCGCACAGCAGGTGTGCCCAGCGCGGCTCGCGCGCGCCGGCGGCGCGCGGCAGCTTCACCACCAGCGGGCCGCCCTTCTCGCTCGCGCGCTCGGCCAGTTCGGCCAGGAACGCATCGACCGACGACACATCGGCAAAGCGATGCAGCCGCTCGGCGTTGCTGCGCAACTCGGCGCTGGT